>CAKUKP010000067.1 GCA_934663625.1 uncultured Clostridia bacterium
GGAACAGACCGAGCAGACCCCAGTCGTTTGCGTTTCGGTTGTTCAGCATCAAAAGCGCGATGCAGGAACCCACCAGACCCATCACGCCTTCGACCGACAGATCGATACGCCCTACCAGCAGTACGAACGTAAGGCCGGTCGCCAGAATCAGCGGCACCGCCGCCGTGCCCAGAATATTGGCGACGTTTTCCTTCGAGAAGAAGCGGGGATTGTAGATGGAAAAGCCGATCGTCAAAATCACCAGCAGGATCATCGGCGCGTATACGCGGATGCTGCTGCTGCGGGATTCGCGCTCCACCTTGGCAACGAACTGCTCCGCAACCGTCATCTCGGATGGCTTTTTCCTGATTCTTTCATGCATAAACGATAACCTCCCGAAACAATTTATCTTTGTATGGTGTTTTCCATAGGGTAACGATTTTGCAAGCGCGCATCGCGCCGGTCGCTTTCACGTGCCAGATAAACGATGATCAAATGCCGCATGGTGCATACGTCGTTTAACCATCGTTTACCTGAAACGGAAAGCAGCCCGATCCCCCGTCACAGGAGACCGGGCTACGTTCAGTCAATCCTTATCTTTATCTTCGATTACTTCACATCAGCGAAGGTCGGATATGCGGACAGGACGCAGAAGTCGAGGTCAGTGAAATCGTACTCGGGCTGGCCATCGATGAACATTGCCTTGTATTCGTCAACGTTTTCGGTGGTAACCAGAACTGCCTGGGTCTTGATGACCGGGTTTTCAACGACGAGGCCGTTCTTCGCAGCTTCATAAGCATAGGCAGCGCCATAGCCCATCAGCAGGTAGCCGTTGTTGGCGACGGTGCAAGCCATATCGCCAGCCTGGATCGCTTCGTAAGCAGCGGCAATGCCGTCGCAGCCGCAGGTCAGGATCTGACCATTCTTGCCGGCGAGCTTCAGCGCTT
This sequence comes from uncultured Clostridia bacterium, assembly GCA_934663625.1. Lineage (GTDB taxonomy): Bacteria > Bacillota > Clostridia > Christensenellales > Aristaeellaceae > SFTH01. The sequence continues at coordinate 927 of CAKUKP010000067.1, forward strand.
CAACCGCGCCCAGACCCATGGTGTCGTTCGCAGCCCAGATCGCAGCGATATCATCGTTGGTGGAGAGCCAGGTCTGGGTGAAGGTCATCGCCTGATCCTGAGACCAGGAAGCAACCTGCATGTCAACCAGTTCGATTTCCGGATACTCTTTCAGAGCAGCTTCGAAACCGGCGTAGCGGTTGGCGGCGGAGTCTTCGCCCTGCATGCCGTACAGCGCGCAAACCTTGCCCTTGCCGCCCAGACGATCGAACAGATACTTGGCGGTGTTGTAGCCGGCTACGAAATCATCGGGGGACATGTGGCAGACGAAGCTGTCGAAGTCCGCGGGCTCCAGATCGTCGGCATGGTGCCACAGGATGGTCACCTTGCAGCCTGCTTCTTCGCAGATTTCAACGATGTTCGCGGTGTTGGCCTTGGAAGCCGGATCCGCTACGAAGATGCACTTATCGCCATACTGGGCGATGAAGTCCTTCATTGCCTGGATTTCCTTGTTGTCGTCGCCGTCGGTGGTCAGAACCTGATACTCAACATCGTCCTTGGATTCTGCGAACAGAATGCCGCCGTTGGCTTCCTGCGCCCAGAATTCGTTGTCCAGGGAGTGAACCAGGATGCCCAGATGCCATACGTCCTCAGCGGACGCTGCTGCTGCAAGGGATACAGCCATGAGCATGCAAAGTACGAGTGCCAGAATCTTCTTCATGATAAACTCCTCCTAAAATATTTTTGTAAAGGGTTATTGCGCCCTTTGCCAAACTTATTTAACGGCGAATATATCGCCGATCTGCGAAAAGATGTGGCGGTTGGCGCGATATAGTTCGCGGTACACCGGATACATCTTCCGATACACTTCCACGTTTTCCGCGATGGGGTAAAACGCCCGTTCGGGCTCCTTTACGCACGCGGCGCACGCTTCCAGATAATTCTTATATTTGCCGACGCCCACTGCGGCGGTAATCGCCGCGCCCAGGCACGCCTGTTCATCGGATGCGCTGCGGTATACGGGGCGTTCAAAGATATCCGCCTGCATCTGCAGCCATACATCGCTGCGCGCGCCGCCGCCCGCGGCGATGATGCGCTTGCATTCAACGCCCATTTCCAGCAACACGTTCAGGCAGTCCTTCAGGGCGAATACCACGCCCTCCATCACCGCGCGCTCCAGCGCCGCGCCATCGTGCGCCAGCGTCAGGCCGAAAAATACGCCCTTCGCCTTCGAATCCATGTGCGGCGTGCGCTCGCCGGTCAGATACGGCAGGAAAAACAGGCCGTTTCCGCCGATCGGGCTGGCAGCTACCTTGCGGTTGACTTCATCATAGTCGGTGTCATGAAGCACCTGCTTCGTGATCCATTTCAGGGAAATGCCGGAATTCAGGCATGCGCCCATCAGGTTCCAGCTGTTCTCCACCGCGTGGGCGAAGGTATTTGTACGAAGCGCAGTATCGTACACGGGCTTGCGTACGGTTGTGGAAATCTGTCCCGCCGTGCCGATGTTGGATGCAAATACGCCGTCCTCCACGATGCCGTTGCCCACCGCCATCATGCATTGATCCGCGCCGCCGTTGACCACGCAGGTCGATTCGCAAAGTCCGGTATCCGCCGCCGCCTGCGCCGTGATGCGGCCGACGATCTTCGTAGAAGGCGCGCATTCGGGCATCAGACTCAGATCCAGCCCCAGCGCGTTCAGGAGCGTTTCCGACCAGCGAAGCTGCACGTTATCAAAGGCAAGGCTGCCCGCAGCGTCGGAATAATCGGTGATAATCGCGCCGCACAGCCGGAATTTGACGTAATCCTTCGGCATGAACACCTTGCGTACCTTCGCGTAAAGCTCCGGCCTGCGGGTTTTCAGCCAATACAATGTAGAAACCATGAAGCCCGCGGCGATGCGGTTCTGCGTCTGCTTCGTGATGAATTCCGCGCCCAGCTTTTCGTAGATTTCGTTGATGGCTTCGCCGCTGCGCTGATCCAGCCATACCACGGCGTTCATCACCGGCTTGTGTTCCTCATTCAGCGCAACCAGGCCGTGCATCTGACCGGAAAAGCTGACCGCTTCGATTTCCTTCGGATCAACGCCGGCGGTTTGAATCGCGCGGCGGATACATTCGCAGGTTTTCTGATACCAGGTTTCGGGATCCTGCTCCGCATAGCCAGATTGCGGGATCAGCGTTTCATAGGTTTCCTGCGCCGCGGTTGAAATGCCGGTTTCAAAATCTATCAGGAAAGCGCGCACGCTTGAAGTTCCAAGATCGATGCCAATGAAATACCTACCCATTTCCCGTCGCTCCTTATATGTACCAACGCAGGCGAATCTGCTGCCAGCATTCCATGAATTGCTTCACAGAAGCCGTCATTTCCTTAACTGAGTAAATTATAGCCAACAATCGATCTTTTGTCAATAGTTATTCGCACGAAAGTACAAATATCGCACAATTAATAAGAATCAGAACCGAAATATAGAGGCTCGATCGATTAATTGTATTTACTTTATTCGTCAGCTTCCGTGAATGTAATTAACAAAACGTCGAATTCGTGAAGTGCGTGAATTAATTCATCACTTTAAAGCAGGAAAACGGCGCAGTATGTAGAATATAGAGAATATACGATATTCGGAATCAGGACGGTGTACAAATGAAGATCAGCAGCATCAACCAGAGCATTCAGCGCGAGCACAATCTATCCATGGCGATCGAAGCGATCCGCCGCATTCCCCACTGCACGCGCGTAAAGCTGGCGCAGGTCATGGGGCTTTCACAGGCGGCGGTAACCAAGCTGGTATCGCAATTGATCGAATGGGGCGCGGTATCCGAACAGGAAAGCATCGGAAACGGGCTCGGCCGCAAGGCGACGGCGCTGCGGATCAACACGGAAAAATACCGCGCGCTCGCCATTCACATCAACCGGGATTATATCAACGCCGCCATTTACGATATGGACGGCGTGCTCTACGATATGGAACAATGCGAAATCAGCGCGAGCGAAGGCGCGCAGGCGTCCATGGATCGCGTGATTGCGATGGCGCGAAAGCTGCTTTCGCGAAATCAAACCCCCGTGCGCTGCGTGGGCGTAGCCGTGCCCGGCCCCTTCCATTACAGTCAATCGCGCATATCGATGATGAGCGGCTTCCCCGGCTGGGAAAAGATCAACATCCGCAAAACGCTGGAACAGGCGCTGCTGCTGCCGGTTTTCGTAGATCAGGATGCAAACTGCGGCGCACTGGCGGAAATGTGGTTCGGCGGCGAGGATCAGCCTTCATCGATGATCTTTGTGACCGCCGACCGCGGCATCGGCGCGGGACTGATCTTAAATTCAAAAATATATCGCGGCAGAATCGGCTTCGCGGGCGAAATTGGCCACACCAGCATCGATCTGCTGGGTGCCCGCTGCGAATGCGGAAACCGCGGCTGTCTGGAATTGTACGGATCATCCGTGGCGCTTGAAAACATCTGCTGTACGGAGCAATACAATCCGGCGAATCCGGATACGATGCAGGCGCGCCCGAACGTGAAGGACATTCTAAAGCAGGTACGCGAGGGCGACCCTGACGCGTGCCGTGCGTATGCGAAAACCGTTTCCTATCTATGCTTCGGCATCGTGGGCGTGATCAATACGCTGGATCCCGAAGTCGTGGTATTTGGCGACAGGCTGGTAAACGGCGGATCGCTCTTTCTGGAAACGGCAAAACAGACCTTCCGGCAATATCTGATGCCGGAGGTCTACGATCATCTTCAGATCAAGGTTTGCACGCTCGATGGCGATCCGATGCTGCTGGGCGCTTCGGTGCTGGCTTACGATCACGTATTGCGCGCGCCGTCCGAATTCTTCAGCGCCTGATCATCACCGCGCAGCATCACCTTCGCGGTAAATACACCATTCTGATGGGTAAAGCTGCACGCGCCGCCGTTTTTTTCGGCGATGCGGCGCACGGACTGAATGCCCACGCCGCTGCCCTTTCGCTTGGCGGATTTATAAATGCCGTCCTTTTCGCAGATTTCGCCGTCGAACGCGTTTTCCACCTGAATCAGCAGAATTCGCCCCGCGTGCATGTGCATTTGCAGATATATCCGCCGCCGCGCAGGATCGGTGCGCAGGCTGGCCTCGAGCGCGTTTTCCAGCAGATTGGAAAGCGTAAGGCATAAATCGATTTCATCCGCGTTTGTCCGCTCCGGCAGATCGATCCGCGCCTGAAACGGTATATTTTCCCGCCGCGCCAGCGCGCAGTAATGCCCGGTTACGCTGTCCGCGGTGCGGTTTTCGCAGAAATTCATTTCCATATCGGGTATTCTTCCGTTCACCCCGGCGAGGTATTCCCGAAGCGCGTTCAAATCGCCCGCCTCTGCCAGCGCGGATATCCGGTTCAGCTGGTGGCGCATATCGTGCCGCGCCTGCCGCGCATCCTCGATCGCGGTTTTCAGATTTTCATATCGCGCCTGACGCATGGAGAGCAAATAGTTTTCCTGCTGCAAACGGGCGTTTCGATTCAGGCTGTTCGCCATCAGCAGAAATATCGCATTGAACAGGAGCAGCAGAATCAGCAGCGCAAGGCTGATGACGACATAGCCCTGCAAGACCCTGCCGGTGTACAGCGTCTTTCGATATTTTGGAATCATGAACAGATTGAGCGCGATAAAAATCACCGGCAGAATCCAGAACACGTACCAGGTCTGGGCGAAATTTTCATCCTCCACCATGCTGCGCACGATGCGGGTGGCGGGATAATGCGCAACCGCGGCGATGATCCAGCACATGGCGTTATCGCACAAAACGGCGCGCATACAGAACCACGGATCGTTTTCCGCCGCGGCGTTCTGCATCGTCATCGCCGCATCGATGGCTCTGGTCAGGCTGTTCAGGCACGCAAAAACCGCGCAGACCGACAGCGCCACCGTTCCGGATTTCCACAGCGAAACGCGAAGCGAGCGAATGTAGACGGTTGCGGCGGCGGCGGTAACAATGACCTGCGCGACCGCCGTCGACGCGCGCAGCCGATAACAGATTGCGCCGCAGCCGATGATGATTGCCAGAAGCAGCGGAAGCGCCCAGCGTATAAGCTTCCCCGCGGGCTGACGCAGATAGGATTGCATGGGACTGTACGCCAGAAACAGCGCGGGGATGACCACAGTAAGTTCAAGTATCGGTCTTAATGCATTTTCCACGATCAGCGTCTCCCCTCGATCAGAAATTCCATCAGCGCCTGTCGCGCCGTTTTGGCAAGATCGCGGCTCACAACCACGCGGCTGCCATCATCCATGATGAATGCATTTCCGTCAAAATCCGCAGCGTGCTCCAAATTGGCGATCACGCCGCGCCCGCAGATGAAAAAGCGCGCATCGTTCCGAAGCGGCGCGATGAAATCCTGAAATGTCCGGCGCGTGATCAGCGTTTTCTGCGCCGCGGTATGCACATGAATCATGTGCGCGAAATGTTCCGCATAGATGATGCTTTTGCAGCTCAATCGAATATCGCTGCCGTTTATCCGTATTTCCAGATACGTATCCGGCCGCGGCAGGCGCGCGAGCATTTCCCCTGTCAGCCGATCAATTTCATCCTCCGCAAACGGCTTTACCAGATAATCCATCGCGCGCACCTGAAAGCCCTGAAGTGCGTGATCGGTCGATGTCGTGGTAAACACAAGCAGGCATTCCACATCGAACGCACGCAGCCGTTTCGCCGTTTCAACGCCGTCGATTCCATCCATATAAATATCCAGAAAGGCGGCGGAAAAGCGATTCAACATCGCTGCGTTTATAAAATCTTCCCCGTTTTCATATTCAAAAAACTCCGCGCGCACGTTTCGGCGCTTCAGCGCGGTTTCCAACCGATCGCGCAGAAGCCTGCGCTCCCCTGAAAGATCATCCACGATTGCAATTCGCATACAGATCGCACTCCCCTGCAAATCTACATCTATGATTATACCACATACCGCGCCGCGCGGCTATGCGCTTTTTACCAAAAGATTCGTGCCATTATCGCCCGTTTCGTGCCAAAGGTATTGAATGCCCGAACGCTTTTCCCTATACTGAAACGCGATAGATCATCGAAGGCGAATTTGAACGGAGGAATGCTGTGTACCGAATTTATGTATTGGCGGATCAGGATGCGGCTATGGAACGCTATGTAAATCCAATCATTCGGTTTTGCAGCGCGAGAGGGCTGTTTCCGCAGATCGAATGCCACGACAATCAGGAATCGTTTTTCGAAAGCGTGCGAAAGGCCGCGCCGACGAATGCGCTGATCGCCCTGTCCGGCGTGGCAGGACTGAATGCCGCGGAACACCTTCGTTCCCTTCTGCCCGCGTGTGGAATCATCTGGTGCAGCGATCTGGATTTTTCGCTTCAGGCGTTCCGGCTGCGCGCGGATTATTTCATGCTGGAGCCAGCAATCGAGGAAAACCTTCCGCGCGGGCTGAACGTATGGTTTGAAGAAAAGAACGCCCGAATGATTCAAAACAAAACAGAAAGATGAGGAGGACAAATTCATGCAAAGATCGATTCGCTTCGCAATCGCCATTATGCTGATTGCCGCCCTGTGCCTTGCCGCGGCCGCCAACGCCGCCGCGCTGCCCGTAAAGGCGCTCTCGCCCAAGCAGGTGGAGGAAAATCCCTATATGGCAAAGAGCGATGCCAACATTCATCACGACGGCTACAATACCGATTCTACCGATGAAGTCCTGCCGCTGGGCATTTATCCCGAAATCAACGTGTCCTATGAAACCACCAACGCCAATGCTTCCCCCGCGATTTATTTCGACAGCTATGGCCATGCGGTGGTACCGCTGCTGGGCGGCATCGCGATTCGCGATCTGAACGCTGAAGAAACCACTACGCTCGGTTACTTTTCGCCCAAGCAGCACGATGGCGGCGGCTATATGATCCAGAGCTCCTATACCTATCTGGACAATGAAAACCGCATCGTATGCCCCACCAGCCACAACCATGTGCTGATGCTGCGCGCCACCGATGAAGAAGGCAGCGTACTGCCCGAATTTGAAAAGGTGCTGGATATCGATGTAAAGGCCGCGGCCGAAGCGGCGCTGGGCAAGGAGCTTACCCAGAATCTGTTGTCCGTGGTATTCGATTACGAAGGCAATCTGTGGTTCGCTACCGGCGGCTTCCGCATCTATCCCGATCGCGGACAGCAGGGCGTGCTGGGCTACATCGCCCGCAGCGCCATCGATGCGATTCTCAGCGGCGAAGAAACCGATCTTGCCGAGGCGGTATTCGTTTATGATCTGCCCGCGGGCGAGGGCGCTGAAAACGGCATCGCCGCTTCGAGCGAAGGCGCGGTGATCCTGACCAATCAGAATTGCTATCTGCTGCGCGCGAACGAAGGCGTAGAAGTCGTTTGGAAGACTCCCTATGAAAGCGTCGGCGCGAAGGTCAGCTGCGAAGGCGATAAGACCACCGGCGGCGGTCTGGCATGGGGCGGCGGATGCTCCCCCTCGCTGACCCCCAATCTGGTGCTGTTTACCGATAATCAGGAAATCGTAAATCTGATCGCGCTGGATATGAAAACCGGCGAAGTGGTCGCCAGTCTGCCGGTGATCGATGATCTGCCCGAAGGCTATCAGGTAGCGGTTGAAAATTCCGCGATCGTATACGATGATGGCGAAGGCACGGTCAGCACGATCGTCTGCAACTGGTTTGGCGCGGGCAGCGCTGGTCTTGCCAATCCGGACAGCGATTCTTCCATCCAGAGCTACGCCAACATCTACGATATGAACTGGCTCACCCAGGGCAACAGCATGATCGCCCCAGGCGTGCAGCGCGTAGATACGATCAAAACCGAAACCGGTTATGAAATGAAGTGCATCTGGAGCCGCAATGATCTGAGCGATACCTCGATCATGAAGCTCTCCACCGCCACCGGCTACATCTACGGCTATGTACAGGATCTGAACACCCGCATGTGGCAGTACATTATTCTGGACTGGGAAACCGGCGAAACCGTATTTACCATGGATGTATCCAACAAATTCGGTTACAACAACATGGCGATCGGCATGTATGCGGGCAACAGCGGCAACGCGCTCTATTGCCCCACCGGCTATCTGGAACTGCTGCGCCTTCAGGATCGGTTCGTTTACCTGCCCGAAATGCCCTATCGCAAGATCGATCTGGATCAGGCGGCGCGCAATGTACTTTCGCAGGATCATTTTGCGCAGGATGGCGGCGCGGGCAGCGTGATAAGCTGGCTGAACACCGTTGCGGTACGCAACGTGCACCCCAACACCACCGTGGCGATCCGCATAAACAACCTGTCCGGTAATGTATCCGAACTTTCGCTCTACGCCTACGGCGCGGATGGAAAGCTCGCGCAGGTCGCGCCGGAGCTGTGGACGATCACCGATGAAAACGGTCAGGCGGTCGATGCGATGACCGACGGCACGATCTACGAACTGCGCGTGACGAGCGCGGATAACGGCGCGTTCGATCTGGATGAAGCGGAGCGCGCAATCAAGATCTCCGTAGTGCTCGCAAAATAAGAAAACATCGTTTCGGTCTGGCGCGTTATTACGCCAGACCGATTTTTAGTAATTCATGGAGGATAAATGATGAAGCGAATCGTTGCTTACGCGCTCGCCGCGCTGTTTATGCTCTCCTGCGCGCTTGCGGAAACAACCCTCAACGCCGAAAAGAAGCCCGCGACCGAAATTACCGAAGCCACCAACGCGGAAGTGTATCAATTGCTGGATTTTTCCGATGAACAGGAAGCGGAATTTGCGAATCGCGGTCTGATCGCCGCACCGGAAAATCTTACGATTCTTGCCGAAAACGGGATGACGATCTGGTCGCAGGATGCGTATGATTTCGTGCGCAGCGCCGAAACCGCGCCCGCGTCCGCCAACCCCAGCCTGTGGCGCAACACGCAGTACAACGCGCTCTACGGCCTCTTTCAGGTTACCGATGATATCTATCAGGTGCGCGGCTACGATATTTCCAATGTCACCTTCGTGCGCAGTCAGCACGGCTGGATCATCATGGATTGCGCCAGCAGCCGCTACACTGCCGCGGAAGCGCTGAAGCTGTTCCGTTCGGAAATGGGCGATGATCCCATCGTCGCCATCATCATCAGCCATGCGCACGCGGATCATTACGGCGGCATCGAAGGGCTGATTTCCGCCGAGGACGCCGCCGATGCAGCGCTGCCGCTTGATCAGCAGATCGCCTCCGGCAAGACCGCGATCATCGTGCCGCAGGGCTTTGTGGATTCGGTGATGCGGGAAAACGTATTCGCCGGAACCGCGATGAAGCGCCGCACAACCTATCAGTACGGCAGCTTCCTGCCCTACGATGAACAGGGACGGCTTTCCGTAGGCATCGGACTTACCGTCGTCCAGACCGGCGTGGGCTACATCGCGCCCACGTATGAAATCACCGATGAATTGTGTGAAATGGAAATTGACGGCGTTCGAACGATCTTCCAGCTCACACCGGGCACCGAATCCCCCGCCGAAATGAACACCTATTTCCCCGATATGCAGGCGCTTTGGATGGCGGAAAACTGCACCGGCACCATGCACAATCTATATACGCTGCGCGGTGCAGAGGTGCGCGACGCGAACGATTGGGCGCGCTACATTACCGAAGCGCAGACGCTGTTTGCGGATGCCGAGGTCGTATTCCAATCCCACAACTGGCCGCACTGGGGCAGGGACGTGGTGAACGAATATCTGACCAACACCGCCGCCGTATACAAATTCATGCACGATCAGACGCTTTTGTACATCAATCAGGGCTATACCGCGACGGAAATCGCCGATATGATTCAGCTGCCCGAAGCGCTGGAAAAGGTATGGTACACCCGCCAGTATTACGGCACGCTGCGCCACAACGTTCGCGCCGTCTATCAGAAGTACATGGGATGGTACGATGCAAATCCCGTGCACTTAAATGAACTTGCGCCAACCGAATACGCGCAGAAGCTGGTAGAATATCTGGGCGACGCGGATCGCATAATCGAAATGGCGCGCGCCGATTTCGAAAAGGGCGAATACCAGTGGGTAGCGCAGATCACGAACGCGCTGGTTTTCGCCGATCCCGCCAATCAGGATGCGCGCTGCCTGTGCGCCGATGCGCTGGAACAGCTGGGCTATCAGGCGGAATCCGGCGCATGGCGAAACGCGTATCTGACTGCGGCGCTTGAGCTGCGCAACGGTACGGACAATTATCCGAAAGCCAACCGCATCGGCGTGGGCAGTACTGCGCAGGGCATGGACGCGCAGACGATGCTGGATTGCATGGGCATTCAGATGGACGCGGAAAAGCTGGCGGATCGATCCTTTACCGTAAACCTGAAGCTTCAGGACGGTGATGATTACCTTTTGAAGGTGCATCACGGCGTATTGCTGTATTATAAGGATACCTTCGACGCAAACGCCGATCTTACCCTATCCACCCAGCGCATGGGCATTCTCGCCATCATCAACGGAAATCTGGAAGAAGTAAATCAGCTGGTGACGGTCGAAGGCGGCGATGTTTCGCTGCTTACCGCCCTGTGCGAAAGCATGTGCGCGCCGGAGCTGTTCTTCAACATCATCGAACCGTAAAACAAATCCAAATCACAGAAACCGCCGCTCGTTCGCATCTGCACGGACGGCGGTCATTTTTTGCGCTGCATATGAGCTGGCGGCATTTCCTGCGTTCAGTTATATTGATTTTCGTCTGCACGCTTGCTATAATTTTTGTGGAGGGATCGATATGGAACTTCGAGTGCTGAATTACTTTCTCGCGGTTGCGCGAGAGGAAAACTTTACGCGGGCGGCGGAGCAGCTCCACATTACCCAACCCACGCTTTCGCGGCAGATTGCCGATCTGGAAGCGGAACTTGGCGTAAAGCTGTTCACCCGCAGCAATCACAGCATTACGCTCACGGAGGACGGAATGCTGCTCAAGCGCCGCGCGCAGGAGATACTGGCGCTCGCCGACAAAACCAGACGGGATTTTCTCAATAAAGAAGAAAATCTGGAAGGGACGATTTTGATTGGAAGCGGCGAATTCCTGTCCACCCGAATCCTGACCGATTGCATCGCGGCGTTCCGAAGAAAGTATTCCCGCATTCGCTATGAGATTTACAGTGGAAACGCCGTGAATATCAAAGATGGCATTGAACGCGGACTTCTGGATATGGGGCTTTGCATTTTCATCGCGCATTACGCATCCAAAATGATCCGCAGAAAAAAGGAGGTCGCAGCATGAAGAAAACCCTATCTTTTCTGTTTCTCTGCACCCTTGCACTGTTCTGTCTTACGGCTTGTGCGGAGCAATCCGATACGCCAAAATCCGCAGAAAGAAAACTGAAAATGTGCGTGGATGGACAGGAAGTAACCATCGTTCTGTATGATACCCCTGCCGCGAACGCGCTTTATGAAGCACTCCCCATGGAATTGCGCTTTTCAGATTACAATAGAACGGAAAAAATCGCATATCCGCCCGACGCGCTGCCGACCGATGACGAACCGGATGGCTGCGATCCGGAAACGGGCGATCTGTGTCTTTATGCGCCATGGGGCAACCTTTGCATTTTCTATCAGGATTTTCGCTATTCTCCGTCCCTGATCAGGCTTGGGCATGTAGAATCCGGCATGGAAATTCTGTCCGGCATGGAAAAAGACTTCACCGCTGTATTGGAGAGGATGAATTGATATGGAATATACCAAATTGGGAAAAACCGATATTGAAATTTCCAGGGTATGCGTGGGCTGCATGAGCTTTGGCAAGGCCGGAACCATGCACGATTGGACGCTGGACGCAGCAGCTACCGAAGATGTGGTCAGGCACGCCCTCGATCTGGGCATCAACTTTTTGATACCGCCAACGGGTATTCTGCCGGTACCAGCGAGGAATATAGGCGCCATCGACCGCAACCCACCGCAGGGCGTAATGCTGCTGGATGAAAAGAAGTAACCATTTTCGTCTGACAACGACCCTCAAATATGCATCAAAAACCGCCGCAAATCGCGGCATTTACTTTTTCGATTGCCCGCGAATTTGCTTCGTTTCGGCTGACCGTAATTTGATAACTGTATAGCCAGCCGTCCCATCTCAGAGGTTCGAATCGAGATGGGACGGCACGAGGGAATCAGTTGCGTTCTTCTACCTTGATCTCACCACAGATAGAGCACCGGTAGACAAACTGGTCGTCATTTTGGGAAACCAGAACCCAGACATGCTTATGATTGGACATTTTCTCTCACCTCCGTTTCAAATATCAGTTATTTGCCCGTTTTCTATTCCTCGGTTTCCGCAGAGTTGCTATCACCCGAGTTTTTTTCCAAAGCTTCCTTCTGCTTAGCCTCAAGTGCTTGTTGGAGCATCCGCCTCAATAAAGAGTGGTCATCATCCATCCCCATCATCGCCTTGTATTCGCTGCAGGCATTGTCACTTTCCGGTTCCTTGCCCATCATCATCGGAACGATGGTTTCCTCGTACATGTGGGCCGATAGCAGGCTGATATCCACCATCCGCTCGGCCTGCTTCAGGCTCAACGGCGTATCACCGATGAATTGCGTATACTTCATCATGCATTCACCATCCCTGGGATCAAACTTCCACTCGCCGAGCACCGTAACAAAATTGATCCGATGCAGCAGCTCTGCGAGAACCGTTCTCTTTTCTTCCACACAGAAAGCCGGCATCGCAACGGAAGCGGAAGCCGTTTCACGATTGGCGTCAAATTCGATCTTCATCACGAGAGGATACTTATCACCGCCAAACCTCATATTGATCATGCCGTATTCAGGCATCACCTGTCCCTTCATCCGGTGAGATTCCAGGTAGTCAAGAACGTTTTTCATGGACTCTGCCATAACGTCGCGCTCTTCCAAACCTTCCAGATACTTTTTGGCCTGTTCAATGTTATACTGCTTCATCAGGGTTCACTCCTTTTCATATTGTCGTCCATGCTGTGTTTCTTTCGACTTTCCCTGTCGACACAATTGTTATATCACATTTTGATTCGTACCGATGAAGGCAATTTCTACCAAAATTCTATCAGTTCCATTCAAGCCGTGCAGTGGGTATTATGCCGGATAAACGCAAAGCGTCTGCCGGTAATCTATCATAATCCCAATGGTTATACGGTTCGTCTGTTGGCTTACCAGTGGTATCGCAGGTTTGTCATTTTCAAATAACGCCTGGGAAAGCTCTCCTCGATTTGAAAACCGTCGTATTTCTCGTTGAGTTCCACACATTCTTCGAGTCCGCTCACTGGGAAGTAATCCGCGTAATAATCATCTTCTTCTCCGTGAAATTCCGACTTTTGAACCAGAATGTACCCTCCGCATTTCTTGCACCTGGCCAGATAACGTCCACCTTCATCAAAACAAAACAGGTTTTTTCCGTTATACACATCGCCGAAGTTTTGTACTATGGTATAGTGCTTCATGTGTCGCCATGCTTCGCCGGCATCTTCAATATCAAAAGCAGTGCAGGGATAACCCTCGTGTATTGGAACGGCTTCGTCCTGCGTAGTCGTCGTATTCATCCTGTCGCCTGCTTTTATTAAAAAATACTTATCTCCATCCCGTATGCCCAGTTCAACACAATTGTGATCGCTGAAAGTGATTAGAATCTTTGAAGTATTTCCTTCTGACCTGATCTCATATTGAATTTTCCTGACGTCATCCGTTTTATAATCCAAGGATGTATTTAAGATGCGGATCGATCTATCCTGATTCACACATATATCCGACATTTCATCTTCGTCATCGGAGATGAACCATAGATCATCCATGAGCGCTTTCTCCATACATCGGTTTAATCGGTCAAAGAATTCTTCCATGCGCATTTTATTTCCCTCCGAATTTTATATTTTGGCGCAGGCAAACGTATTGGATTCGGTTAAAGAACCGTTGCCACAGTCTGCCTCGCACCATTTTTATTATAGCAATAGATATATTCAAAAGACAGGATAAAAAATCTATCAAAATTATCCAAAAATGGACAGCCTGTCGGGCTGCCCAACGCTTAAATTCAATTCATCAAAGCCCTTGCTTCACTCGGAAACAAGGGCTTTTCTGCATAATTTGTTATTACAACAGTTCAAGACGGTTCTTTAACGTTCTCGCGTCGCTGATGTCAATCATTTTTTCGTAATCCTTCAGAAAGCGTTCGGTATCATCGACAGTAATCAGTTTCCACCTTTGCGCGATATCTACCGGAATCTGAGCTGCGTTGTCCAGCAATACATTGATCATCTCCGTCAGCACAACCGCACGTTTTTCAACCGGAAGCATTTGAAGTGCGGAGCGAAACAGATCGAGCGCGCGGGGATAGTTTACAAAAGCCAGTGACTGACCGGAAATGCGATTGGCGCATACCCTTGCCGCATTAAACGTACCCCATCCAGTCATATCATCCTCAAGGACTCCGTCAACCGATTTCATGTAGTAAACGCAAGCTTCGTCTACATTGCGTTTGCATCCAATCCCCTTTTCAAGCAACTGACCCAGCTTATTATAAATATATCCATCCCCAACCAGTTCGGAGGATCGTTTATAGCATTCAAATGCCTTGACCGCCCGATTATCAAGGTTATTACTCGTAAGCATACTCATGAATTTCTTTTCGTGATACAATGCCAGACGGTTGGTTGCATAATGGTATCCCATTGCATCTGCCTGCTCGTAATATTGCTTTGCCTTATTGAAGCTTTGTGGCTCAAAATGACGATTCTCTGTCGTGTAATCCCTTGCAGGGTAATGCCCCTCCTCCCAAAGCTGACCAATGCTTGTCAGCGCCGCGGGAGAGCCTCCTTTTACGCGCAGCATTTTATTGGCCTTTTCAAGATACTGAAGCGCTGTTCCATAATCGATGTCGGCAGGATCATTCATGTGCGGCCAATAGTTTTTCATCATCGCATATCCAAGCGACCACAATGCGCCGGGATGGTCGCCCGCCTTTTTGTACCACTCGCACGCCTTTTCATAATTCGGTAGATGGTTCTGCGTAATATAGCCGTGGAAGTAAAGCTCACCAATTTCAAAAGCTGCCCAGCCATTTCCGTCTTTCGCCAAAGAAACCAGCATTTCGCGCCCCATTCTGCCGCAGACCCCCTGATACATCATATAGCTGAGTACATTCGCCAATTGCGCTTCGGACATACCGGATTCATTGATCAATTCCAGAACCGTGTGTAATGATGTTGACACAGGCTTGGTGGGGTTCAGCTGAATTGTGTTCTTCCCACATCCGACCTCGATCAGGTGATCAAGTTCTTCATCCGTAACGCCGATTTCTCTCAACGCATCGCACAAGCGCCCCTTTATGTTATCGAGTCTGTACCGGCTATTTTTGGCATCAATAAAAACCTCATCCGGATAGAGATGATTCAGTATCGTATTCACATTCACCGGCGCATTCGGGCTCTGCATCAATACTTCGATATAAAGCCATAACTTCTTTGCCAGCTTTTTCTCCGTTTTCTGCCTATCCCTCGATACATACACGACGGTTTTGCGCCGCAAATCCACATAACACGTTGTCGTCAACCCGTATACGAAATCGCCCGTTTCATATGTCGTTACAGCCTCATCGGTTTCCGCGACAGCAATCTTCCGTAGGGTCTTAATATGCACATTATCCTTCTTCATCTTCTGCCTCCGCTCTTTTGTAAGCAATATGGTAAGAATTCTGTTATCATCGAACTTGCATGATAGAGCCTGAATATGCCAGAACGGTATTGCAACCTGATGTTTTCAAAATCATAGCACGATAGAAAATGGTTGTCAATACATCGAAGAACTAAAACATGAATGCAAGGGGATCTGTTCGTTTTCGATTGGCATTTGGGCATGGGGCAGATATCAAAACAGAGCAGAATTCTGGGCAAAGCCTTACTTCAACCTGCTTTATTCCGACGAAAGACTGCGGCGCGGGCGATTTTTTCATAAACTCCAGATAAAGGCTGTAGAGAACAGCGCAGATGGGAACGCTGAAAAGCATTCCCCAAACGCCGAACGCTTCGCCGCCAATCGTGACCGCCATTAATACAAGAATTCCCGGAAGACCGACGGATTTTCCGACGACCTTCGGATAGATCAGATTTTCCTCCAACTGCTGCAGAATAAGCAGGAAGATGACAAATCAAACCACCGCCTTTATCGGTTCCGCCAGCAGAATCAGCAGCGCGCACAAACCGCCGCCAAGCCACGCGCCAGAGACCGGAATCAGCGCGGTCACAGCTCCTTGAAAAGATATTTCCCTGCTTCATTAGAGCATGCCAACCGAATATTGGCATTCAGGTGTGAGAACTGAGAAACAGCGTGTTTTAAATTGCCCTTGATTGTATTGATCTTTCCGAGGTAGCGGCAATGTAAAATACGATTTCTAATACCGTATCTTTTAGCAATACCTGGATAGAAAAATGCAGAGCTGTTTAGATGACCATGTACGATTTGTACTCAAGATGTTCTCTGAACAGCTGCATCTGAGCCTTAAGGTATTTGGCAAATTGAAATCATCCAGCAGTATCGTGTGATAGACATGACCGCCCAAGGCTTCAATCTCGTCCTCGAATACACCCCGGCGCGCACGATGTACCAAGAAGTCGAATTGAACCCTTGTGCGGTCAATACAGCGATACATATTCACAATATAGCTTCCCATGCCG
>CAKUKP010000068.1 GCA_934663625.1 uncultured Clostridia bacterium
GTGCATTGATCAATGAAAGCGGCGCGGCAAAGGAATCCACGAAGGAGGACATATCGCTCTTCGCCATCAGGCACACATCCGCCGTGGAATGCAGCGGTGAAAGCGGGCCATCTGTAATCGCGATCAGGGAAGCGCCCTGCTGACGCGCAAAGCCCATCGCTTCGATGGAACGGGACGTATAGCGCGGGAAGGAAATGCCGATCAGCAGATCGCCCTCCCCGATGCGGGAAAGCTGTTCAAATACATCGCTCACGCCGGAGGTGACCACGCGCACGTTCGGGAAAATAAACTTCAAATAATGCGCGAAGAATTCCGCAATCGGCGCGGATGCGCGCAGACCCATTACATAAATGGCTCGCGCCTGAATAATCATATCGATCGCCTGTTCAAAGGCGCTTAAATCAATTTCATCCAGCGTGGAACGAATATTCTGAATATCCGCCTTCAGCACCTTGTTCAAAACCTGCGAATGATCCATATCGCTGGTCATTTCAAAGCGCTGGGAAGCGGTCAGGCGATGACGAATCAGCTCCTGCAGCGCCTTTTGCAGCTGCGGATAGCCGTTGTAGCCCAGCGCCGCAGCGAAGCGAACCACGGTGGATTCCGACACGCCGACATATTCGCCCAGCTTGGAGGCCGTCATAAACACCACCTTATCATAGTGGCTTACGATACATTCCGCAATGCGGCGATGGCTTTTGGAAAGCTTCTTTCCACTGTGATTCAGGCGCTGAATCAGTTCCTGTGCATTGTCCATGCGCATACCTCTCCGAGTAAAATATTTGAATCAATTATACCGCGCAAATGTCGAATTTGCAAGCATAATACGCATCAAGTGCAAAATTTACAAATTATCCGGCGATATAACGGCTCAAATTGAACCGATTCGCACCTCATTCGCCATATGGATTTATGGAGTTGGAAATATTCAAAAAAATCAGAAAAATTTCCAAAATTTGGTTCTGAAATGCGATGATTGTGCATATACTCTTTCTGCGGAGGAGGGGATGCTGGAAAATGATTCGTTTCAAGGTGGTCAAGGGTTCGCATTTGCTTCTTGCTGCGGCAATCATCTTGCTGCTGGCCGTAATCGCGTACATTGGCGTGCAGATCGCATCAACCGGTCTGCCGAGCGACGGGGCGGAGGTGGTGCAAACCACCGCCGCCATGAAAAACGGCGCGCAGATTCGCGTAATTCCCGATCCCACCGCGCCGCCGCCTTCCTCCCCGCGCGTATTGATCTATCATACGCACACGCATGAGGCCTATGCGCAGACGGAGGACGATCCCTATGAAGCCATCGAAGCATGGCGCACCGAGGACGAAAAGCACAGCGTGGTTCGCGTAGGCGAAGCGCTTTCTGCGCTGCTGCGTGAAAAGGGCTACGATGTAACCCACGATGTGACCGACCATGAGCAGGATGATCTCGGCACCGCCTACGTCCGTTCCAACGAAACGCTTAACGGCTATGCGGAGCCATTCGATCTCTATATCGATCTGCATCGTGATGCCTATTCCGAAGGGCTTGCCCGCAGTCTGAAAAACGGCGATACGGAATATGCGCAGATCATGCTGCTGGTCGGCCGCGGCGACGCCTACGCGGGCGATGAAGCGCCGGATTATGAAGGCAATCTGGCGTTTGCCCAACAGCTCACGCAGAACATCAACCGCAGAATCGACGGCCTTTGCAGAAACGTCACGGTGAAAAAGGGACGTTACAACCAGCAAATCGGTACGCCCGCACTGTTGATCGAGGTGGGGCACAATCTGAACACCCTGCAGCAGGCGCTCAATTCGACCCCCGCACTGGCGGACGCGCTGGACGCAACTTACCGCGAAAATCGGTGAGGCAAAAAATCTTAGCGGGGAATTGACAAAAGATGGCACCTATGCTATTCTGTATATAACAGGTACCAATGGTGCATAAATAATTCTTATGGAAGTGTTTTTGTGGAATTACTAAGGTTAGCAATCGTTGATATGGATGAGCGAAACGTAGATAATGCGGTTCGCTATTTCAGTTCCTGTTCCGACATCGAAGTAGTGATCCGCGAAACAGACGCTCAGGCAGCGTTGGAGGAAATGAAGCGCACGCATGTGGACGTGCTTCTGCTGGATCCCGTACTGCGCGGTATCGACGGCATCACGCTGATGCGCGAAGTTACCCGAATGAAGGATCCGCCGGTAATCATCTGCTACACGCATTTCTATTCGCAGGTGATGATGGAATCCGCGCGCCGCAACGGCGCAGCGTATATCATGTTCAAGCCGGTGGATTACGCATCGTTGCACAGCGCGATCATCGAATGCCATGAATCCAGCCAGCGGCTGCGCCAGATCGAGCGCGCGACGGCGGAAACGATGGTGGATGCGGTACAGCAGAGCCTGCACATTCGCAATTTCATCATATCCGTAGGCATTCCGCCGAAGCTGATCGGCTGCGCCTATCTGACGGAGGCGGTACGGCTGGCACAGCAAGATGTTACGCTGATGCGCAATCTTTCCAAGGGGCTGTATCTGGAAATTGCGCAGAGCATGAATTCAACGCCCGTTCGCATCGAGCGAAGCATTCGCACCGCCATCAGCGCGGCTTACAACAGCGGCGCGCTGCGGTACAAAATGCCGTCCTGCCCTTCGAACAAGGAATTTATCGACTGCGTTCTGCGCGATCTGCAATCCGATTGATATTTTCGGCTTTTCTGCATTGTACTTTTGCTGCACTTATGGTATCATGATATTTATAGTATCATGATTCGGATTACAGCAAGAATACGAAGCAATACGGGAGGCCGCGTTCATGTTCATTATCGGAATTTGCGGTGCCAGCGGAAGCGGAAAATCCACCCTGGCGCAGGAATTGGAAAATAAGCTGGATTGCCGCTGTGTGATCATCAAACAGGATTCCTATTATAAGGATCATTCCGATTTGACATTCGAGGAGCGCACGCACATCAATTACGATGAACCGGAAGCGTTCGAGCATCGGCTTCTGCGGGATGATCTGATTCAGCTGCGCTCCGGCAAGGCGATCAAATCCAAGGATTATGATTTTGCGCGCCACATGCGCAACGATCAGGGAAACATCATTGAACCGGCGGACATCGTAATCGTGGAGGGCATTCATACCTTCTTCGATCCGGAGATCCGCGATCTGATGGATTTGAAAATCTATGTGCAGGTGGATATCGACGTATGCCTACTCCGGCGCGTAAAGCGCGATATGCGCGAACGCGGCCGCGCGCTGGAAAGCATCTGCGATCAATATCTGGACACCGTAAAGCCCATGTATGAAAAATACATTCGCGGCTACAGCGAACACGCCGATCTGATCGTGCCGCGCGGCGGCAAAAACGATAAGATCATCAATATGCTTTCCGCCTATATACGCGAAAACGTGTAAAGTATTTCTCAAAAATCGACAGGTACGTTATCTCTCCTTCCGTCAGCCTTCGGCTGACACCTTCCTTTTAGCAGTCGCGTAAGGCGGCAAACCTGATGGTTTGCCGGTCGGCTTATAGCCGACTGCCGACGGCTCAATCTCCGATTGAGCCGTGGCACCGCTGCTGCCGAATCCCGGCAAAGCCGGGACTTCGGTGCGTTTCATCAGAGGAAGGCAGGAGCTACGAATCATCGAGTTCGTCGCTGAATTTGATTAAACAGGCTGTTCTATGGAATGTCTTTTGCAGACAAAAGCGCCTTGAAAACGCATTCGCATTTTCAAGGCGCTTTTATATACTTTCTTATTCGTCTGTTCTGATTTTTGCTTTCAGATCGCGCATCCGCGCATCGGGATCGGTTTCCCGCTTCATTTTCGCATACGTATCGCCCGCGCTGCGCCGCAGTATGGACACCGCGTCGGGACAGCGCTCCAGCTCCGCGAGGAACACGCATTTTACGTGCAGATCGACAAACGCACGATCCGCAAACGAAAGCGCGTTCGTAAGCTGCAGGGCGCATTGTTCATCCGCCGCCTGCGCATCATTCAGCCCTTCCCGCGCGGCGCGCACCATTTCTTCGGGATCCCGTTTCATCAGATCGCGTATGGCGGCGATCGCAGCGCGCTCGCGCGCTTCGCCCGTTCGATCCAGCGCGCCCATCGACAGGCGCACGTTCAGCGCGTTGATGCGCCGTTCCAAATGTTCTTCCGCGCACTTACGCAGATTCGGCTTGCCATCCTGTGCAACGCCCTCGGCAAAATACAGGGCGGCGCGGCGCGCGTTTATCCGCTCCGTCTGCACGCGCGCGCGGCTGCACATCGCGTCCGCCAGCAGCATCGCCGCGAACAGCGCCTGCTGTACATCGTCAAAGCGCACATCGCCGCGCACATCCGCATCGTTCAGCGCGCGATCCAATAAAAATTTTCCGCCCACCCGATCGCACATCGCGGCGTAGATGATAAAATCATCCGCGATATCCGAAACCTGCAGATACTGGCGAATCAGCAGTCCATCGCATTCGCCCGACGCGCGCATCATATCGGATAAATCCGTCCAGCTGCGCGGCGTAACGATGCGCATATCCTCCGCGCGGCACAGATCATCGGGGCGCAGGCGCAGATAGCTGCGCACGCGCACATCCACATCGCGCGCCGCGGCGTAATCCTGCCATGCTTCCGCATCCGGATCGATGGAAATCAGGCGCAGGCGATCCATCGTAACGAGATCGAATTCGCGCGCGGATCGATTGTACCGCTCCGGATTGCCCGCGCACACGATCACCCAGCCATCGGGCACGCGGTATTCGCCGAAGCGCTTGCGCTGCAAAAGCTCCAGCATGGCGGGCAGCAGCGTTTCCGATACGCAATTGATCTCATCCAGAAATAGAATGCCGCGATCCTGCCCCGTGCGCTCCATATGCCGGTAAACGCCCGCAATGATTTCGGACATGGTATATTCCGTTACGGTGTATTCCCTGCCCGCAAACGTGCGCTTGGAAAGCTCCGGCAGCCCGATGGCGCTCTGCCGCGTGTGGTGCGTCATCGTATAGCTGACGATGCCCACGCCCAGCCGCTGCGCCGCCTGATACACAATCGCCGTCTTGCCCACGCCGGGCGGGCCGTAGAGATAGATCGGCCGCTGCGATTCGATGGGAATCGCAGCCATGCCGTCCCGCTTTTCCGTATACGCCGATACGGTTTTGATGATCTGTTCGATCGCCTGTTGAATGTTCATTGCACGCCTCAATATTCCATATATTCATCGCCCCGCGGCACGGGCGCATCGATCACCAGCCGCCGCACCCACGCGGGCACATCGATCGCATCGAACCGATGCTTCAGAAAAACGAACGTGATTTCAAAATCCGGCGGCACGGACGGGAATATGCCGCGCCCATCGGAAAAAAACAGTACGCCGCGCAGCCGCCGATGCACATCCGTTTTGCGAAGCTCGGCGACGCGATCGAACACCGGTCGGAAATCCGTTCCCCCGCCGCCCACGATCGTCAAATCGCGGATGTACTGATCGAACTGATCCATATTGGTAATCAGATCATCGCGCCGGATGCGCACATCGCATTGCAGGATGCGAAGATTGAACCTTCGGAAGAAAAGATCATGTCCGGCGATGATATCGCGGGTCAGCGACAGAAAATGCTGCGTCAGCCCGCGCACGCAGGAGCCGGACGTATCGATGGCGATCACCAGCGAATCCAGCTTTTTCTCCTCGCGGTATTCCATCGGTTCGATCAGCGGAACATTTCCGTAATGTGAAAGCCCGTAGACGTACCACGAATACTGAAACGCATCCGGATCGCTGCGCGGGTTTTCGCGCACGCACGCATACCGGTTCAGGTAGGAAACGAAATCTGAAGCATCGGCATTTTTCAACCGCGCGCGCCACACGGAAAACGCATCGTTCGTGCCCGCTTCTTCGCGCCTTCTGTGCAGAAGGAGCGCGCTCTGTTTCTGAAAATACACCGAAGCGCTCCCCCCGCAGCCGCGGGCATGATCCGCATCCCGCGCCTGCTTCCACAGCGCGTGCGAATCCAGCGCCAGCAGATCGCGCAGCGCATTTTCGTTCTGCGCAAAGTAAGCGTCCGCGCGCAGCTTTTCCGCCAGTGCATCCGCATCCGCTGCGCCCGCGAAGCGCCTGCGCAGTTCATCAAAGCGCGCATCGCCGTGCATCGCGCATCGCTCCGGCGCGATATCCGAAAGAAAAAACGCCGCCAGCAGATCGCACGCCGCATCGCGCCACGGTTCGGACGCATATTTCCATATGTGCCCCAGCAGCGCGTGCGCGAGTATGTGCATCAGCGCATCCGCGATTCGTCCCTCGGATTCATGCAGCGCACCGTACACCCATGCATCGCCGATGTGAATCGTTTCGCCGTCAAACGCGGGCGGTTCCGCATTCGGCACAATTTCGATCTTCATGCGATGCACGCTGCCCGCCAGATGCGGATGGCGCATACAGATCGCATCCTGCGCGATGGAAACGGCCTGCGCCGCCATGCGTTCATCCATGCGCCCCACCTCGCTTTACATTTTCTTTGACGGAACCGCGCCGCCATGCTATACTTTAGATATCACAGAATACGGAGGGTTCCACCCATGAAAGGTCTTTATGGCAAAAAAGGATTCATGATCGAACTTCGCGATCGGGCGGACGTGCCCGTGACCGGACATATGGTGCGCATCCGCGTGCTGGCATGCGGCGTATGCGGCACCGATCTGCATTTTCTGCGCGATCTGGAAGCATTCACGCCGCTGGGGCATGAAATTTCCGCCGAGGTCGTCGAAATCGGTTCCGAGGTCACCCGCGTGAAAATCGGCGATCATGTGATCTGCGAGGATTCCACGATGTGCGGCTGCTGCGGCGCGTGCAAATCCGGTCAATCGCGCCTGTGCCGCAATGCGCTCACGCTGAACGATCAGCCCGGCATGTCCGATGAAATGGTGGTTCATGAAAACATGCTGAACATCTACACCGGTATCGATCCCGTAACCGCATCGATGACGGAACCGCTGGCGGTCGCCATCCGCGGAATCAACAAGCTTTCGCTGCGCCCGATGGCGAACATCGCCATATTCGGCATGGGCGCGATCGGTCTGTTCGCCTGCGCCTACGCGCGCGCCATGGGCGCGGGGCACATTACGATGATCGCCCGCAGCCATGCGAGCGCCCGCAATCAGGCGGCAGCCGCCGCGGCATATGATCTGGGCGCGGACGACATATGCTTCAGCGATGATCCCGAATACATTCGAAAGCTGCGCGATCGAACCCGCTACGAAGCCGCCGTGATCGCCGCGCCGCCCGCGGTCTGCCGCGACGCGATCGATCTGATCGATTACGGCGGATGCGCGCTGGCGATGGGCGTAACCTTCGGCGGCAACGCCTGCGCCACGCTGAACATCAGCGATATGGTGTTCAACAAAAAGCAGCTGCTTACATCGCTGGCGGAACCTGCGGTGAACTTCCCGCTCTCCATTGAACTGATTCGCACAGGGCGCATCGATGCGGGGCGCATCATCACCCACCGCCTGACCTTCGATCAGGCGCATCAGCTAAGCGCGCTGTACGGCGCAGACGCGCCCGCGATCAAAACCGTAATCCTGCCGAAACCAAATTAATCCTTCGGGAACAGATAATCGATCAGCGCCGGCACATCGGAAAAATCGGGAATGATGATATCCGCGCCGGCGCGGATCAGCCGATCGCGCTTCCATTGATCCACGCGGCCATCGTGATTCTTTTCATCTGTGGCAACGCCCACGGCGAAACCGCCCGCTTCCTTCACATTTTCAATTTCTACAAATCCATCGCCGAAGCCCACCAGCTCCGCGCCCGTCAGACCGTTTTCGCGAATGATGCGCTCCACGATCATCTTTTTGGAAAAGCTCTTATAATCCCGCTGCGCGCCGTACACCTGCGCCGCCAGATACTTCGTCGCACCCAGCAGCTCCGCCTCGTGCGCGGCATAGATTTCATCGGTGCCGCTGGCGATGAATATATTCACATCATGCTCGCGCAGCGCGGGCAATATGCGATCGCCGCCCGGAACGGTAAGCGAAAGCGGATCGATCGCGCCGTCCTCCAGCCCGCGAATGCGCCCGCTGATTTCCTCCATCAGGCGGCGGGAATATTCATCCTTATATACCTGCGGATCCTCCGGCGTTCCGCCGCGGCGGGCGATTTCCTCCGCCAGGGCGATGCATTGATAGATCGTCTGCTTGCCGGTCAGTCCGTCCACCAGTTCATCGATGCACGCGCACAGCGCCGCATCGCCCTGCTGCCGCGCGTCGGGGGCCTTTTCCAGCTCTTCGAGAAAATAGCCCTTCATGATCTTCTGCCAGCCTTCGCGAATCAGGCTGAGCGTACCGTCAAAATCAAACAGGGCAAAGCGAAAATGGCCGCGGTCGTAATTGGGATTGATCACTTCAATGTAATTTGGATTGTTCTGCATCGCTGTTTCCTCCCGTATCGGATATGCATAAACGATACATCGAACCGCCGTTTTTGTCAATACCTGAGAATTATAGTTATAAAGCGAACTCTTCAACGATTTAATATGCTGATGCAAACACTATTTTTTCAGATTCATCTTCATTTCTATTGACAGGCGTGTGAAGGATATGTTATAATATATCCAGATTGTAAAAGTGTTTTACAAATTGATCGTGACGGCAACGCCGTCGGGAAGCGCAGGTATCTGATCTATGGAGAACAGGCAGGGCGAATATATCATTGAGATGCAGGGCATCTGCAAGCAGTTCCCCGGTGTAAAGGCGCTGGACAACGTATCCTTTCATCTGAAGGGCGGCGAGGTCATGGCGCTGCTGGGGGAAAACGGCGCGGGCAAATCGACGCTGATGAAGATTTTGTCCGGCGTATACCCCAAGGACGGCGGCACGCTGAAGGTATTCGGGCAGACCGTTGAATCGCTGACGCCAAAGCGGGCGCAGGAGCTGGGCATTTCGATCATCCATCAGGAATTGAATCTTTGCAGGCATCTGACCGTGGCAGAAAACATCTTTCTGGGGCGCGAGCGCATCCACGGACTTCGGATGCTTTCGCAGGCGGACATGAACGCAGAGGCCGGCAGAATTCTGCAAAATCTGCGCATCGATCTGGATCCGACCACGATCGTGGGCGATTTGCAGGTATCGAAGCAGCAGATGGTTGAAATCGCAAAGGCGCTTTCCACGAACGCGCGCGTGCTGATCATGGATGAACCGACCAGCGCGCTGACCTCGAATGAAATTGAGGAGCTGTTCCGCATCATCCGCCAGCTGCGCGACGAAGGGCGCGGCATCGTGTACATCTCCCATCGTCTGGAGGAATTGCAGCACATCGTGGACACCGTAACCATTCTGCGCGACGGTCAGTTCATTCTGGAAAGTCCGTTCAAGGACATTTCGATGAACGATATCATCGCCAACATGGTCGGCCGCGAAATCAAGGAAAAATTCCCGCGCGTGCACTGCGAAAAGGGCAAGAAGGTGCTGGAGGTGAAGCACCTGAACGCCGGACGCATGGTGCGCGACGTATCCTTCGAATCCTACGAGGGCGAAATTCTGGGCTTCGCCGGTCTGATGGGCGCGGGCAGAACCGAAACCACGCGCGCGATCTTCGGCGTAGATCCCAAGGAATCCGGTCAGATTTTCATCGACGGCAGGGAAATCAAAATCGCCAATCCGATGGACGCGATTCGAAACGGACTGGTACTCGCGCCGGAGGATCGCAAAAAGGACGGGCTTTGCACGAAGCTTTCCGTGCGCGCCAACATCGAACTTCCGAATCTGGATATCGCCAGCACGAAGCGGATGGGCGTGGTGAACCGCCGCACGGTGAGCCAGATGGTTCGGGACGCGATAAAGAATTTCACCATCAAGCTTGCCAGCCCCGAAGTGGACGCGGGCAGCCTGTCCGGCGGCAACCAGCAGAAGGTTGTCGTATCCAAATGGCTCGCCCGTCAGAGCCGCGTGGTCATCTTCGATGAACCCACCCGCGGTATCGACGTAGCGGCGAAGGTTGAAATCTATCATCTGATGAACAAACTGAAGCAGGATGGCATTTCCGTAATCTTCGTATCCTCCGAAATGCCGGAGGTGCTGGGCATCGCGGATCGCATCATCGTGATGTGCGACGGCAGAATCACCGGCGAAATGATGATCGAGGATGCGACGCAGGAAAAGATACTGGAGCTTGCCACCCGATTCGAATCCAAGCTTGGGAAGGCACAGGCAGAGGCGTAACGCGAAAGGAGCGACATTTCAAATGCAAAACACTGCAAAGAAGCAAAATCCCATCAAACGGTTTATCTCCGCACGCGGCGTAGGTCAGGTGCTGACCGTATTCGTCGGTCTGATCATCCTGTGCGCAATCTTCTACTGGCAGAACCCGAACTTCCTCGGCAAGCGCAACATCGCGAACCTTCTGCGCCAGATCGCACCGTGGATCATCGTAGGTATCGGTCAGGGCTACGTTCTGATCACCGCCAACATCGACCTTTCCATCGGTTCCGTGGTCGGCATGAGCTGCATGATGATCGCAACGCTGATCTGCAACGGCATGAACCCGATCTTTGCGTTCTTCATCGCGCTGGCGGCGTGCCTCGCGGTAGGTATTATCAACGGCGAACTGGTCGCCCGCTGCAAGCTGCCTCCCTTCGTGGCGACGCTGGGCACGCAGACCATCTGCCGCGGTCTTGCACAGCTGGTCAATAACAACGTAAACACCGATTCCATCGTATCCGCGGGCAGCAAATGGCGCGATGTGGCGAAGGCCGTTCAGGATTTCTGCTACTACGGCAAATTCCTGGGCATTTTCAATACCTTCTGGATCGCCATCGCGCTTTGGCTGATCTTCAACTTCATCCTCGCCTACACGCGCACCGGCCGCCACATTTACGCCATCGGTTCCAACGTGGAAGCTTCGAAGCTTTCCGGCGTAAACGTGCCGCTGACCATCATCAAGGCGTATCTGGTATCCGCCTTCTGCGCGGGCATCGTGGGTCTGATCACCTGCGCGCAGTCCGGCACCGGCACGATGAACGCGGGCATTTCCTATGAAACCTTCGCCGTGGCTGCCAGCGTAATCGGCGGCATTTCCACCATGGGCGGCACCGGCATTCTGGCGGCCGTTCTGGCGGGCGCGAGCGTGTGGGCGGTTATGGACAACGGCCTGCAGATGATGAACACGCAGGTCGGTCTGAAGAACGTCGTGGTCGGCGCGATCGTTATCCTGTCCGTACTGATCGACGTAATCCGCCGCACCGGCAAGCTCACCTTCAAGAAGAAGGGCAGATAAATCATTGAATTAAAATGTCAAACGACATTTTAATAAATAAAAAGGAGGAACAGACTTATGAAGAAACTGTTCGCACTGGTTCTCGTTCTGGCAATGGTTCTGACCTGCGCCGCACTGGCTGAAGACTACACCGTTTACCTCATCACCATGGACCTCGAAGACATGCACTGGGTATCCGTTAACGAAGGCTGCGAAGCTGCGGTTGCGGAAGCAAATGAAGCCGGCATGAACATCCGCTATGTATGGTCCGGCCCCACCACCGGCAAGAACGACGCCGCGCAGATCGAGTGCATCAACAATGCTTACTCTGACAATGCGAACGTGATCCTGCTGGCCTCCAACGGCCCCGACACCGAAGTTGCCACCATCGAACAGTACGACGCAGACGGCGTGAAGTTCATCTATGTTGACTCTCCCGCCAATTCCGATGTTGCGCTGCAGACGCTGGCGACCGATAACACCGCCGCCGGCAAGCTGGCTGGCGAAACCCTGCTGGCTGCCCTG
Organism: uncultured Clostridia bacterium; assembly: GCA_934663625.1. Classification (GTDB taxonomy): domain Bacteria; phylum Bacillota; class Clostridia; order Christensenellales; family Aristaeellaceae; genus SFTH01. Next base: position 11,754 of record CAKUKP010000068.1, read on the forward strand.
ACCGAAGCGGGCGTTACCGAAGGCAAGATCGGCGTTGTGAACGTAAATGCCGCGACCGTTTCCACCCTGCAGCGTGCGACCGGCTTCCGTCAGGCGTTCGAAGGCACCGGCTTCGAAATCCTGGAAGACGTTTACACCGACGGCGACGCCGCGAAGTCTCAGGAAGCTGCCACCAACTTCATCACCGACGGCGTTGTCGCTCTGTTCGGCGCGAATGAAGGCACCACCGTTGGCGTAGGCAACGCGATCAAGGCGGAAGGCGAAGGCTGCGCCGTGAAGGCCGTTGGCTTCGACAAGTCCGATGCGATCCTGAACCTGGTTGCTGACGGCTATCTGGTAGCGACCACCGCTCAGAACCCCTACAACATGGGCTACTACGGCATCCAGACCGCAGTTGAATATCTGAAGAACGGCACCACCGAGTTCGAAAATGTCGATACCGGCGCCACCATGCTGACCGCTCAGTACATCGCTGACAACGGCCTGCTGGGCTAATCTCAGAGCTAATACCACGCGATGGGCTGCCCTTGGGCAGCCCATCATTATGAGCATTTTACCTGACAAAGGAGGCACGGACGGCATGGAAGCGCGAACAGGGCAATCCGCAGTGGATCTGAAAAAGACGAATCGCTGTCTGGTGCTTCGCACGATCGTAGAAAACCCCATGATTTCAAGGGGCGCGCTCGCAAAGACCACGCGGCTGAGCAAGATGAGCGTGAGCAACATCATCACCGAATTTACCGAACAGGGCATCGTACAGGAAATCAACAGCGATGATACCGGCTGCACGGGACCCGGCAGGAAGGCGGGGCTTCTGGATCTTTCCGATACCGCGCCCTGCATCATCGGCGTACTGATTTCGCGCGACGCGGTTCAGGCGGCGCTGGGCGATCTGCGCGCGCACATCCTGCGCACGGAAAAGCGCCGCTATCCGAAAGCAATGAGTGAGGAAGCATTGTTCGCAATGGTGATCGACGTAATCGATACGGTGCAGGCGGGCTATGAACGGCGCGTCATCGGCGTGGGCGTGGCGTCCATGGGGCCTGTGAACATCCATTCCGGCGCGATCCTCTCCCCCGCCAATTATTTCGGACTGCACGATATTCCCATCGTGGATGTGATCCATCGCCATACGAATCTGCCCGTATTCTTTTCCTCGGACAGCATGGCCGCCGCGCAGGCGGAAAAGCTGCTGGGCGAGGGGCGAAACCACGCCAATTTTCTGTTTCTTCTGATTTTCGAGGGCATCGGCTGCGGCATCATCATGCACGATCGCCCCTATGCCGGTTCGCGCGGTCTGGCGGGCGAACTGGGACACAGTTCCATCAATTTAAACGGCCCGATCTGCACCTGCGGCAGCCGCGGCTGTCTGGAAAGCTACGCCAGCACGGAATGCATGCTGAAATGCATTCGTTCAAACATTCCATCGGGCGCCGCCATGCCCGCCTCCAACTGGGAGGAAATCTGGCGTGCCGCCACGACGGGCAACGAAGCCTGCGTAACGGCGGTACACGAATATTGCGACGCGCTATCCTGCGCGTTGGTAAACCTGATCAACGTATTCGACCCCGAGCTGATCTATCTGTATCAGCACGCGGATGAACAGGCGGATAAAATGATGATCGAACTGCTGGAGAAGCGCATTGCCGATAAGATTCTGGCGCGGGATTGTCGAAGCATTACCGTGCGCCGTGCCAGCTTCGGCGAACAGGCGGCGCTGATCGGCACGCTTTCGCTCGTCATTGCACATATATTCAGCGGTGAATTGCCGCTGCAGCCAGGGAGGTACGAAGCATGATTCCCACGGTATATTTAACGAAGGATCGGCTGGAATCGATCTTCGCGCGCATTCCGAACGTACGCGCCGCCGTGATCGGCGATGTATGTCTGGATGCGTATTGGACGGCGGATATGCGCATTTCGCAGCTTTCCCGCGAAACGCCGCACCACAATCTGCCGGTAATCGAAGAACGCTATTCGCTGGGCGGCGCGGGCAACGTGATGAACAATATGCGCGCGCTGGGCGCGCACGTCGTGCCCGTCACGGCGCTGGGCAGGGATTGGCGCGGCATGATCGTGGAAGGATTGATGCGCGATATCGATCTTTCGATGGATTGCACCGCGATTATGGAGCAGCGCGTCACGCCGTGCTATGTAAAGCCCTATCGCGCGGGCTACGGCGATGTGCGCTATGAGGATCCCCGCATCGATTTCGAAAATCGCGCGCCGCTGACTCCAGATCAGGAGGATACAATGATCGCCGCCGTGCGCCGCGCCGCGGAATCGGCGGATGTGATCGCGGTATCGGATCAGCTGAGCTATGGCGTAATTTCGCTGCGCGTGCGCGATGCGATCATCGCCGCGGCAGCCGCGGGCAAAATCGTAATCGTGGACAGCCGCGATCGGATCATGCAGTATCCCAATTGCATCGTAAAGCCCAATGAACTGGAATCCGCCCGCGCGGTAAACCAGCGGCCGGAATGCGCAACCCCCGACGCCTACCTGCCGGTGGCGCAGGCGCTATCTGATAAAACCGGCAGGAGCGTAATTATTACGCTGGGCGGCGGCGGCGCGCTTTGCTTCTGCGATGGGCGCGCCATGCACGCCCCCGCGCAGCGCGTACAACCGCCGATCGATATCGTGGGCGCGGGCGATACATTCCTTTCCGCCTGCGCGCTGGCGATGGGCGCGGGCGCGAATCTGTTCGACGCGGTGGCATTTGGCAATCTGGCTTCCGCCGTTACCATTCAGAAAATCGGAACCACGGGCGTTGCAAGCCCCGATGAAATACGAAAGCAGTTTGGAGGGAACGCATAATGCGCAGAGATGAACAGTTGGACTTTTCCGGCATCCGCACCTGGTCGGCAAGGGAACGCACGAACATCGTAAAGATCGAAGATCTGTTCACGCCGGATGTGACCCCCGTGCCCGAATGGCACGATCCGAACTTTGACGAGCTGGTCGACCGCATCGTAACCGCGCGCAGAAACGGCCGCCCCGTGGTGCTTTCCATGGGCGCGCACGTGATCAAAAACTGGCTGAGCCGCTATCTGATCGCGCTGATGCAGAAGGGCGTGATCACGCACATCGCGGGCAACGGCGCGTGCTCCATCCACGATTTTGAATTATCCTATCTGGGCGGCACATCCGAACATGTGCCCACCGCCATCGAGGACGGCTCCTTCGGCATGTGGGAGGAAACCGGCGGATGGATGAACGAAGCCATAAAGCTGAATCAGGATCACGGCTACGGCTGCGCGCTGGCGGAATACATGGATCTGCATCCCGAACGGTTCCCCCACCGCGCGGACTGCGTGCTGTATCAGGCGTATCAATTGGATATTCCCGCGACCTACCACATCGCGCTGGGCACGGATATCATTCATGAACATCCCACCTGCGATTTTACCGCGATCGGGCACGCCAGCGGCATCGATTTCCACAAATACTGCCATTCGATTTCCCAGCTGGACGGCGGCGTATTTCTGAACTTCGGTTCGGGCGTGATCGGGCCGGAGGTATTCTTGAAGGCGCTGGCAATCACGCGCAATCTGGGCTACGGCGTGCGCGATATCACCACGGCGAACTTCGATCTGATTGATCTGGGTGATTATCACAAGAACATCGGCTACGATGATCCGAATTATTATTATCGCCCGCGCAAGAACATCGTAAACCGTCCGGTCAGCACCGGCGGCAAGGGCTGGCATTTCGTGGTGGATCACAAGGTATCCATCCCGAACCTGTATCAGAAGGTAATGGAAGCGACCCATGGGGAGGGCTTTGAAAATGCATGAAAATCTGAACGCCGCGGTTGAAATGATCGTGGAATGCTTCAAAAACGGCGGCAAGCTGCTGATCTGCGGCAACGGCGGCAGCGGCGCAGATTCCGCGCACATTCTGGGCGAGCTGGTGAAGGGCTTCATGCTGCGCCGCCCGCTGAATCGCGATCTGATCGATCGCATCGGCGAACCCTGGGCGGAAAAGCTGCAGCGCGGCCTGCCCGCCATCGATTTAACTGCAAACTGCGCGCTGATCGGCGCGGTGGCAAACGATCAGGATGGACTTCTGCCCTACGCACAGCAGGTGATGGCGTACTGCCGTCCGAATGATGTGCTGATCGGCATTTCCACATCCGGCAATTCCGAAAACGTGCGCCGCGCGATGGTAACCGCGAAGGCGCTGGGCGGCAAATGCATCGCCCTGACCGGCATGACCGGCGGAAAGCTGCGCGATGTGGCGGATCTTCTGCTGAACGTAGATGAAACCGAAACCTACCGGGTTCAGGAAAAGCATTTGCAGCTGTACCACCAGATTTGTATGCGCGTGGAAAGCGCGATGTTCGGTGAATGATATGCAGAAAATGTTTCTGGGATTTGATATCGGCGGAACGAAGTGCGCGGTGGTGACCGGCACGGCGGAGCCGCGCATTCTGAGCCGCTCCGAGGTGGCAACGGCGGATTTTCACCGCTGGCAGGATGTTCTGGATGCGCTGCTGGAGCGGGTTCCGCATGGCGAATATGCGGCGGCGGGGGTCAGCTGCGGCGGCCCGCTGGATTCCGCGCGCGGACTGATTTTATCCCCGCCCAACCTGCCCGGCTGGGACGATGTGCCGATCGTGGACTACCTGCAAAAGCGGCTGAACATTCCGGTGTTTCTGCAGAATGATGCAAACGCCTGTGCGCTGGCGGAATGGCATTTCGGCGCGGGGCGCGGCTGTAAAAACATGGTATTTCTGACCTTCGGCACCGGACTGGGCGCGGGGCTGATTCTGGACGGTCATCTGTACGTGGGCACGAACGATATGGCGGGCGAAATCGGCCATGTGCGCGCGGCGGCGGACGGCCCGATCGGCTATGGCAAGCGCGGATCGTTTGAAGGCTTCTGCTCCGGCGGCGGCATATTGCAATTGTCCGGCGGCGCGAGCGCGCGGGAGGTTGTGCAGCGCGCCGACGCGGGCGATGCGGCGATGCAATCGGTACTTTCCGAAAGCGCCGAAAAGCTGGGCATGTGCTTATCCCTGCTGATCGACCTTCTGAACCCCGAACGCATCATCATCGGCAGCATTTTCGCGCGCGCGGAGCGCTGGTACAGGGAAAAAGCGCAGCGCGTAATCGATCGCGAGGCGCTCACCTATTCCAGCGCCGTGTGCCGGATTCTGCCCGCCGCGCTGGGCGATGCGCTGGGCGATTATGCCGCCCTGAGCGTAGGCGTGAATGGTCTGAAATAGCATCTATTCTGATTTTAAAATGGAGCTGACTTCGTTGGAAGCCAGCCCCGTTTTTTATTGGATTGAATCTGAAATCGTATACCTTAACCCTGCATCGTACCCGCGACCAGCGATGCCAGTTCTTCGCTGGAACCTGCCAGCGTGCCGAGCAGACCCATCGCCTTGACGGATACTTCGCTCATCAGCTTCTGCAGCTGCGCCTGATCCATCGAAAGCACATCCACGGTATCATCCGCCGTGGGCAGCAGCCAGGATGCGTCGCCGTCCGTAATGGCGGCGTCCAGCGATGCGGATACATCGCTGCCCTCGACATTCGCTTCGAACGCGATATTGACCGCGTTATCGGCAATCTGCGTCGCCGTCAGGCTCATGATGCTGTCGATGTCGGTGAGCGCCACGCGCGCCATGGTATCGCTGATTTTCACGTTGAATTCCGTCTGTGCCTGCGGATCGGGGCAGATGCTGAATTCAACCATGCCGTCCGCCTGACGCACAGGCATATCCAGCTTGATCACGATCGGTTCGCT
>CAKUKP010000069.1 GCA_934663625.1 uncultured Clostridia bacterium
TTCCAAAACCGGTCGCGCGTTCCTTGCCATCAAGGATGACGAACTGGCGGCGACCATGATGGGCGTAAAGACCTCGCGCTACAAGATTCTGGCGTTCGTAATCTCCGCGTTCATCACGGGCATCGCGGGCGGCTTCTACTGCGTCGTCAACAACGGCTACATCGAACCCACGAACTTCGTATTCAACATTTCCGTGCTGATCATCAGCGTGGTAATCGTCGGCGGTCTGGGCACGATCCGCGGCATGGTATTCGGCGCGGCACTGCTGCTTCTGTTCCCCGAAGTATTCCGTGGGCTGAATGAATGGCGCTTCGTAATCTACGGTTTGCTGCTGGTTCTGATGATGCAGTTCCGTCCGCAGGGCGCGCTGGGCTGGCAGTCCACACTGCCGTTCAGAATGTCCAAACGCGCGAAGGCTGAACTGGAAAAGCGGGGTCTGAACCAAAACGCTGCGAAAACGAAAGGAGCGTAGGCCATCATGGGATTTTTGAAGATTGATAATATCACCATGCAGTTCGGCGGTCTGCGCGCGGTAGACAGCGTCAGCATGGAAGTGCATCAGGGTGAAATCGTAAGTCTGATCGGGCCGAACGGCGCGGGCAAGACCACCGTTTTCAACATGATCACCGGCGTATACCAGATTACCTCCGGCAGCATGGATTTCCTCGGCGAAAAGCTGGAGGGCAAAATGCCGCAGGAGATCGTGCAGCTGGGCATCGCGCGCACATTCCAGAACCTGCGCCTGTTCCCGAAGATGCGCGTAATCGAAAACGCTATGGTGGGCATGCACACCAATACGAAGTACAATTTCTTTGACAGCCTGTTCCGCACGTCCCGCTTCCGCAAGGAGGAGAGCGAAAAGCAGGTGAAGGCGGTTGAAATTCTGGAAAGCATCGGCCTTGCTCATTACATCGACAGCTATGCGGAAAGCCTGCCCTACGGCGAACAGCGCAAGGTGGAAATCGCGCGCGCCATGGCGACGGATGCAAAGCTTCTGCTGCTGGATGAACCGGCGGCGGGCATGAATCCGGCGGAGAGCGAAGAACTGCTGGAGTTCATCCGCCATCTACGCGATATCGGCTACACCGTATTGCTGATCGAGCACGATATGAACGTGGTTATGAACATTTCCGATCGCATTTACGTGCTGGATCACGGCAAGCTGATCGCGAACGGACTTCCGCATGAAATTGCCAACAACCAGAACGTAATTGACGCCTATCTTGGAGGGGAGCGCGAGAAAAATGCTGAAAATTGAGAATCTGCATGTATCCTATGGTCCCATCCGAGCGCTGAAGGGCATTTCTCTGGAGGTGAAGGAGGGCGAAATCGTAACGCTGATCGGATCGAACGGCGCGGGCAAGTCCACCACACTGTCCGCGATCACCGGCCTTGTAAAATCTCAGTCCGGTTCGATTACGTTCCGGGATGAAAACATCACGAACATGTCGCCTTATAAGATCGTGCAGCGCGGCGTGAGCCTGTCGCCCGAAGGGCGCGAGGTATTTCCGGCGTTGACGGTAGAGGAAAATCTTCGCCTGGGCGCGTATACGCGCAAGGACAAGGGCGCGATCGACGCGGCGTTCAACCGCGTATACGAACTGTTCCCGCGCCTGAAGGAGCGCATCAGCCAGACCGCGGGAACGCTGTCCGGCGGCGAACAGCAGATGCTGGCGATGGGCCGCGCGCTGATGAGCGAACCGAAGCTTCTGCTGCTGGATGAACCTTCGATGGGTCTTGCGCCGAATCTGGTGTTGATGATATTTGATCTGATCGAATCCATCAACAAGCAGGGCACCACGATTCTGCTGATCGAACAGAACGCGAATATGGCCCTGTCGATCGCAAACCGCGCGTATGTGTTGGAAACCGGCAATATCGCGATCGAGGGCGCGGCGGCAGATCTGGCGAAGGATCCGCGCGTGAAGAACGCGTATCTCGGCGGCAAGGGCGCGGAAAAGCGAGCCAACCAATAATTGCGGCAAACACATCAAAAAAGTGTAAGCGGATAAGGAGAATAGATTATGAAAAAGATTATCAATGATCCGAATCATGTCGTCAGCGAAATGTTAAAGGGTCTGGCGATGGCGAATCCCGATGTGGTTTACCTTGGCGAAGGCGTTGAGGTGATCGCGAGAAAGCATAAGAAGAACGGCAAGGTCGGCGTGATCTCCGGCGGCGGCAGCGGTCATGAACCGGCGCACGCGGGCTATGTAGGCTATGGCATGCTGGATGCGGCGGTCGCGGGCAACGTATTTGCATCTCCCTCGCCGGATCGCATCATTCAGGGCATCAAGGCGGCGGACAGCGGCGCGGGCGTTCTGATGGTCATTAAGAATTATTCCGGCGATATTATGAATTTCACCATGTCCGGCGAAATTGCGGCGCAGGATGGCATCAAGACCGATTATGTAGTCGTTCGCGATGATGTGGCGGTTGAGGACAGCACCTATTCCACCGGACGGCGCGGCATCGCGGGCACGGTATTCGTACATAAGCTCGCGGGCGCGGCGGCGGAATCCGGCAAGACCCTTGCCGAAGTCAAAGCGGTTGCGCAGAAGACGATTGATAACGTGCGCACGATGGGCATGGCGATGTCGCCCTGCATTCTGCCCGGCGTAGGCAAGCCCGGCTTTACCCTTGCGGATGATGAAATCGAAATCGGCATGGGCATCCACGGCGAACCCGGCATCAACCGCGAAAAGATGTCCACGGCGGCGGAAATCGCGGAAAAGCTGCTGGGCAAGATCTTCGCCGATACCGACATTTACAATGGCGCGGAAGTCGCCGTGATGATCAACGGTCTGGGCGGCACCCCGCTGATGGAGCTGTACATCCTGAACTATGAAGTGCAGAAGATCCTCGCGGCGCGAAGCATCCGCGTGTACAAGACCTTCGTGGGCAATTACATGACTTCGCTGGAAATGGCGGGCGCATCGGTCACACTGCTCAAGCTGGATGATGAAATGAAGGGCTATCTGGATTTCGCCAGCCGCGCGCCGGCAATGCCGGTGGAAGGCGCGGTCGCGCAGGATGATGCGGGCGAAGAGGTTGAGGTCGGCGCGGAAGCGGCGGCGGATACCGAAAAGGAAGAGGCCGAAGCCGTGGTATACGGCGATGAAGCGGATACGCCGTTCACGCTGACCGCGGAGGATTATGTAAATTACATCAACATCACCGCCAAAAAGATCTATGAAAACGGCGATTACGTAACCGAACTGGATGCGGCGACCGGCGATGGCGATCATTGGGCGAACATCAACATGGGCTTCGAAAATCTGGTTGCGGCGAGCGATGAAATGCGCGGCATGAAGATTTGCAACGTGTTCCGCAAGATCGGCGAACTGATGATGAGCAAGATCGGCGGTTCCTCCGGCATCCTGTACGGCGGCGCGTACATGAACGCAGCGAAGTCCAGCGCGGGCAGAGCGACGCTCACCAACCGCGGCTTGTGCAAGGCGCTGGAAGCGATGGTTGATGATATGATGGCGCGCGGCAAGGCTGCGCCCGGCATGAAGACGATGATCGATGCGCTCTATCCCGCGGTACAGGCATACAAGGCGGGCATCGAAAGCGGCGCGCCGATTGCCGATACGCTGAACGCCGTAAAGAAGGCGGCGATCGACGGCGCGGAAGCCACGCGCAATATGGAAGCGGTCAAGGGTCGCGCCAGCTATCAGCTGAACAAGGGCGTGGGCCATCTGGACGCGGGCGCGGTCACGATGAGCTATCAGATCGAATGCCTCTGCGATTACATTCTGAACAATCTGCTCTGATGCATACATTAGGCTCGATCCGTGGGCGAAGGCGCGCGGATCGAACCGGATCAAAGGATGTGCGGCGCAATGAACGATAAAACGGTATTCATCACCGGCGCAAGCTCCGGCATCGGCTATGGAACGGCGGCAAGATTTGCGCAGGCGGGCTGGAATGTGGCGCTTTCGGCGCGCAGGGAAGAAAATCTGCGCGTTTTGCAGGATGAAATTGCAAAGCAGGGCGGATGCGCGGATGTATTCTGCGCGGACGTGACTTCGGCGCAGCAGCTTCACGATGCGCTGGACGGCGCAAACCGTCGCTTCGGCGGCGTCAACGCCGTGGTGCATTGCGCGGGCATGAATGTAAAACACACGGCGCAGGAATTATCCGAAACGGATTGGGATCGGATTCTGGATACGAATCTGAAATCGGCGTATTTCCTGTCGAGGGCGGCGCTGCCGTATCTGGAACGGGCGGCGGGCGCGCACGCGGCAAAGTTTCTGGTGATCGGATCGGTGGGCACGTTTTTAGGCATTCCGCTCTCCAGCGCGTATTGCGCGTCCAAGGGCGGGCTGGTGCAGTTCGTTCGCGCGCTGTCTGTGGAATGGGCGGGGAAGGGCATCTGCGTAAACGCGGTCTGTCCCGGCTATGTGCGCACGAAGATGTCCGAAGCCACCTTCAAAATCGGCAACACCTACGAAAAAATCATCGGAAGAATTCCCATGCACCGGCTGGGCAGCGTGGACGATATCGCAAATGCGCTTCTGTTCCTCGCCTCCGATCAATCGGATTACATTACGGGTACGACCCTGAATGTGGACGGCGGTTTGATGTCCGCCGCCTACGCGATGGAAGATTAATGCAATCAATAATACATAACGGGAGGATTACCATGGATAAGAAAGAATTATTCGACGCTTTTTTAAACAATCAGGCTGCCTGCACCGCGCCGGTTGGTTTCTGGCATCATTTCGTATCGTTCCATGATCATTACGGCTATCAGGATCCGGCGATCTACAATAAGGTGCTCACCGGTCAGAAGCAGTTCATCGATGATGTGAAGCCCGATTTCCTGAAGATCATGTCCGACGGCTTCTTCGGCCATCCGTCCGTATGCAAAAAGCTGGTCAGCACCGCGGATGATCTGGCGGAGATCAAGTCGGTCGGCCCCGATCATGAATGGATCACCCGTCAGGTAGAATACGCGAAGGAAATCTGCGAATACGCGGGCGATGGCATCTATAAGATGTACAACATCTTCTCGCCCCTGCAGTACATCCGCCTGCGCTTTGAAGAATTCGATGAGGATTTCAAGAAGTTCACCGGTCTGTTCAAGTCCAATACCGATGCGATGGTGCACGCCGCGCAGGAAATCGCGAAGGATGTAAACGTGCTGGTGGATCGCCTGTTCGAAGAAACCTCGATCGACGGCATCTATTACAGCGTACAGTCCGTACAGGATAAGTGGACGTTCAACCGTGCGAAGCATGATGAAGTGGTTCGCCCGCTGGATCTGGCGGTGCTGAACAACATTGATCAGCATGCCAAGCGCAACATGATCCACATCTGCGGCTATTTCGGATATACCAATGATCTTTCCTGGTATAAGGATTATCCGGTACAGGCGTTCAACTGGGCGGTATACAGCGAAAACGTATCCGTCGCGGAAGGCAAGAAGATCTTCGATGGCAAGCCGGTTCTGGGCGGCTTCGACAATCGCCCGAATACCCTTCTGTACACCGGTACGGATGAAGAGGTTCGCCGCGAAGTATACCGCATCTTCGATGAAGCGGGCAAGGCTGGCGTAGGCATCGGCGCGGATTGCACCATCGGCGATGATGTGGCGGTTTCCCGTCTGGAGTTCGTGCGCAAGGCTGCGAAGGAATATTTTGAAACCCATTAACACATAAAGGAGAGTTCTACAACATGCAATACGATAAACGGCAGCTGCTGAAGGACGCCTTTGATCTGAAGGAAACGTTTAAGGTTTCCACGGGCTTCTGGCATCACTTTGTGCTTGGCCCCGATCAGTTCCGCGCGGATACGGATCCCGCCATTCGCGATCGAATCGTAGAAGGACACAGGAAGTATTATCAGCTGGTCAATCCCGATATGATGAAGATGATGAACGAAGGCTTCATGGGCTATCCGCCGATCATGGATAATCCGCTGGAAACGGAAGAGGATCTGCTGCGCATCAAGGCGGTCGACCCCGATCATCCGTGGATTACCGAACAGGTTAAGCACGTTCAGCGCATCATCGAACAGTTTAACGGCGAAGTGATGACGTTCTACAACGTATTCGCGCCGCTGCAGGCGATCCGCATCAAGTTCGATTTTCTGGATATGCGGTTCGATAAGTTCGTGAAGCTGGCGGAAAAGTACCCCAAAGCGTTTTCAGTGGCGGGTATGGAAATCCAGAAGGATTTCGTTTCGCTGATCGAACAGCTGTTTACCCAGACCGATCTGGACGGCATTTATTATTGCGTACAGAATATCCAAAGCCCGATCTACACCAAGGATCTGTATCGCAAGCTGATTCGCCCGACCGAGATCGAAGTGCTGAACGCGGCCAACAAATACAGCCGGTACAACATCCTGCATATCTGCGGCTATGCGCGCCATACGAACGTGCTGTCCTTCTATCAGGATTATGAAGCGGGCTGCTACAACTGGGCGCAGCACACCGAAAAGATCCCGCTGAGCGAGGGCGCAAAGCTGTTCCCCGGCAAGTGCATTCTGGGCGGATTTGATAACAATCCGGGCACGCTGATCGATCGCGGCGATGATGAAGCGCTGGAGCGGTATACGAAGCAGCTGATCGATGAAAACGGTTATCGCGGCTTCATCCTCGGCGCTGATTGCTCGATCCCGAACGATATCGATGATCGCCGCGTCCGCGTGATCACCGACGCCGCGCAGAAGTATGTAAATCCGAATATGAAGTAAATACCTTCCTTCCGCACATGCGGAAAAGCAGGGACATATCGCAGGTTTCAATACAGGTTTTAATACAGGTATTGACAGCGATATGTCCTTTCATTTATAATCATGGTTAAGGAAGGATGGTGATATCATGAAAAAATGGGTCGCGCTTGCTTTGGCGTGTCTGCTTCTGGCTTTTGCAGCGGCTGCCATTGCGCAGCAATACACGGATAAGTCTACCATAAAAACCGTACAGCAGCAGTTGAATGATCGGGGATATGATTGCGGAGCGGCGGACGGCGTGATTGGAAAAAAGACCCGCGCGGCGATCGCTGAATTTCAAAATGATCAGGGATTAGCGGTAACGGGCAGGATTGATGATGCGCTGCTTTCTGCGCTGAATTCGGATTCGGCATCCATCGAGGGCAAAGAAATTACGGGTGATTTCGATACGCCCGCGCTGATCAATCCGGAAGAGCGCTATGAGATCTATACCGAAAAAACCGATGGCAGCGAACAGGGGATATTCCTCCTGCTGGATGGGGCGAATGATGAAGCCGCGGATATTGAAGAATATGGCGCGCTGTACATTACGGAAAATATGGAACTGAATTCGGACGGAAAGCCGATGACCAAGGCAAAAATGTCGATTCAGGATAGTCCCTGCGGGAAGATGATGATCATGGAAACGCGTATCCTGTGGATAAAGAACTACGCATATTGTACGAAAGATGGCTATTTTATTTACGATGGCGATACCGTGGAGCAGGTAGACGACCTGTCCGAGGACGAATTTGCGTATTACTGCGAAAGTTATCATTTTCCGTATGGCCCGCTTCAGACGTTGAACGGCGTGCGGCAGGATGAAAACGGATATGCCTATTTTCTGGTGCAGAGTACCGATATCATGAGCTTTGAATTCGTGACCGCCGGCTTGCGCATACTGCAAACCCGCGTATATGAAAAGAATTCGGAAGGGCAGTTGGCGCTTATTTCCTATGTGGATTATGATGTTGGCGAAGCTTGGGAAATTCCGCAGCCGGTGATCGATGCGCTGGAAGCGTAAACGATACATCATATAAAAGTGGGGGAGTCGCTTGCGCGGCTCCCCTTCAAACTGTCAATCCAAATTACATGATCGGATCCATGCCGAGCGCCGGATGCCCTTTTTCGGTCAGGAAATCTACCAGCTCGGCGCTGTCGGTGGTGATCGTTTCATCGGCGATCATATCGGTGAAGTTATCGACGCCGAACAGCTCCTTCGCGGTCTTGTTCAGGCGCGGCGCGACGTCGTCCTTTAGTTCCTTCGGCATCCATACGATGCGTTCGATGCCGCCCTCGGCCTTCGCGAACTTCTTTGAGGAAATGAAGTGGCGGCCGTGGCCCATGAAGCCCGGCGTTTGTACGCCGCCGCCGGTCATGCTGGCGAGTTCGCCGAACGTCATGCCGGACGGGGTCATGCCGGAATATTCGCGGTTGACGATGATCAGGCCGTTCGCCTCCGGAATGATGCCGCAGATGCATTCGAAGCAGCCGCACGATGTCATGGGATCCTCCAGAATCGAATACAGCGTTACGGTGTTTACTGCGCCCTGCGTCGCCGCGGAGATGGCTTCATCTACGGTCGTATACGCGCCGGTGCGTTCATCGGTGCAGCCGGTCTTTTCGATCGGACGGCAGGGGCCGGTGGGGTTCAGCTGGTTGGTCGCCTTCGCATCCAGCCATGATACCGCGCCGCATAGGCCGAGGCGTTCGGGCGTAACCACGCAGCAATGCGCGGGCGCGAAGCTCTGGCACAGCGTGCAGGTGTAGAAGGTATCTACGCTCTCATCGGTCATGGAAGCTAGACGGTCATCGCGCTGTTCGTAAACGGGCATGGCTTCTTCCTTCAGGATGCGTTCCGCCTCGGCAGGATCGGTTACAAGCTTGACTTCGCACTTGTCCACAACCGCATCGAATTCATCCATGATCATGGTGTACAGCACCTCGCCGAAGTGCTTCAGGCGCAGACCGTTTTCATAGGCGTCGTTGCTCACGCGGATGCGCACCAGATTGCGCTGGCCGGTGTGCATCACGCCCTCCATATAGTTGAACCACGAATGGAAGTGGCGCTCAATTACGGATTCGAAGTCCGGCTGCATCTTCGCACCGGCGACCTTGACGCACGTTGCGAGCGGGAATTCCGTTTCGCCGCAATCGATGTCGGGGCCGACGATCGTAATCCGGTGATCCTCCACCTCGTCGGCGGGCGCCATGCGCACCAGCTCGCAGGTAACGTTCTTTCCAGAATAGAATTCAACCTTCATATCCTTCTTGCGGATGATTTCGCCCTCGAACGCCGCGGCGAACGCCACCGGAATCGGCAGTTCCTTGACCTTGATCTTGATGCCGCGCATTTCAAGCGATTTCTTCACGGTGTGCGCATGATCCGTTTCGGATTCCAGCGCGCCGGGCACCTGCATATCGCCCAGATCGATATCCGCGATCACCGGGAAGCCCAGTGCGATCGCGCCCGCGCCCGCCGAAACGACCACTTCGTTCAGCGCGCCGAAGGTATTGACGAACGCCGGAACGCGTTCCTTGGTATACTTGAGCAGACCCGCCAGATCGCCGGGCTGTACGCCGCCGAAGATCAGCGCCGCGCGAATCGCCACGGTTACGACGTGGATTACGCTGGTCACATCGTGTCCCAGCGGCACAACGCGGAATTCCAGACCCAGCTTGACGCCCGCTTCGATCGCCTGATCGATGCAATCGCCGATCAGGAACGTGAGCAGACCCTTGGACTGGTAATCCTTGATGACGCTGGCTACGTTCTTCGCATCGTCGCTCTTGCCGAGCACAACCGCAACGCCGGGAATATCGCCCGTAACCAGCGGGACGCCCAGCGAACGAATTACCGGATCGGGAACGAAACCGATGCCCGCTTCATTCTCATACGGATTTTCGCTTTCGACATATTTCAGACCTTCCAGAATTTCCGCGCCCACGGCGGTGGCAAGGCCGGCGTTCAGCGCGTCGCCCAGTTCAGGCTTGTTGCTGATCAGGCTCTTCAGCACGCCTACGCAGGCGGGCAGATCGCCCAGCTTGGCAACCTTTACGCCCGTCGCGGCATAAATCGTCGGGAAGAAATAGGCAGTATCCGGAAACGCGCACTTTGCATCCGCACCGTGCTTGGCAATCGCGTCGTTCACTGCCTTTTCCGTCAAACCGGCCACCGCGTTGGAACCGGCAAATATCAGATCGGTCAATGCGCTCATCGTAAAAAACCTCCTCAATGTTCGGGGAATCGCGCGCTAAAGGACATCTTTCGCCCTTCTGTACGCGTACATACCCATTCTTTAACATTGTACCCCGAAAAACCCAAAAAAATCAAGTGCGGCAAGGTTGTTGGGAATAAAAATTTGCATAAAAAAGCGGACACATCACTGTGCCCGCCCAGACCGCTGCTAAACGCCGCAACCGCAGAAATTTTTTGAAACACTTCTGACGAAGTGAAAATTTCTGCTTGCTTTGTCGGCTGCGCTTGTTTACTATGCGCCTCATTTGCAAGCTTGCCTCCGCGCATTGCAGCGTTTCTCGTCCTGTCAGTCTATTGATTTTGTCGGCATAATAGCTCAATCCTGTTCCTTCAAACCTGTTCCTTCAAAAACCGCAATGCCGGTATGCGATTTTCCTCGATAATCGAACGCAGCATGGCCGCAAAGCCTTCGGGGTCGCGAATCTGATATTGCATATGATTATGCTCCTCAAACACCGGATAATTGCCGCAGGGGTATGCCTTTCGTACTGCATCGCGGTATTTATAATGCTCCTCCGCGCTGCCGAATTCAAAATATGTACGCTTTTGCAGATCTTCGGGAAGCGGCGGGAAGGGTTTATCCTCCAGGCTGTCCATCAACTGGCGGCGAAGGCTGCCATAGGTCAGCGCCTTTCCGGCGGCGATGAAATAGGGCTTTATCGCTTCATCGTCGCACCAGAGCATCTTTTTGAGCGTCTTGCCCTTTGACCAGTACGGACTCTTGATGGCGAGGTACAGAAACGGCGTCATGATGTGCCGCAGCGGCAGCGATATCTGCGCAAACTGTCCTCCGTCGAAGAAAACGTGATCTACAGGCAGTTTTGTTTGCGCCAGAAATGCGGCCGCGAGATCTGCGCCGATGGAGGATGCAACGACCAGCGCAAGGCGTTCTACGCCCTGTTCATTCAGAAAGGTTTCCAACTGCCGCACTTCGTCCGCTTTGCTTCGGTATTTCTGTCCCGCACAGTAGACTGTGGATGTCGGCATGATGCAAAAATATCTGTCCTGCAAATGCCTCGCCACCGGATCGCTGCTTGCGCCCGTCACACCCATCGCATGGAAAAACAGTACGGCGGGATTTTGCTTATCGCCGACTGTATGAAATACCATAGTATGACCACACTTCTGCGGCTGTTTGTCAGCTTGTTCGCGCTGCACACCCCTATTTTCGATCATATTATAGCATGGTTTTTATCGTATGCAAGAGGAAAATGACGATGAATTGAGCCGGCGTGACAACGTTAGGGAGTGCATGAGCCGCAGGAAGAAGAATTGTTCATCTCTGTATCCAGCCCCGTGTGGGCATGAAGAAATCCATGAAGAACAGAAGTACAAACATGCCGAGGACGATGTAGGATATCACGATGGCTGTATGCGCGCGCTTGCGTTCGCGCTGAATTTCCTCTGCGGTGCGCCTGCGCTCCACGGCGATTTCCTCCAGTGCGCGGCTGTGTTCATCCTCCAGCAGCAGAGTGCGATGGGCAAGGCGTTCGTCTTTTTCGTTCAGCCGCGCCTCCAGTCCGGCGATGATTGCCTGATAGGTGTGCGCGATCTGGCTGCCCGCCCAGCGCAGAATCACCTTGATTTCGGATTCGGTAAAGCCGTCCTCGGTCAGCTTTTCGGGGGTTACCTCCACCGATTTTGGGCGAATGCCCGCCAGTTCGTCCAGACTGCCGCCCATCGCCATGACCAGCTTGCGCACGATCTCGAAACTGGCGGATTCATCCTCCAATCCGGAAAAGTATTTCGGAATCGTTCCGTAGGGAATTCCAGTCAGATCGGATAGCTGCTGATGCGTGTAATCGCAGGATTTCTTCAGCCAACGCAGGTATTCACATACTTTTTGCGCCATGGTTTATGCCTCTTTCCGATATTCCCACAAGAATATCCATTATTCCCAGAAGAATCCCGTTTTTTCGCAATAATTCTTATCCGCCATAGCTATTCCTGAGGAATATGATACGATGTATACAGAACCGGAAAGCGAATCGATGCATTTGCAGCCGTACATCCGAAATCCGGCATAGTCCTGAAACGATCCGGTGCAAGTATATGAATGTTTAATATATTAGTTATATTTTAACAGATTTTGCTGTGCCCGTCAATCTCATTTGCTGACGTGATCAAAATCGACCGCTAATTTATTGACAAGTTTCCACAGAATCCACGAACGCAACCAAAGACCTGAGAAGGAGGGCAAAGAAGATGGGTAAAAATCAAGAAACCAACAGGCTGGAGCGAAGGATTAAAATCCTTCTGCTGCTTACCGCAATCGCAAACCTGATCACCGCGCTGCTGACGTTCATCAAAAGGCTGCTGGAATGATGCGGCAGGGCTGAAAAAAACCCTGCCGCATTAAAAATGCGGTGGAATACGCAGGATGGATGGCAAATATCACAATATATTAAATTGAGGATGAAAAATTAACATTTGAACATGGCAAAAAGTGTTGCATTTTTTTTTTGTGGTATAGTTCATGTAAACATTAATATTTCGTGATTCACAAAGCGACGCATTGGTAGAAGATGCTCGAAAGTATATGAATTCCGGTTGATTTGGAATAGTTTTGGACAAAAGAGGAGCTTGTTAAAACTATTTTTTTATACACTATGCGCAAACGATTGCGCATTCTCGAATTGAAAATATCCAGCGTTGAGGAGGCACAGCATGGTAGAAAAAATGGAACGGAAGAAGCTGAGAACAGGGGATTTTCTGGGGATGATTCAAAGCGGTTTGCCTTTTATACTGTTCGTGGTAATCGGCGGTGCAATATCGATCCTAAATCCGCGCTTTCTGACTTGGGAAAACATCAGCAACATTTTTATGCAATACGCGGGTACAGCATTCGTTGCACTGGGTGCAATGATGGTGCTGATTTCCGGCGGGATTGATTTTACAACCGCCGAAATTTCAGCGCTGGGTTCTACATTGGGTGGATTGTGGTACCTGCGAAATGGCGGCAACGCTTTTTTGCTGATCATGGGCTGTATTCTGATGGGGTTGGCCGTAGGTTTGATCAATGGCGTGCTTATCGCGTATTTTAAGTTTCAACCATTTATTGCGACGCTGGCGATGCAGGCGTTGGTTCACGGTGTAATGATGACGCTGGCGGAGGGCGAATTGATTCTTCTACAAAACAATGCCGTGGTGGAATTCCTTGGTAAGGGCAAGATTCTGGGCTTGCCGACCGCTTTTCTTCTATTACTGGTATTTGGCGTCATTATGTGGTTCGTGATGAAGCGCACAAAGCTCGGCGCCTATACCTATGCGCTGGGGGGGAATGAGGAGGCGCTGCGTTCCAGCGGCGTAAATATCCGAATTTACAAAATGCTGATCTACGTCATGGCAGGACTGTGCGCAGGCCTGGGCACGGTAATGATTACCTGCCGCATGGCGGCGGTGTATTCCAGCGTAAGTTCTACGCTGCTGTTGGATGCAATTGCAGCGGCGGTGATCGGCGGAACAAGCGTGCGCGGCGGAAAAGGCAGCGTGGTGGGAACGATCGTCGGCGCAATGATCATCGGCGTAATTGCAAATTCCATGACGCTGCTCAACGTGCCTTCGAATATGTACAACGTTGTAAAAGGCATTACAATCATCTTCGCGCTTCTGATCGACGTTGCCGTAAACATGCGAAGCAGCCGAGAGGGATAAGTATTCTATACCCGCTTTGCGCGATTACAAAAGAATGATTAGGATGAAAATCCAATCAAAATAAGAAAAGAGGTAGGAACTATGAAGAAACTGTTGACCATGCTTCTCGCGGTGATCCTGGCACTGGGAATTGGCACCTGTGCATTTGCCGCCAACGATCCGCTGCAGGTTGCGTTCGTCTGCATCGATATGCAGGGCGCTTTCTGGGTGGAAATGATGAAGGGCGCGGAAGTTGCCGCGCAGGACTACGGAATCGAATTGCAGTTTAAGTCCGGTGAAAACTCACTTGAAAAACAGATTTCAATCATCGAGAATCTGGTGCTTCAGGAAGTGGACGCCATCATTGTCGATCCGTTGGATGCGGAGGGCATCAAGCCTGCGCTTCAGGCGGCAGGCGAAGCGGGCATTCCGATTGTGACTGCCGGCAACAACATCAATACCGAGTGGAACTGGTGTACCATCTACAACGATGTGTACGATCTTGGGTGCATCACGGACGTTGTATGCAAGATGATCAGTGAAGAAGGCAAAATTGCATGTGTCGTCGGCGCGCCTGGCTCTGCAGTTTCCGATGCTCGCCAGAAGGGCTTTGAAGAAGCGGCGGCCAAATATGAAAATGTGACTGCCTATGTGCTGCCCTCCAACTGGGATGCGACGGTTGCACAGCAGCTCGTTACCGATCTGCTGGCAGCGGAACCGGATCTGAAGGCTGTCGTCTGCGCGGATGCGGTCGCCTATCAGATTAAGCAGGCTGCGGAGGCGGCAGGACATCCCGGTCTGATCATCACCTCGCTCGCAGCGATGGATGAAAATCTGCCCGGCGTTGAAGATGGATCGTATCTGCTTGATTTGCTGATGGGCCCGCAGCGCATTGGCTATTGGAATGTAGCGGTTGCGGTACAGCTTGCCATGGGCGCGGAATTGGATCACAAGCTTTATCTGCCTACCGCCATCATTGCAAATGAAGAAAACGCGGCAAAAATGAAGGAATTCGGCTTTGAATTCAGCATCGTAACCGTGGATGAAGCTATGGAAACCCTGCACAGCTTCGCCGCTGAATTCGGTCCGGATGGTTTCAATGCGGAAGCATTAAAGCCCCGCTAATCGCAGCATGATGATGTATGCGGCGGAAACGCCGCATACATCTCCATCCATCATTACCAGAAACGGAAGGCGAGGGACTGCCCGATGCAAAAACAACGTAATCTTCTGAAAAGTAACCAGTTCAGGAAAAACCTTATGCTGATGGGCATCATTGTCCTCCTGTTTGCGGTTTTTTCCATGCTGACGCCAACATTTTTTAAGATAAAATCCATCATGAACCTGATCCTGCAAAATGCAGCGCTGATGATTGTATCGTTGGGTACAACTTTCGTCATCATGATGGGTAATACGGATTTATCCATCGGATCGCAGGTTGCAATCTGCGGCGTAGTCGGCGCACTGACGGTATCCTGTTTCCCAGCGGACAGCCCATGGGGCGCGGCGGTCGCCATTGCGGTAACACTATTGACGGGCATTTTCTGCGGCGGTATCAACGGCATGCTGATCGGCGTTTGTCACGTCAGCCCGTTCATGACCACGCTGGCGACGATGGAACTGTTTCGCGGTATTGCGCTCGTGATGTGCGGAGATGCGCGCGTGGCTTCAGCCAACGTATACTATAATGCGCTGGGTCAGAAAAAGATTGGTATTTTTCCGATCGTGGGCATTTTGATCATCGTATTGATTGCAATCGTATGGCTGTTGCTCAATCGCACCTCCTTTGGAAGAAAGACCTATGCCGTCGGCGGAAACGCTAAGGCGGCGCGTATAGCTGGAATCAATCCTGGGCGGCAAACCATGGCTGTATATGCCTTTGTCGGCTTGACGGCGGCGATTGCCGCGGTGGTAACGGTTGGACGCACGCGCTCTGCGCAGCCGCTGGCTGGAAAAAATATGGAATTTGAAGCGATTACCGCAGTGGTTCTGGGTGGTACCAGTCTGGCGGGCGGCGTTGGCAGCGTGCCGGGCACGGCGCTGGGCAGTCTGCTGGTGGGCATCATGACCTTCGGATTCAGCTTTTTGGATATATCGATTGCAGCAAGTTATCTGCTCAAAGGCGCGATGATTGTTGCGGCGGTGTTTATGGATATTGTTTCGACGCAGCGCGGAATGAACGTGGCCAGCCGCAGCATCCGCAGGGCGGAAAAGAAGCGGCATATTGAAACGGAAAGCATATCGGAGGCGCGTAATCATTGGCATGAAACGCTGGAACTGCGAGGTATTACCAAGGTGTTCCCAGGCGTGAAGGCGTTGGATGATGTTTCGATTACCATCAAGCGCGGCAAGGTGCTGGCATTGATCGGCGAAAACGGCGCGGGAAAATCTACGCTGATGAAGGTTCTGTCCGGCGTGTACACCAGGGATGCGGGTGAAATTCTTGTGGATGGAAGGACTGTAGAAATCCGATCGCCGATAGATTCGCAGCGGCTGGGCATTTCCGTCATCTATCAGGAGCTTTCACTGATTCCGGATATGCCGGTATTCAACAATGTGTTTCTCGGCAGAGAACGGATGCAAAAGGCTGGCGTGCTGTTTAACGTGCGCTATATGAAAAAGCGGTCGGCGGAATTGCTGAGCCGTTTTGGACTCAAGATCAATGTTGGTACGGCTGCGAATAAATTTACGGTTGGACAGCGGCAAATGATGGAAATTGTGCGTGCCATTGATTCCGATGCTACGGTGGTTGTTATGGATGAACCTACGGCTTCCATCACCAACGCGGATAAGGAAAAGCTGTTTGACACGATTCGAGAATTGAAGGCGCAGGGCGTAGCAATCGTGTTTATCTCGCATCGCATGTCAGAATTGTTTGAAATTGCCGATGAGGTTGCGGTGATGCGCGATGGCAGGCACATTATTACCAGTCCGATTGAAGAAATGAACGAACAGAAGCTGATTCGTTATATGGTCGATCGGGAACTGAATAACATCTACGATCGCGATCATCTACAGCCGGGCAAAGTTGCGCTGGAGGTGAAAAATCTCACCCGCAAAGGGGCGTTCGAGGATATCAGCTTTCAGCTGCACGAAGGCGAAGTATTGGGCTTCAGCGGGTTGATTGGCGCGGGAAGGTCGGAAGTCATGCGCTGTATCTTTGGATTGGATAAGCCTGACAGCGGAGAAATTTATCTGTACGGTGAACCGGTAAAGATTACTTCGCCTAAGGGAGCGATAGCCAGGAAGATCGCATTTGTTACCGAGGACAGGCGCGGCGAAGGCATAGTACCGAAGATGGGCGTGGGAGATAACATTACGCTGCCGATGCTGAAGAATTTGTGCAGATTCGGCTGGATCGACCGAAAAAGGGAAGCAGAAATTGCGGAATCTTTCGTTCGGCAGCTGGCGATTAAAACGCCGGGGCTGGAACAGCAGATCGGCAATCTTTCCGGCGGTAATCAGCAGAAGTGCTGCGTGGCAAAATGGCTGGCACAGGCAATGCATTCCTTCTGACACCCCGACCACGCCGCGTGAAATCCTCCGTTCTCTTTCGCATTCTCCTTCGCGCTTTGCCCGGCAGATAGGACGTCTCCGCGCGCAGC
>CAKUKP010000070.1 GCA_934663625.1 uncultured Clostridia bacterium
GAAGTTACCGGATCGAGATAACCATCCGAAGTCAGTATCGCCATGTCCTCAATTCGGCAGCCGCCGAACCCGGGGAAATATACGCCGGGTTCAATCGTGATCACGTGACCGGGCACCAGCACGGTTTCGGATCCCCGATTCACCCGGGGCTGTTCATGAATAAAAAGTCCAACGCCGTGTCCGAGACTGTGCCCGAACGCGCCGGGATAACGCGCATCCAGCATATCGCGCGCAATCTTATCCAGATCGCCGCAGACCATGCCGGGTCTGACCGCCTGAAGCGCCGTCATATGCGCATCGTATACGCGATCGTAAATCTCGCGCAGACCATCGCTCACCTTGCCGAACGCGATGGTGCGGGTCATATCGCTGCAATAACCGTTAACCTTCGCGCCGAAATCCAGCGTGAGCATCTCGCCCTTTTCGATCACATGATCGGAAGGCACCGCGTGCGGCAGGGAGCCGTTGATGCCCGCGGCGGAAATGGTGTTGAAGGCGTTGCCTTCGCTGCCCAGATTCAGCATTTCATAATCCAGCAGAATCTGCACCTGCTTTTCGGTCATGCCCGCGTGCACCTTGCCCAGCAGGTTTTCAAACGCACGGCACGCGATGGCGGCGGATGCGCAGATCGATTCGATCTCGCCCGCGTCCTTTACCATGCGAAGCTCTTCCGCGATGCCGTCCGCGCTCGTAAGCGTTACAAAAGGCAGGTGCTTATTGAGCGCTTCGCGGCTGGAATAGGAAAGGAAATCCTCCTCCACGCCCAGCGTGCGAACGCCGTGCGCGTCCGTCAGCTCCAGCACCCAATCGCGCTCCGGCTTTTCCTGCGTGGTGCGCACCACGCGACAATCCGGCGATTGACGCTCCGCCTGTTCGATATATCGAAAATCGGTGATGATCACCGTTTCCTGCGCGCATACAAATACGCTGCCCTCGCCGGTATAGCCGGTCAGATAGCGCATGTTTTCGCTGCGATGAATCAGTGCCGCATCCATTCCGGCTGCCGAAAGCTTCCCTCTGAAAGCCGTCTTGCGATCCATGGTCACGCCTCCTCACAAAAACACATTTTATTATAGCATAGCATTGCAAAAAAATCCAGTATCCCGACGCAGTTTTTTACGCCTCAGCATGATTTTTATATTAAATATACGAAAACGGGATAAAAAAAGCCCGCGGGTTCAAACCAGGCATACCCCGCGGCGCGCGCCAACACTCTGCTTATTGCTGCTGCCTTCCGGCCCTGACAAGATTCACAGCATGACGCCGCACGGGACCCAATCATCATCACCCGCAGACTTAATAACTATAGCATATTCGATTCCGTTTCGCAAGTATTTTGCAGAAATTTTTCATGATAATCTGCGGAACGTACTATATACACTGCGCCAGATCGCGAATGCATTCGCACGCCGCACATGCATCCGCATCGAAATCATCCCATTTGCCCTCGCAGGTAATCCGTCCGGAATATTCCATATCGCGCAGCGCTTCCAGAAGCCCGCGGTAGTCCTGCCCATCCCCCGCCTTCGGCAGGCGGTTGCCCAGCGCGTTGGACGTGCGCACGTGCCAGAGCAGCCCGCCCGTTCGCCGCAGCATATGTACCGATTCGGATTCCATCGCCATATGATAGCCGCTCACCGCCACGCCCACGCGATCCAGATTCAGCATTGCCGGAATCAGCATCGCCTCGGACGCGCGGTTAATGAAATCCGCATCGCGCCGGCAGAGCGGCAGGATCGCCGCGCGCAGATCATAGCGGGCGGCATGCCCCTGCACGATGCGAATCAGATTGCCCATCTGCCGCCATGCCGCGGCGGGATCACAGCCGCGCGGTACTTTTCGCGAAGCGGCGCAATCCAGCAAAATGATCTCCGCGCCCAGCGCGCGCGCCGTTTCAAAGGATCGATCCAGTGCGCAGTGAATCCCCTGCGCGGATACCCCGCCGCCGATGATTTCCATGCCGTCCGGCAGCATTCCGCACACCACCTCGGCGTACAGATCGCATTTTTCCATCTGATCCGCCATGGCGCGGTATGCGTCGATGTCCATGTTCAGCACTTCGTTCAGATTCAATTCGATATAGTCAAAGCCCGCGCGGGCGGCGGATTCAATCCGATCCACGGGCGCGCAGACGCCGATTCGCACGTTCATTGTATGTACCTCCAAATGACGTATCTATGCAAGTTCCGAAAACAGTATACTCAAAACGCGCCCGTCCGTCAATGAATGTTGGATTTTAGTGCAACTTTGGTTAAAATCCACCGTCATTTCGCGCTTACGCTTGATTTCATGCAGGATTGTGGTATAATGTGTACAGTCCAAATATAAGGGGTGTATATTTTATGGCAATCGTAACTTCGAAAGAGATGTTTGCGAAGGCTTATAACGGTGGCTACGCCATCGGCGCCTTCAACGTAAACAACATGGAAATCATTCAGGGCATTACCGAAGCCGCAATCGAGAATCGCGCTCCGCTGATTCTGCAGGTTTCCAAGGGCGCCCGCGCATATGCAAAGCATGTGTATCTGATGAAGCTGATCGAAGCGGCCATCGCCGATGCGGAACAGACCGCCGGTTTTGACCTGCCCATCTGCGTACATCTGGATCACGGCGACACCTTCGAGCTGTGCAAGAGCTGCATCGACGGCGGTTTCTCCTCCGTCATGATCGATGGTTCCAGCAAGTCCTTCGAGGACAACATCAAGCTGACCAGGCAGGTTGTTGAATACGCGCACGATCACGGCGTTGTGGTCGAGGGCGAACTGGGCACCCTGGCCGGCGTTGAGGACGAAGTAAAGGTATCCGCCGAGGATTCCTCTTACACCCGTCCCGAAGAAGTAGAAGAGTTCGTCAACCGCACCGGCGTTGACTCTCTCGCCATCGCCATCGGCACTTCCCACGGCGCGTACAAGTTCACCGCCGCACAGTGCACCCGCAATGCGGACGGCATCCTCGTGCCCCCGCCGCTGCGCTTCGACATTCTGGACGAAGTTGCCCGCCGCCTGCCCGGCTTCCCGATCGTTCTGCACGGATCTTCCTCCGTTCCGCAGGAATTCGTAAAGATCATCAACGAAAACGGCGGCAAGATGCCCGATGCAGTCGGCATTCCGGAGGAACAGCTCCGCGAAGCCGCGAAGGGCGCAGTCTGCAAGATCAACATCGACTCCGACCTGCGTCTGGCGATGACCGCCAGCATCCGCAAGTACTTCAATGAGCATCCGGATCACTTCGATCCCCGCCAGTACCTGAAGCCCGCCCGCATCGCGATCAAGGATATGGTTGCGCATAAGCTGGTTGACGTTCTGGGCTGCAACGGCAAGGCTTAATTGCAGTAACAACTTTCGATCTCCGCCGCGTTTTTCGCGCGGCGGAGATTTTGTTTTCGCCATAAAAAACTTCCCATAAAATTTCTGTCCCGCCATATTTTTAGGTTTGACCGAATCGCACATATGTCGTATAATATGTGTGTCACGAGCCAAACAGGCACGCGCAGAACAAGCAATCAAATCTTCCCCTTCGACAAAATCGTGAGATTTTGGCGAAAGCAACATACACGTATCATCTTGAAGGAGATGTTTGCGAATGAGTGAAAATAATCGCCGCTACGCGCCCGAACATCGTCCCGCGCCGCGCCGCGCTTCCGGTGCGCAGGGCGCGCCGGTTCGCCGGTCGGCTGGTTCGGGCAGCGCCCCGCGTCACGCTGCTCCGGCTTACGCCATGCGCACCGGCGCAACCCGCCGCCGCGAAGCGATGCGCAGGAAGCGTCAGCGCCGAATGATTCTGTATATCGGCATCGCCGTCGTCGTGCTCGCGCTGATTGTGCTGCTGATCGTATTGCTGACGGGCAAGCCCGCGGATGATCCCGCCGTGCCCGCGTCCGCGCCGCTCAATCTGGAAAGCCCCGCGCCCACGGAAACCGCGCTGGAGCGCGCCATGGCAGCGCTTCCGGGCACAGACGAAGTTCCCGCGACCGAAGCGCCGACGGTGGAACCGACCGCCACGCCCGAACCGGTAAAAACCACGGGCGTCGATTCCGTTTCCTCCGATCCCGTCCGCGCCGCGCGCGCATCTACGCGCGTTGAACAGAAGGAGGGCTTCCTGCCCGTGCTGACCAGCGCGAACACCGAAGAAAAGATCATCGCCATCACGGTGGACGATTGCTTTCAGGTGAACAATCTGAAGAAGATTCTCGAACTGGTAATGCAGTACGATGGCAAAATCACGCTGTTCCCCATCGGCGAACAGGCGATGCGCGAAACCCATCAGCCGGTCATCAAGGCCGCATGGGAAGCGGGCATGGAAATCGAAAACCACACCTACACGCACAACGGGCTTTACAAGTGCGATGATGAAGAACTCGCGCGCGAAATCTACGTGCAGAATTACGCGCTGAGTTATATTCTGGGCGGCGAATACAAATGCCATTTCCTGCGCCCCAGGGGCGGCGACGCGCGCTGGGATCAGCGCATCCACGCCTACTGCGAACAGCAGGGCTATTACGGCATCGCACATTGGAGCGTTTCCGGACGTTCCTCTACCGTAATCAACGAACTCGCGCCGGGCGCGATCTTCCTGTTCCACACCACGGATACCGATCTGAAGGTGCTGCGCGAACTGATCCCCGCGGCGGCGGCGGCGGGCTATAAGATGGTCACACTGAACGAAATGTTCGGCTACGATGATAACGAATTCACCCCGTGCGAAATCAGCCGCGATATGCCGGAGGTGCCGCAGCTGCAGCCGTATGAGGAAGTGCTGGTAACGCTCAAGAAGGGCACCTATTCGCACACCGTGTATCGGATTCAGGAACGCCTGAAGGAACTGGGCTACACCCGCGATGATCCGGACGCATGCTTCGGCGATAACACCAAATCCGCCGTGATGGCGTTCCAGAAAAAGGCCGGGCTGGATGCGGACGGCATCGCCGGACCCGATACGCAGCGGGCGCTGTTTGCCGATAGCGCGCCGCACGCCTAGCGCGGGATAATAAATGTTGAGATTCGGTGATGTCAAGCGATTTTGCTTGACATCACCTTTGTTTTGCGGTATACTAAACAGGCTGTCAAGTGATTTTGCTTGCGGGGGTGTCGGTATGGCGGATGTGGAAGATCGCGTGGCGATCACATGGCTGATGGATTTTTACGGCCCGCTGCTGACGGAGCACCGCCGCGAGGTCGCGCGGCTGTACTGCGAAGAGGATTTATCCTTATCGGAAATCGCGGAACAGCTTGGCATCACGCGGCAGGGCGTATCGGATGCGCTGCGCAAGGCGCGCGCGCAGCTGATCGATTATGAGGAAAAGCTGGGTCTGGCGGCGCGGTATCGCGCGCTGACGGATCAGGCGGAGATATGCATGCGTTCCATCGCGGCGCTGAAGGTGCAGCCCGGATGCGAAGCGCAGCTGGAAACGGCGCGGCAGGCGCTGACGGAATTATTACGGATTGAGAGGTGAAGTTCCACATGGCGTTCGAGGGTTTGACCGAAAAATTGCAGGGCGCTTTTAAGAAGCTTTCCGGCAAGGGAAAGATTTCGGAGGCGGATGCAAAGGCCGCCATGCGCGAGGTGCGCATGGCATTGCTGGAGGCGGATGTAAACTTCACCGTTGTGAAGGACTTTATCAAGCGCGTGACCGAGCGCATCGTCGGCTCCGAAATCATGGAAAGCCTGACCCCTGCGCAGCAGGTCATCAAGGTGGTCAACGAAGAACTGACCGCGCTGATGGGCGGCACGAACGCAAAGCTCACCTATTCCCCGCAGGCGCCGACGATCTACATGATGGCGGGCTTGCAGGGCGCGGGCAAAACCACGATGTGCGCCAAGCTCGGCAACATGATCAAAAAGGGCGGCAAAAAGCCCCTGCTGGTGGCGTGCGACGTATATCGTCCGGCGGCGATCAAGCAGCTGCAGGTAGTCGGCGGTCAGGTCGGCGTAGAGGTATTCGAGCGCGGACAGGGCAATCCGGTGCAGATCGCGAAAGAAGCGGTCGATCATGCGCGCTACTATGGCTTCGATCCCGTGATCATCGATACGGCGGGTCGTCTGCACATCGATGAAGCCCTGATGCAGGAATTGCGCGATGTGCGCGATACGGTGCATCCGAAGGAAATCCTGCTGGTTGTAGATGCGATGACCGGTCAGGACGCGGTCACGGTGGCCAGCACGTTCAATGAACAGCTGGGCATCGACGGCGTGATCTTAACCAAGCTGGACGGCGATACCCGCGGCGGCGCGGCAATTTCGGTGCGCGCGGTAACGGGCAAGCCGATCAAGTTCTGCGGCGTGGGCGAAAAGCTGACCGACCTGGAGCCCTTCCACCCCGACCGCATGGCGAGCCGCATTCTGGGCATGGGCGATGTGCTTTCGCTGATCGAAAAGGCGCAGGAAAGCTTTGATGAAAAGCAGGCGGTGGATCTTACCCGCAAGATGCGCACGAACGCATTCACGCTGGAGGATTATCTGGAGCAGATGAACCAGCTGAACAAGATGGGTTCGATCAAGGACATGCTGAAGATGATCCCCGGTCTGGGCAGCAAGATCAAGGACGCGGACATCGATGAGGATAAGATGAACAAGGCGCAGAAGAAAAATGTCGCCATCATCCTGTCCATGACGCGCATGGAGCGCCGCAACCCCGATATTCTGAACGCCAGCCGCAAACGCCGCATCGCGGCGGGCAGCGGCACCACCGTGCAGGAGGTCAATCTGCTGCTGAAGCAGTTCGATCAGGCCAAGGAAATGATGAAAAGCATGATGGGCGGCATGAAGAAGGGCAAAATGCGCAAAATGCCATTCGGCGGAAAGCTGCCGATGTAACCCCTGCCTCCCTCTGATGATATGCACCGAAACTCCTGCTGTGCAGGATTTCGGCAGCACCGCGCTAGAATCCAAAGGATTCGCGCGGGCTGGTCGCGGGCTGCAAGCAGCGGAGCCGCGTCTCAATCTTTGATTGAGACATCGGCAGTCTACCTAAAGGTAGACCGGCAAACCAACTGGTTTGCCGCCTTACGCGACTGCTAAAGGGAGGTGTCAAAACCGCAGGTTTTGACGGAGGGAGAGATTTTTCAAGGTAACTACGGCGCAGGGCGCTGTAATTATATCATTCAACATCCGAATTTTAGGAGGAAACTCAAATGGTCAAGATTCGTCTGAAGAGAATGGGCATGAAGAAGATGCCTTTCTATCGTCTGGTCGTCACCGACAGCCGCAATTCCCGCGATGGCCGCTTCATCGAAGAGGTCGGCTATTACAATCCCGTGGCGGAGCCCGTGGTCCTGAAGATCGATGAAGAGCGCGCCAAGTATTGGCTCGGCGTTGGCGCTCAGCCCACCGATACCGTTCGCGGCCTGCTGAAAAAGGGCGGCGTGCTGTAAGCTATGGTAGAACTGGTAAGATACATTGCCGCTTCGCTGGTTGAAAAGCCGGAAGCAGTGGATGTGCGCGAGGTCGAAAACGAGGACGGCATCGTAATCGAACTGCGCGTCGATCCCGAAGATATGGGCAAGGTCATCGGCAAGCAGGGTCGCATCGCAAAAGCGATCCGCACCGTAGTAAAGGCCGCTTCCGCCAAGAGCGAAAAGCCCGTGTTCGTGGAAATCATTTAAAGCATACAAATCGCGGCGCAGCCCTCGTGCGCACCGCGATTTTTGTGTGCACAAACATCAAAAGTATTTCAACCAGCGCATTCGATTAACCCTGCTTTCGTGGATATACTGTATATCTATTTTGAACATTATAACACAGGATGGATATAGAATAAACATATAATATGTTTATCAAGAGGTGCCCATATGTCGATCAAGAGTGTTTCAATACGCATAGAAGAAGAAATGCTTGAAAAACTCGGCTTTGTTGCGGATTATGAAGGGCGTTCCGTGAACAGTCATATTCTGGTTTTGATTCGCGAAAACATCAAAAATTTTGAAGCGCAGAATGGTAAAATCAGCGGCAGCATTCGACCGGATGTGAATGTAAAGCCCACCCGAAAGAACTGATGTAATCGAGGAACGGCCAACCCACCGCCTCGATTTCTTTCTGTCCGCACGAGCGCGCGGTTGATTAAAACGTTCGCCTGCGCTATAATAATATCAGTAGTAAGACCTGCAAAGTGGAGGGACGCAATGGCGATTGAAAACAAGCTGGGGATCATCGATTCGGCAGAGCTCGCCCGCGAGGAAGAACGCATCAGCAAGAAAAAGGCCGTGCAGCTATTCGAAAGCGGCATGCTGGACGCCCTGCCTGCCGGCACCTTTGCATCGCTTCAGGCGATCCATAAATATCTGTTCGGGGATATTTACGATTTCGCAGGACAGCTTCGCACGGTAAATCTGGCGAAGGGCAGCTTCCGTTTTGCGCCGCTGATGTATCTGGAAGCCGCGCTTGCAAACATCGATCGAATGCCGCAGTCCACATTTGATGAAATCATCGAAAAATACGTGGAAATGAACATCGCCCATCCGTTTCGGGAGGGCAACGGCCGTAGCGCCCGCATCTGGCTCGATCTGATGCTGAAAAAGGGCGTAGGTCAGGTGGTGGACTGGCGCAGGGTGGATAAGGAGGATTATCTGCTGGCGATGGAGCGCAGCCCCATCCGCGATGTAGAAATCAAGGTGCTGCTGAAGGCAGCGCTGACGGAGGATGTAAACAGCCGCGAGGTCTATATGAAGGGCATCGACCACAGCTACTATTACGAGGGCTACACCGCCTTTTCTGCGGAAAAGCTGGAGCGATGATAATACATTTATCAATTTAGAGTATTGCATTTTTGCGCGGATTCGAGTATAATTACTGTACAATAATTTGGAGGTGTACTTTATGGCATATAAGATTTCTGACGATTGCATCATGTGCGGTGCATGCGCTGAGGAATGCCCGAACAACGCGATTTCCGAAGGCGATGGCAAGTACGTAATCGACGCGGATGCGTGCGTATCCTGCGGCGCTTGTGAAGGCGTTTGCCCCGTAGGCGCTCCGCACGAGGAATAATTCAATTCCCGTGAAGCCGTGGGCTGCTGGAAAACAGCAGCCCACGGCGCGTCAAAACGATGTTTTGACGCTTTCTCCAAAATCTCACGATTTTGTCGAGCAGGAAAAGGATTGCGGATTCCTGAAATTCTCACGAATTTCCGAGCGGAATCCTGTCCGTGGGAATCGTTTTTTCGCCGCAAGACGGCAAACCTATGGTTTGCCGGTCGGCTTTCCGCCGACTGCTCTGAAAAAACCAAATTCACCGCACATGTCGCTGAATTTGATTTGAATCCTTTTCTTCAAGCGTTTTACCATATAATGCTAAGTGGGTTGTTTTTCCAGCAGCCCGCTTTTTTATTCCCTTATTCTACGGAGGTTTGCCATGAACGATATTTCCCGAAGAATTGAAGCCGATCTGCGCGCAATGCAGGATGTGAAATTCCGCGAATTTCACCTTGGGCTGATTCCCAATGTAGCGCAGGCGCGCGTCATCGGCGTGCGCACGCCGTGCATCCGCGCCTATGCGCGCGATCTTTCCGCATCGCCGGACGGCGCGGCCTTTATGGCGGATCTCCCCCACCCCTATTATGAAATGGACAATCTGCACGCCTGTCTGATCGACCGGATGCGCGATTACGATGCATGCCTTGCCGCACTGGACGCATTTCTGCCGCACGTGGATAATTGGGCGACCTGCGATATGATGAATCTGAAACTGCTGGTGCGGCAGCCGGAGCGATTCCTCGCCTGCATCGATCGCTGGATGCATTCCAATCACACCTATACCGTGCGCTTCGGCATCGCCATGCTGATGAAGCATTTTCTGGGCGATCGCTTTGATCGGGCGCAGATGGACGCGGTGTGCGCAATCCGCAGTACGGAATACTACATTAACATGATGGCAGCATGGTACATGGCGACGGCGCTGGCATTTCAGCCGGAAGCGGCGCTGGATGCGCTGAATCGACGCGTTCTGCCCGTCTGGACGCACAACAAAGCGATCCAAAAGGCTGTCGAAAGCCGTCGTATTCCTAATTCGCAAAAAGAATTGCTGAAAAAAAAGAAATATTAGCAGTTTCTTGTCATATGTCCGAGAAATCCCGCATATGATTTCGTATAATCACAAACAGGAAGGTGATGCACAATGGAAAAGAACAAGAATAATATTTATAACCGCATTTCTTATCGTGTAAACTGTATTCGTCGTCTGTATTCCGAAATCGGCGAACCGCTGGATGCGAACACCATTATTGATCTTTATTGTCATCTGGACGGTGCGCTGCAGCAGCTCCAAAAAGAAAAAATGCCCAATTCCTTCAAGAAGCGATTATCGTAGCATTCGGCATATGCCGCAGGTTTCAGCGGAACCGAACCAAAACTCGGTTCCGCTTTTATTACGCCCATTTCCCGAATGGCATTTCATCCATCATTTAACGCAAACTTTCTCAGCGGGGATTGACATTCAATCCGTCAAAACGCTACAATATAGGTTGAGATATTTTGTACTGCATTGGAGGAGATTGATTTGCAGCACCCCGAATTGAAACAGGAAGTGGCGCGGCGCAGAACGTTCGCCATCATATCGCACCCGGACGCCGGTAAAACCACGCTGACGGAAAAGCTGCTGCTGTACGGCGGCGCAATTCGTCTGGCGGGTTCGGTCAAGGCGCGCAAAACGGCGCATCACGCCACATCCGACTGGATGGAAATTGAAAAGCAGCGCGGCATCTCCGTCACATCCTCCGCAATGCAGTTTGATTTTGACGGCTACCGCATCAACATTCTGGACACCCCCGGCCATCAGGACTTTTCCGAGGATACCTATCGCACGCTGGTGGCGGCGGACAGCGCGGTCATGCTGATCGACAACGCAAAGGGCGTTGAGGAACAGACCGTGAAGCTGTTCAAGGTGTGCCGCCTGCGTTCGATCCCGATCTTCACCTTCATCAACAAGATGGACCGCGCCGGCCGCGATCCATTCGATCTGATGGAGGAAATCGAGCGCGTACTGGGCATTCGTTCCTGCCCCGTGAACTGGCCGATCGGCATTGACGGCGATTTCAAGGGACTCTATCACCGCGACACCCGCAAGATCGAATTGTATCGCGGCGGTGATCACGGCCAGACGCAGGTTGAGGTTCGCGAGGTGGACATCGATGATCCGGAATGCGAAAGCATCATCGGCAAGCGCTATTATGAAAAGCTGATGGAGGACATCGAACTGCTGGACGTAGCGGGCGACGAATTCGACATCGATAAGATTTTGCAGGGG
The DNA here is from genome assembly GCA_934663625.1 of uncultured Clostridia bacterium. GTDB lineage: Bacteria > Bacillota > Clostridia > Christensenellales > Aristaeellaceae > SFTH01. Next base: position 11,237 of record CAKUKP010000070.1, read on the forward strand.
CAGCTGACCCCGATGTTCTTCGGCTCCGCCACGAACAATTTCGGCGTCGAACCGTTCCTGAAGCGGTTTTTGAGCTATACCAAATCCCCCACGCCGCGCGTAGCGGACGTGGGCGTAATTCAGCCCGACGATGAAAAGTTCACCGGCTTCATCTTCAAGATTCAGGCGAACATGAATCCTGCGCACCGCGATCGATTGGCGTTCATGCGCGTGTGCAGCGGCGTATTTGAAAAGGGCATGACCGTATGGCATTCCTCCTCGAATTCGCAGATCAAGCTGGCGCAGCCGCAGACGTTCATGGCGCAGGAGCATGAATCCGTGGAAACCGCCTATCCGGGCGATATCATCGGTCTGTTCGATCCCGGCATATTCCGCCTGGGCGATACGATCTGCACCGGTTCGCACGTGCGCTACAGCGGCATTCCGCTGTTCGCGCCGGAATTCTTCTGCCGCGTAAGCCCCGAAGATTCCATGAAGCGCAAACAGTTCCTGAAGGGCATCGATCAGCTTTCGCAGGAAGGCGCGGTGCAGACCTTTAAGCGCCCGAACATCGGCCGCGAGGAAATGATCGCGGGCGTGGTCGGCATATTGCAGATGGACGTACTGGAATACCGCTTAAAGAGCGAATATTCGGTAAACATCGTGCGCGAAAGCCTGCCCTTCCGCTTCGTGCGCTGGGTGGTAGAAACGCCCAAGCCGCTGGACAAGCTGCGGCTCACCTCCACCACCGCCATCGCGGAGGATCGCGTCGGGCGGCCGGTATTGATGTTTGAAAATGAATGGAGCATCCGTCTGGCGGGCGAAAACAACGAAGGTCTGGTGTTGGCGGAAACCGCCGATCGCATGACCGCGGATGAAATGCACAAATAAGCATCCTCATTTTCAGAATACACGCGAATCACGGACAAATGAATAAGGGAGTCTTTCAATTGAATATTGTACGCAATGATTTAAGAAACATCGCCATTATCGCCCACGTTGACCACGGCAAAACCACACTGGTGGATGAAATGCTGAAGCAGGGCGGCGTTTTCCGCGCCAACCAGCAGGTGGCGGATCGCGTAATGGATTCCAACGATCTGGAGCGCGAACGCGGAATTACCATCCTTTCGAAGAATACATCCGTGCATTACGGTCATACGAAGATCAACATCGTCGATACCCCCGGCCACGCGGATTTCTCCGGCGAGGTTGAGCGCGTATTGAAGATGGTCAGCGGCGTGCTGCTGCTGGTAGACAGCTTTGAAGGCCCGATGCCGCAGACGCGCTTCGTACTGAAGAAGGCGCTGGAGCTGAACCTGAAGGTGATCATCGTGATCAACAAGATGGATCGTCCGGACGCGCGCTGCGAAGAAGTGCTGGATGAAACGCTGGAGCTACTGCTGGATCTGGACGCGAACGATGAACAGCTGGACAGCCCCGTAATTTACGCATCCGGCCGCGCCGGCACCGCCACCACCGATTGGCACAAGCCCGGCACCGACCTGCGCCCGCTGTTCGATTGCATCATGGAACACATTCCCGCGCCCGAAGGCGATCCCGACGGCAGCCTGCAAATGCTGGTTTCCACGATCGATTACAATGATTACGTCGGCCGCATCGGCATCGGCCGCATCGAGCGCGGCACGATCAAGGCCGGTATGATGGCGATCCGCTGCGTGCACAATTCCACGTTCGTATCCGCGCCCGCGCGGCTGGCGGGCGTATTCACCTACGACGGCCTGAAGCGCGTACCCGCCGAGGAAGTCAAGGTCGGCGATATCGTAGCGATTTCCGGTTTTCCGGATCTGCTGATCGGCGATACCATCTGCAATGTTGCGATGGCGGATCCGCTGCCCTTCGTGAAGATCGATGAACCCACGATTTCCATGACGTTCGTGGTCAACAACAGCCCGTTCGCCGGTACGGAGGGCACGTATGTCACATCCCGCCACCTGCGCGCGCGGCTGGAAAAGGAAGCGCTGACCGATGTTTCCCTGCGCGTGGAGGAAACCGAAAGCACCGATGCATTCCGCGTATACGGCCGCGGCGAATTGCATCTTTCCATCCTGATCGAAAACATGCGCCGCCAGGGCTACGAATTCCAGATCACCAAGCCGGAAGTGCTCTACAAGGAAATCGACGGCGTGAAATGCGAACCGATCGAGCGGCTGGTGGTGGATGTTCCCAGCGAATACGCGGGCAGCGTGATCGATAAGATCGGCCGCCGCAAGGGCACGCTCCTTTCCATGCACGGCGAAAGCCGCATGCGCCTGGAATTTGAAGTTCCGTCCCGCGGTCTGTTCGGCTACCGCAGCGAATTTTTGACCGATACGCGCGGCGAAGGCGTGATGAGCGCCGTATTCGACAGCTATCAGCCTTATCGCGGCGATATTCCCACCCGCAATACCGGCGCGCTGGTGGCGTGGGAGGACGGCGTTACCACCAGCTACGCCCTGTTCATGATTCAGGATCGCGGCGAATTGTTTGTGGAGCCCGGCACAAAGGTGTACAACGGCATGATCATCGGCGCGAATTCCCGTCAGGGCGATATCGATGTGAACGTGTGCAAGAAGAAGCACATGACCAACACCCGCAACGCCGCTTCCGCCGAGGAACAGACGAAGATCACCAACATCCGCCTGCTTTCGCTGGAAGAAGCGATGGAATTCATCGATGATGATGAACTGGTAGAAATCACGCCGAAATCCATCCGCATGCGCAAGCGCGTGCTGGGCACCGAGGCGCGCAAGAAGCTGGAAGCGCGTAAAAAGGCAGGACAGCAGTCCTGACGACATCGTGTAATCATAGAAATTTATAAACCATGGGCGTACAGCGTGCGCCCATGCTTTCAATTACAAGGAGGTAGATCATGCACGTCATCCGCGCCCAACTGAATCATTTCCGCAATTATGAATCGTGCAATTTTGCGCCCTGCGCGGGCGTAAACGTGCTGCTGGGCGATAACGGACAGGGCAAAACGAACCTGCTGGAGGCGCTGTATCTGTGCTGCACGGGCAGATCGCACCGCACGCGGCAGGATCGCGATCTGATCCGCTGGGACGCGGATTTCGCCTCCGTAAAGGTACACGCCGAGCGAAACGACGGCACGCACGACGTGGAAGTGATCCTGCCCGCGGCGGGCAAGCGCAGGATCAAAATCGCAGGGCGCGATGCAGCGCGCTCCGGCGAACTGATGGGACACATCACCGGCGTTCTGTTTTCACCGGAGGATCTGCGCACCGTAAAGGACGGCCCCGCCGAGCGCCGCCGCATGATCGATATGACGCTCGCCCAGCTGCGCCCCGCCTATTATTACGCCCTGCAGCGCTACAACCGCGCGCTGAAGCAGCGCAACGAAGTACTGCGCGCCGCGGCGATGCAGCCCGCGATGGCGGATACGCTGGATATGTGGGATATGGAACTCGCCAAGGCGGGCGCAGAACTGATGCGCCATCGCCGCGATTACATCGAAAAGCTGTCCGCCGCCGCTGAAAGCACCTATCAGGAAATTGCCGACGGGCGCGAACGGCTGCAGGTTCGCTATGCGCCCAGCATCACCGCGGGCGATGACGCCCAATCCGCCGCGGACGCGCTTTTCGCGGCGCGCGACAGCGATCTGCGCCGCATGACCACATCCGTGGGCGCGCACCGCGACGAGGTACTGCTGACCGTAAACGGGCGCGAAGCGCGCACCTTCGGGTCGCAGGGACAGCAGCGCACAGCGGCGCTTTCGCTCCGGCTCGCGGAGCTGACCGTGATGCGCGAAGCGCTGGGCGAATGGCCGGTGCTGATGCTGGACGATGTAATGAGCGAGCTGGATCCCAACCGCCGCCGCCAGCTGATTCGCCGCCTTGACGGCGTGCAGACCATCATCACCTGCACCGATCTGGAAGATCTGTCCGGCGCAGAGGTCGGCGCGGCATTGCGCGTGCACGGCGCGGCGCTGACGAAGGTATAAAACAGCAATCTTTTTAGATAAAAAATGGGCGATCGTATTGATTGTACGATCGTCCATTTTTGCTTGATAATTCTTTAGTTGGAACCCTCAGTGCCTTCGCCGGGATCGGGCTCAGTGGCCGCGGTGGGCGTTGGTGCCGCCGTGGGATCCGGAGTTGCCGTCGGATCCGGAGTAGGCGTGGGGGTCGGTTCCGGAGTCGCCGTGGGATCCGGAGTCGGAGTCGGTTCCTCGGTCGGCGCTGCGGTCGGCTCAGGAATCGGCGTGGGGGTCGGTTCCGGCGTTACGGTCGGCTGCGGATTTTCGATGTACTTCGCCATCGCCTGAATCAGTTCCGGCGTCGCCAGCTTGCCATCCTTGAAATCGCCTTCCACGGTTACCATGCCGGTAAACTGCAGAACCGCCTTTACGGTATCGTTGTCATACTTGCCGGTGACCTTGTCCAGCAGACCCATCTGCTGCAGCAGCTTCTGCATCTCTTCTACGCGCCAGCCGGTATCACCCTTACGCAGGGTGATGAATCCATCGCACTTTTCCGCATTCTTGCGATCCAGCGCCTTGAGCGTCTTTACGCCCGCGATGCCGTCTTCCTTCAAGCCGGCCTGTTCCTGGAAGCGAATTACGGCTTCCTTCGTGCGATCGCCATAATCGCCGTCCACTTCCTGCGCCAGATAGCCCAGCTCGCGCAGACGGTTCTGCAGCTTTTCGACACGGATGCCGGTGCTGCCTTTCTTCAGCTGGCGATAGCGCACGAATTCGGGCGCATCGCTTGCAAACAGCTTCTCCTGCAGCTTTGCATCCGCCTTGCCATTCTGGCGAACGCCCAGCGCATCCTGGAAATAGCGTACCGCGGAAACGGTATTCCTGCCGTATACGCCGTCCGCCTTGCCGCACGCATAGCCCAGATCGTTCAAACGGTTCTGCAGCGCGCGCACCGCTTCACCGCGATCGCCCTTTGCCAGATCGGTATAGGTTCTGACGGCAGTCGCCGTCGGCGCGGGCGTTGCGCTCGCGGGGATTTCCGCCGCTTCTTTAACGCGGATATCGCAATCGGTCGCGGTCAGGCCTTCAAAATCCGTATCCGCTTCCCGCGCGGCGTTGACTACGGTCATCGGATAGGCGCGCGCCGCATCCAGCTGATCCGCCAGTTCCACCGTGATGCCGCCGAGGCGCGCATTTTCCGCATCATTCTGATACAGACCCACGCGCGCGATCAGGTTGCCCTCCGCATTTACGGCGTAGCGCTCCACCACGATGTGGGTAAGCAGTTCATCATCATACGTCACCGCGTAGCGATTCTTTTCCGCATCATAGCGAATCCGCGCCGCGGCATTTTCGGATACATCCACAAACATTTCGCCTCCGAACGACGCATATGCATATTCGCGCACCGCGTCTGCAGGCACATAGAGCGTTTCGCCATCCATCTCCGCGCCCTCTTCCAGTTCGCCGAAATGATTGGCGACCTCGTACACCTGGTTCCAATAGAAATCAGCGTCCTCGCGCGTGTAGGCATATTCGCCCTCGACGCCCATCGTGCGCGCCAGACCATCCAGAATGGGTAGCATGGCGTACAGCTTTTCTTCTGTATCCATCACCGGCACGGTCTGCGCGTCGGGCTGAAGGATCGTAAGCTCGCTCTGCTCCGCCACAGCAGCGGACAGAAGCATACATACCGTCAACAGCACAACCAATATACGTTTCATTTATGTAGCTCTCCTTTCATGAGATCCACTTATTAGACGATGTGGTCATGCGTTTTGTTTCGCTTTTCGGCTGGAAATATATGTTAATCCTCCGTATCTTTTGGCGACATATTTTCAAGAAACGAATGCATCTGTCCGTTGTGCTTGTAGCCGGGCAGCGTATCCAGATTGACCTTGTGCAGGCTGGAAAACAGATTGATTTCCACATTGGGGTTGAC
>CAKUKP010000071.1 GCA_934663625.1 uncultured Clostridia bacterium
ATATTCATCAGCGTGGATTTGCCGGCGCCGTTTTCGCCCAGCAGCGCGTGAATTTCCCCCGCTTCAACGGCGAGGTGAACATCCTTCAGCACCGGATTGCTGCCGAAAGCCTTCGAGATGTTTGTCATTTCCAGTATTGCCATACCTTAACTCCCCTGTATCAAAACTCCCCTGATATAGGCGCGAAAGCGGGATTTTTGATCAAATCCCGCTTTCACATTGCATGAATTGCAAATGCCTGTCAATTAATTAATGTCCGGTGAAGCCTTCGATCACATCGGCGTTTGAAGAATCGACGATGAATACGGGCTCATATTCGCCGGAGCCAACCTCGTAATCCCAGTTGCCGGAAACGTAGTTCACGCCCTTTTCGATAACGGACTGCATCATCTTGGGGCTGAAGTACACGCTCATCATATCGTCAAAGTACTTGGCGGCGATTTCGTGCTTTTCGGTATCGGTGCCGTTCATGACGTTGTAGAGCTCCTGCATGCCGCCGATTGCGGAAATGTAGACGTTCATGGCTTCCAGATCCGCCAGCGTTTCCGCGGAAGCGCCCGCGCTCAGGTAGTTCAGCACACCGAAGGTCATTTCATCATCCATGGAATAGATGTACAGATTGCCGCCGTTCGCCTTGGCTGCCGCTACGATTTCATCGAACTTCTGCTCGACATAGCCGTAAGCGCCGTCTGCAGACCAGTTGCAAACCACGGTGTAGGTGGAGAACACCTTGTCCAGATCTTCCTGCGCCCACACTTCGGTGGTGTTGTAGGAGCCGGTCTTTTCATCTTCATAGGCGATTTCGCCGCGCAGGAACTGCTCGAAGCCTTCCTGACGACGGGAGCAGACGGTGCCGTTGTCGCCGTACAGAACGACCACGGTGTCGCCGGGCTTCATGCCGTTCTTCTGCAGCCAGTAGGCGATGCCCGCGCCGCACTGCCAGTTGTTACCGGAATAGTTCAGCGCCGCATACTTTTCGGTGGCTTCGATGATGCGGTCGAAGGAGATGAACGGGATGCCTTCCGCGTACAGGGCTTCCTGACCGGCCTGTGCGGAATCGTCCAGCGCCATCATGACGACGATCGCTGCATCGTTGTTGGCGATGATGGTATTGATCTGGTCAACCTGCTCTTCGCCGGAAGAAGCGGGGATATAGGTCGCCTTGTAGGTGCCTTCCGCGGTGATCTCTTCGCACTTCGCCTGTGCGTATGCGCCTGCCTGCGCCGTCCAGCCGTGGTCGGGCGTGGGGCCGAGAACGTAGATGGTGTTGCCTTCCGCCATGGCAGCGCCGACGATGCACACGGACAGGGTCAGCACGATGGCGAGAACCAGAGAAGCGAGCTTTTTCATGGGTTGTTGCCTCCATTCATATTTATAATAACCGCGCTATCCTGCGGCCACTATTCATGGTTTAATATCTGCGAAACAAAAGAATCGCCTGTGCTTTATATTCTAACATAATCCGTCAGAACAATCAACCGTTTTTAATGTATTCGAGAGAAAAATTATAGACCTTGTGAAGCCAAAAAGCAAAATTGGTTATTGCGGTCGATGAAAGATGATGTTATAATCATACGTGAGATCGTTTTTTTGAAGAAATCTGCCTGTATTTATGAATGGAGGAATATGGAAATGATTGGAATTGGAATTATCGGCTGCGGCAAGATCGCGCAGGTGCGCCACATTCCCGAATATATGGATCATCCGGATGCGAAGATCATCGGTCTGTACGATTTGAATCACGATCGCGCGCGGGAGCTGGCGGAAAAATGCGGAGCGACCGCTTATGAAACCGTAGAAGAACTGCTGGCAAATCCCGCTATCGAAGCGGTATCCATCTGCGCCGCGAACTTCGCGCATGCGGAGCTTTCCATTCAGGCGATGCGCGCGGGCAAGCATGTGCTGTGCGAAAAGCCCATGGCGGTAAATTTTGAAGAATGCGAAGCTATGGTCAAGGCCGCCCGCGAAACCGGAAAGAAACTGATGATCGGGCACAACCAGCGGCTTGCGAAGGCGCACGTCAAAGCAAAGGAGCTGATCGACGCGGGCGCCATCGGCAGGATCATCACCTTCCGCACGACCTTCGGTCACGGCGGCCCCGAAACATGGTCGGTCGATCCCGGCAAAAACGTATGGTTCTTCGATAAATCCCGCGCGGCGATGGGCGTAATGGCGGATCTGGGCATTCATAAGACCGATCTGATCCAGTATCTTACCGGACAGCGGATCATCGGCACAACCGCAAAATTGACCACGCTGGACAAGCGGGATATGAACGGCAATCTGATCGGCGTGGACGATAACGCCATCTGCGTATATGAACTGACGGGCGGCATCGTCGGCACCATGACCGCCAGCTGGACCTATTACGGCGCGGAGGACAATTCCACCGTATTCTACGGCACGGAGGGCATCATGCGCATCTACGATGATCCGGCGCATTCCATCGTGCTGATCGGCAGGGACGGTGCGCGCACGAATTACGACGTCGAACAGATTCAGACCAACGATAATCAGACCAAATCCGGCATCATCGATCTGTGGATGGATTGCCTTGTGCACGATACCGCGCCCGCCATTTCCGGCGAGAGCGTGCTGAGCGCCATGCGCGCGGTGTTTGCGTCCATTCGCTCCTCCGAGGAAGGCCGCAGGATTGAAATCCCCGAAAATTGCTGATAGCTGATAAATGTAAGGAGATAGGAGCATGTTTAAATTCGGACTTTTGACCGCCATTCTGGATGGCTGGACGTATGAAGAAGCGGTGGATATCGCTTCGGATATGGGCTTTGAATGCATCGAAGTTGCGTGCTGGCCCGCGGGCAAGGCGGAGCGCCGCTATGCGGGTGTGAGCCATATCGACGCGGAGCGCGTCCTTGCAGACGACGTCTACGCCGCGCACGTTCTGGATTACGCGCGGGAGAGGGATATTACCATATCTTCCCTCGCGTATTATCCCAATACCCTCGATCCCGATCTTCAGAAGCGCAGCGCCGCGATCGATCATCTGAAGGCGCTCATCCGCGCGTCCGCGAAGCTGGGCGTGAATATGGTGACCACCTTCATCGGCCGCGATCAGAACAAAAACGTAGAGGAAAATATCGAACTGTTCGCGCAGGTGTGGCCGGAGATCATCCGTCTGGCAGAGAAACAGGGCGTTCGCATCGCCATCGAAAACTGCCCGATGCTATTCGGCGCGGATCAGTGGCCGGGCGGACAGAATCTGATGTGCACGCCGGTGATCTTCCGCCGCCTGTTCGAAATCATTCCGTCCAAAAACTTCGGTTTGAATTTCGATCCCAGCCATTATGTATGGCAGGGGCTGGATTACATTAAAACCATCCATGATTTCGCGGATCGCATCTTCCACATCCATTTCAAGGATATCAAGCTGCATAAGGAAAAGCTTGCGGAGTGCGGCGTGCTGGCGTATCCGCTGGAGTACATGTCGCCCAAGCTTCCCGGTCTGGGCGATGTGGATTGGAGCGGCTTCGTTTCCGCCCTGCACGATATCCGCTTCGACGGCTGCGCCGTGATCGAAGTAGAGGATAAGGCGTTCGAATCCTCCCGCGAGGATATCCTCAATTCGATCTTCCTCGCCAAGCATTATTTGAACAATTACATCATATAAAGCGCTTCCCCGACGCCGAACGTCCGGTTTTTACGGATATTCGGCGTCGGGGAAATTTAAAATACAGGATGTATTCGAAGCTGGCGAAAAAGCAGGATTGATGCTATAATACAGATAAAACATTCAAATACAGCATTGGGAGGCAGCGGACTATGGCAAATAATTTTGAATTTTATTCGCCCACGCGGGTTGTATTCGGCAGGGAAACGGAACAGCAGGTCGGAAAACTGGTGCGGGAATACGGCGGAAGTCGGGTTCTGATCGTCTATGGCGGAAAAAGCGCCGTCCGTTCGGGACTGCTGGAAAAGGTGAAAGCGGCTCTGCGGCAGGAGGAGATTTATGCGGCAGAGCTGGGCGGCGTTGTGCCCAATCCGCATCTTCAAAAGGTATATGAAGGCATTCAAATCGGAAAAGCCGAACAGATCGATTTTCTGCTGGCGGTGGGCGGCGGCAGCGTGATTGATACTGCGAAAGCCATCGCGTATGGTCTGGCGGAGCCGGAAACGGACGTGTGGGAGCTCTATGCGCATACGCGGACGGCAAAACGGTGCCTGCCCGTGGCGAGCGTATTGACGATTGCGGCGGCGGGCAGCGAAACTTCCAAGGGAAGCGTGATCACGAACGAAGAAACCCATGAAAAGCGCGCTTACGATGATGATCTCGTTCGCCCGAAGTTCGCCATCATGAATCCTGCGTTGACCGCGACGCTTCCGGATTATCAGACGGAATCTGGCTGCGCCGATATCATGATGCATACGATGGAGCGCTATTTTACCAACGGAGGCAATATGGATATTACCGATGCTCTGGCGGAGGGATTGCTGCGAACCGTAATGAAAAATGCGAAGATTCTGCACAAGGATCCGGAGAACTACGATGCGCGCGCCGAGGTCATGTGGTCGGGCAGCCTTGCGCACAATGATCTGACCGGCTGCGGCAATAACGGCGGAGATTTTATGTCGCATCAGTTGGAACATGAATTGGGCGGCATGTTCGATGTAACCCACGGCGCGGGACTTGCGGCAATCTGGCCCAACTGGGCGCGGCATGTGTATAGGGATTGTCTGCCGCGCTTTGTGAAATTTGCGCGCAACGTTATGGGCGTTGCCGAGGACGGAAGCGATGAAGAAATCGCCCTGCGCGGCATCGCGGCGATGGAGGATTTTTATCACAGCGTCGGTATGCCGGTAAATCTGCGCGAACTGGGCATTCATCCGACCGACGCGCAGATTCGGGAAATGGCAGAGCGTTGTCTGAAAGCCTGCGGCGCGCATACGGGCTCCGCGAAGAAGCTTACGCTTGAAGATATGATCGCGATCTACAATGCGGCGAATGCAAACTGACCGGCGAACAGAAGGAGGATAACATTATGCGGAAGATCAAATGGGGCGTATTGGGCACGGCTTTTATCTGCGAGCGAAGCACCATTCCGGGAATGGTGCTGGCGGACAACTGTGAAATGTACGCGATTGCGGGCAGAAATCCGGAAAAGGCGCAGCAGTTCAAAGAAAAATACGGCTTTCAGAAGGCGTATGGAAGCTATGCGCAGCTGCTGGATGATCCGCAGGTCGAGGCGGTGTACATTCCGCTGCCGAATACCCTGCACTATGAATGGACGATTCGGGCGCTGAAGCGCGGCAAGCACGTGCTGTGTGAAAAGCCGCTCGCGCCGACGGAAGCGCAGGCGAAGGAAATGTTCGCCGCCGCGGAGGAAAACCAGGTGTATCTGATGGAAGCCTTCGCCTATCAGCACAGCCCGTACATAGCGGCGATTCGATCGGAACTTGAAAAAGGAACCATCGGCGATGTGCGCTATATGCAGACGACGTTCATCACCTCCGATTACAACGAGCGAAACATTCGTATGCGCCGGGATACCCTCGGCGGCTGCACCTACGATCTGGGCGTATACAATATCAGCCTGATTCTGCGGCTGTTGGGCGATGAACCGGTAAACATTCGTGCGATCGCCAGCTTTTCCGATGCGAAGATCGATGTGCTGACCTCCGCGATATTGGAATATGCCGATGGCAAAAAGGCGGCGCTTACCTGCGGCATGGCGCTGGCGACCGATCGGGATCGCCACATCGACAGCTTTGAAATTCAGGGAACGCACGGCAGCATTCGCGGAGAGCGCTTTGAATTCAACGGCGACGGCGAACTGAGCTATACGATAACGAACTTTGACGGCGGCGAGGAAACCAAAACGGTATCCGTTCCGCAGAACTACCGCCTTGAGGTGGAACAGATGGGCAGATGCGTGCTGGGTCTGGAAACGCCCGCCGTTACGAAGGAATTTTCACTCGCGAACGCGCGCATCATCGACGGCGTGCTGAAAGAAATCAATTATTGATCATTTCGAGGGGCTGGAGCGCGGATATTTCGGCTATGAAAATATCCGTTCGATCCAGCCCTTCGGCGCGTAGCGCACGCGCGCACTCTCCGGCCCCATCAGCAGCGTGCCGGATTGATACATCGCTCGGTGGCGCGGAATGATGCTGTATTCACAGGCGGTATCGATATCCGGATCGCACCATACGATCATTTCGCCCGCCTGCCCGTTCAGCACGGCGGCGATTTCGCTTTCGCCGCCGATCGTGCGGATCACCAGATAATCCGCGCCGGAATCGCGCGCGGTGAACGCGATCCACGGCGGAGTTTCTTCAATCAGCGTAAGATCATCGATTGCGCGCGGCGACTGCCAGTAATCCGAAACCTGATCGGGCACGCGATCGGGCGTGAACCATTCGGATGCGCAGTATTCCTGCGGCGTATCCGCGCTCGCCAGCAGAAGCCGTCCATCGTCCGCGAGGGCGGCCGTATCGATCTGCGCGTTTACCAGCCCGTCCGGCACATCAAAGGATTGATCCGCAAGATTCGCATTTTTCAGAAATGCGGCGCACAGCCGCGCGGGGTAGCCGCTGCCGCCCGCCGAATCGGGCAGGGCGTGCGTTCCATCCGGCTGATCGAAGCCCATCCATACCGTTACCGCCAGCTGCGGCGTGTACGCCGCCGTCCAGATATCGCGCGTGCCGCCCGCGGGTTCCGAAACCGTGCCCGTTTTGCCCGCTACGGTCACGCCCGCGCCTGCGAGCGCCTTTGCGCTGCCCTTCGTCGCCGCGGTCATCAGCACATCGGTCAGCAGATACGCGCTCTGCGCCGATATGGCGGATTCCGTCTTTCCCGAATAGGCGTACAGGCTGCGCCCGTCGGCGGCCTCGATTTTTCGAATCAGGTGGCCGCGCACGGCGGTTCCGCCGTTTGCCAGCGCGCAGTAGGCGGCGCACAGCTCGGCGGGGGAAACGCCGTCCGTCATGGAGCCCAGCGCCAGCGAAAGATTTACATCCTGCGGGTTCAGCGGCAGATGAAACCGCTGCATATATTTGCGCAGACTGCGCACGCCGATCTGATCCGCCAGATTGACCGTCGCGGCGTTCAGGGAACGCGATACCGCTTCGCGCAGCGTAACCGCGCCGTAAAAACTGCCGCCCGCGTTGCCGGGGGAATAGCCGCCCTCGAAAACGCGCTGTTCATCCATCAATAGATCGCTTGGCAGATAACCGTGATCATCGATGGCGGCGGCGTAGGTGGAAACCGGCTTGATCGCGGAGCCCGGCTGGCGGCGCGTCTGCGTAGCGCGGTTCAGGGCGCGCTGCGCCGAATATTCGCGCCCGCCCACCATGCAGCGGATTTCGCCGGTTTGCGTATCCATGCATACGAGCGCCGCCTGTGCGGGCGTGCCGTCTGCGGCAGGGTCGGGAAAGCGCGCGCCGTTTTCAAACAGTGCGTTCGCATCCGTTTGCAGATTTTCATCAAAGCCCGTGTAAATGCGCAGTCCGCCCGACAGAATTTCATCGGCGGACAGTGCAAGTACCTCCTGCGCTTCGCGCAGAACGCCGTCCATATACCATCCGTAGGGATTTGTATCCGTATCCGCCATGGCGAGCTGAACCGGCTGCGCCGCGGCGCTTTCTTTTTCCTGCTGCGTGATCATGCCGCAGGCTTCCATCATGGAAAGCACATAGCCGCGCCGCTCCTGCGCGCGATCGGGGTTGATGTGCGGCGCGTATCCGACCGGCGATTTGATCACGCCTGCCAGCAGCGCGGCCTCGGCGATCGTCAATTGATCCGCGCCCTTGGAATAATACGTTTGCGCGGCGGCTTCGATCCCGTATGCGCCCGCGCCGAAATACACGGTGTTGATGTACGCTTCCAGGATTTCCCGCTTATCCATGATCCGCTCCAGCCGGAGCGCCAGAATCGCTTCGCGCGCCTTGCGGCGAATCGATTTTTCGCTGGACAGGTGCGTCAGTTTAATCAGCTGCTGCGTGATGGTGGAAGCGCCCTGCGAAAGCGATCCCGTTTTGATATCGTTGATTACCGCGCCGAATATGCGATGTACGTCGATGCCGGAATGATCGTAGAATCGCTGATCTTCCGCCGCGATAAAGGCGTTCGGCACATATTCGGGCAGCGAATCGATGGATATCCAGATTCGATTCTGTGCGCCGGACAGCGTGCCGATGCGCTCGCCCTGCGCATCGTAGACCTCTGATGCGCAGGGCGCGTTTTTGATTCGATCCTCGGATAATTCCGGAAATGTAAATGGGTCGATCAGCCAGATCAACGCCGCGGCGATGATTACCGCCGCGCCGATCAGCGCGTACTTTACGCCCTTCTTCATTTCAATCACCGCCTTTGCATCCAGTTTGTCCCGCAATCGCCAAAAGTATCCGTCCGCACGCCAAACACAGACCTTTTTCGCGGCAGGATGCGACAGGCGAAAAATCGAACTTCTGCGCGGGAGGTTGATTGCATGTTTTCATATTGGCGCGAACACAGCACGCTGATCGTGCGGATTGAAACGGAGCTGGATCAGCGCGCGGCGGCGCAGATTCGCGGGGAGCTGGATGGGCTGCTGCGCGATCCGATGATCCGCCATCTGGTGCTGGATCTTTCAGGTATAACGTTTATGGACAGTTCCGGCATCGGATTGATCATCGGCCGGTATAAACTGCTGGCGAAGCGCGGCGGCAGCGTATCGGTCAAAAACGCGGATGCGCGCGTGAATCGTATTTTTGAAATGTCCGGTCTGTACAGAATCGTGGATCGCATGGCGTGAGGAGGATGTAAATGGCAGTTATCAATGAAATGCGGCTGGACTTTCCCGCCGATCCGGTGAACGAAGCCTTCGCCCGAATGGCGATCAGCGCGTTTATCGTGCCCCTGAACCCCACCATAGAACAGATGGCGGATGTGAAAACCGCCGTTTCGGAGGCGGTGACGAACGCCATCGTGCACGGCTACCGCGATACGCATGGCACGGTGCGCCTGCGCGCCGATTATCGCGATGATGGGCTGGTAGTGATCGATGTGTGCGATCGCGGCTGCGGCATTTCGGATATTGCGCGCGCGCGGGAACCGTTTTACACCACGCTGGAGGGCGAGGAGCGAAGCGGCATGGGCTTTACGGTGATGGAAAGCTTTATGGACGGGGTGGAGGTCAAATCCGAGGTGGGGAGAGGCACCACGGTTCGGCTGCTGAAGCAGCTGGATGTGCGCGGCATGGATCGCGCACATCTCGCCTGAGCGCGGTAGATTACGAAAGCACGCGGGCGCTTTTGCTGCGCGCCCGCGCGGGGGATACGGATGCGCGGGACGCGCTGGTGCGCGATAATCTGCCGCTGGTGCATTATGCCCTGCGGCGGTTTCGCGATCGCGGCGCGGAATATGATGATCTGTTTCAATGGGGCTGCGTAGGGCTGATCAAGGCGATCGATCGATTTGATCCGAAATACGAAGTGAAGTTTTCCACCTACGCCGTGCCGCTGATTCTGGGGGAGATTCGCCGCGTGCTGCGCGATGATGGCGCGGTGCATATTTCCCGCACGATCCAGGAAAACGCGGCGCGGGTGCGCAAATGTCGGGATGCCTTCGTGCAATCGAATCGCCGCGAACCCACGATATCCGAACTTGCGCAGGCGGCGAATCTATCTGATGAAGATGCGCTGCTGGCGGTGAACGCGGGCGCTTGTGTAAAATCGCTGGATGCGCCGGTGGGCGGTACGGATGATGCGCGGCTGGGCGATGTGCTGCGCGGCGGCGATATGGAAGATGTGGAGGGTAGAATCGCCCTCGCGCAGATGCTCAAATCGCTTCCGGCGGAGGAGCGGACATTGATCCTGCGCCGCTATTTCCGCCGCCATACACAAACCGAAATCGCGCGCGATATGGGCGTTTCACAGGTGCAGGTTTCCAGAATGGAGCATAAGATTCTAAATCGCCTGCGCCAGCAGCTCACTTCATGATATCGCAGAAATCAAATGTGGCGAAATAATCCTTCGGGGTTTCCGCCCGACGGATCATGGAAAAGCTTCCGTCCGGATGCAGCAGAATCTCCGCGGATTTCAGTTTGCCGTTGTAATTGTAACCCATGGAATAGCCGTGCGCGCCGGTATCGTGGATGGCGATGATATCGCCCAGTTCGATCTTCGGCAGCGCGCGGGCGATGGCGAATTTATCATTGTTTTCGCACAGTGAACCCACCACATCATAGATGTGATCGGCGGGGGCGTCCTCCTTGCCCAGCACCGTGATGTGGTGGTAGGCACCGTACATCGCGGGGCGCATGAGATTTACCGCGCACGCGTCGAGTCCGATGTATTCGCGGTAGATGTGCTTTTCATGAATCGCCGTGGCGATCAAAAGCCCGTTCGGGCCGGTGATGTATCTGCCCAGCTCCGATGCGATGTGCGCGTTTCCCAGTCCGGCGGGAATCATGATTTCGGAAAACGCATCGCGAATTTCCGCGCCGATTGCGCCGATATCGGGCGTTTCCTCCTCCGGATGATAGGCGATGCCCACGCCGCCGGACAGGTTTACCATGAAGATATCCGCGCCCAGCGCGATATGCAGATCGCGCGCCAGCGAAAACAGAACGCGCGCATTTTCGGGATAGTAATGCGCCTCCAGCGCGTTGCTCGCCAACAGCGCGTGCAGACCGAACGATTTTACGCCGCGCGATGCAAGAATGCGCACCGCTTCGAAGATCTGATCGCGGGTCATGCCGTATTTGGCTTCTTCGGGATGTCCCATGCAGGTTTTTCCGATGTTTAAATCTCCGCCCGGATTGTAGCGCAGGCAGATCTTTTCCGGCAGTCCGCCGTGCGCGGCGAGAAAATCAATGTGGGTAATATCGTCCAGATTGATGATCGCGTTCATGCGGCGGGCTTCTTCGTATTCTTCGGGCAGCGTTTCATTGGAGGAGAACATGATTTCATCTCCGGTAAAGCCCGCCGCGCGCGCGAGCATCAATTCCGGCACGGATGCGCAGTCCACGCCGCAGCCTTCCTCGCGCAGAATTTTCAGGATGAACGGATTCGGGCATGCCTTCACGGCGTAGTATTCGCGAAAGCCCGCGTTCCATGAAAACGCGCGATTTACGTTTCGGGCGCTTGCGCGAATGTCCGCTTCATCATAGAGATGAAACGGCGTGGGATAACGGTCGATGATGCCTTGAACCTGCGAAAGCGTTACGAAGGGCAATTTACGCATAAATATTCACCTTTGTGTGTATCAATATTCAATCTGGCAATATCATACACCTGTTTTTCGCTTTCGTCAATCGCATCCGATAACGCGCAAATACTTTAACAATTTATCGCTGCCCATGCATTATCGGCCAAACCACGCGCTGATTTCCCGCATGCGCGCCATCTGATCTACTCGGAATGGGCAGCGGCCGTTGCAGTGGCCACACTGCACGCAATCGGAAGCCGTCTTTTCCAGCGTCAGATAGTGTTCCTGCGCCAACGAATCGCCCAGCCGCGCCAGATCGTAATACTTATTGATGAGCGCGATATCGAGCCCTGCGGGGCAGGGATGGCAGTGCTGACAGTAGACGCACTTGGTCATGGCGTCCTCCGGCGTATAGGCGCTGATCACCGAATAATCCCGCGCTTCGGCGGGCACGTCGAAAAAGCGCATTGCCTGCTCCATTTCGTCCACGCTGCCGTAGCCGGGCAGTACGGTAACCACGCCGGGCTTATCCAACGCGTATTGCAGGCACTGATACTGCGTGAGCGCCGCGCCAAACGGCGATTGCGCCGCGTCCAGCAGCTGCCCGCCGCAGAAGGGCTTCATTACGGAAACCCCCACGCCCTCCTTCTGGCAGCGGCGATAGAGCGCCTGTCGCTCATCACTGCTGCCTGCGCCGAAATCGCCCTGACCGTAATCGTATACGGGATTGATGGAAAACATAAGCATATCGATGATTTTCATATCCAGCACGCGGTTTGCAAGCGCGGGCGTGTGCGAGGAAAGACCGATGTGCCGGATCACGCCCTGCTCCTTCAGCGAGAGTACATAATCCAGCACGCCGTTTTTGCGGTAGGCCTCCAGATCCTTTTCCTCATCAAGGCAGTGGATGAAGCCAAAATCGATATAATCTGTCTGCAGATTTTCCAGCTGCCACTGGACGGATGCCTTGATTTCGTCCAGCTTCGTCGTCCAACCGTATTCGCCGGAGGTATAATCTGCGCCGAAGTGTACCTGCAGGTATACCTTATCGCGCACGTCCCTGAGCGCCTTGCCATAGGCGGCGAAGATCGCTGCGTGACCGCCCGCCATATCGAAATAGTTCACGCCGTGCGCCACCGCGCCCTGAACCGTCGCGATGATTTCCGCCTCGGATTTTGCGCCGATCACCGATGCGCCCATGCCAATGGCGCTGATCTTCTCCCCGCTGCGCGGTAAAATGCGATATTCCATATGCTGCCTCCGTCGCTTTATTGTTGTGTGATTTGTGAGCGCGTTCCCGCGCCCGTTCGCCATACAATTCCCAATTAAAATATAAAATTACCGGAAAGCGCCGACCTTCCGGTAATTTTATTATACTATGCAATTTTCAAACTGACAAGGGCGGACATACAATTATTCCGCCGCTGCCTTGCTGATGTCCTTTCCGAAATACTTTTCGGAAATGCGGCTCAGCTCGCCCTCCTCATCCAGTTCGGAAATGGCCTGATTGATGGCGGCGAGCAGCGCAGCGCTGCGCGCCTCCTTGCGCACGGGGATCGCCACCTGGGAAGCTTCGTCCGTCAACGCCACGACCTTCAGATTCGCATCCGGATGGGCGTTCATATAATCATAGAATGAAACCTCGGCGTTCAGCGTCGCATCCGCGCGGCCGGAGAGCACCATCTGGATGGTCTGATCCAACGTATCCACGCCGACGGCGGTCGCGCCGTAGCTTTCAGCCAGCGTCATATAGGTGCTCGCGATGGAATTGGCGGTGTGCTTGCCCTTTAAATCTTCGAAGGATTGAATGTCCGTGTTATCGCCGCGCACGATCAGCGCCGTGCGGATGTAGCCGTAGGGCGTGGAAAAATCGTACTTGCGCGCGCGCTCCTCGGTCACTTCCACACCGTTCGCGGCAATATCATAGCGGCCGGAATCCAGTCCGGCGAAAATGCCGTCCCACTCGGTTTCGGCAAACGTCGCCGTTACGCCCAGCTTCGCGGCGATGGCCTGCGCCACCTCTACGTCAAAGCCCACCAGCGTGCCATTTTCATCGTGATAGGTCCACGGAGCCCACGCGCCCTCCGTTGCCACAACGATTTCGCCCCTGCTCTGGATGTCGGAAAGCTGATCTGCGTCCTCGGCCAGCGCCGTGCATGCGGTCAGCATCAGCGCCAGCATGAGCGCCAAGAGTTTGGTCATCATACGCATAATTCTGCCTCGCTTTCGAATGTTTTATTTATCGTTATCAAGCAGCTGCAAAAACGCGCGGGTGCGCGCCTCCTTCGGCTGCTCGAAGAACGCCTTTGACGATCCTTCCTCTACGATCACGCCGTTTTCCATGAACGCCACGCGATTGGATACATTTCGGGCGAAGCCCAGCTCGTGGGTCACGACCAGCATCGTCATGCCCTCGCGCGCCAGATCGCGCATTACGGAAAGTACCTCGCCGGTCAATTCCGGATCCAGCGCGGAGGTCGGCTCATCGAAATAGATGATTTCCGGATCGGCCGCCAATGCGCGGGCAATGGCAACGCGCTGCTGCTGGCCGCCGGACAGTTCCGCCGGATAGGCGTTCGACCGATCCGCGAGCCCGACCTTTGCCAGCATGCGCATGCCCGTTTCGCGCGCCTCGGTCTTTGAAATTTTGCGCGCGACGACCAGCCCTTCCATGATATTGCCGAGCGCCGTCTTATTCAGAAAGAGATTGTAGCTCTGGAACACGAACGCCGTTTTGCGGCGAATGCGGGCGATGTCGCGCCTGGCGATGTGCGCCAGATCAAAGCTTTCGCCGTCGAAGGTCAGCTCGCCGCCGTCGGCATGCTCCAGGAAGTTCAAACAGCGCAGCAGCGTGGTTTTGCCGGAACCGCTGGGACCCAGAATCGCCACCACGTCGCCCTTGTCCACCTCCAGATTCACATCGCGCAATACCGTCTGATCTCCGAACGCCTTGCGCACGCCGCGAATGGACAGAAGCCGCTTACGATTTGTGCTTTCCATAAGAGGACAGCCTCCTTTCACCTGCGCGCTGTATGAACGTCAGCACCGTTGAGAACAACAGGTAGATCAGCGCCACCTCGCAGTACAGCGGCAGCATTTCGTAGGTGCGCGCCGCGATGCGCTGCGTGGCCATGAACATTTCCATCACGGTGATGTTCGCCGCCAGCGAAGTATCCTTTACCATCGAGATCAGCGAATTGGACAGCGGCGGGAACGCCGTGCGCAGCGCCTGCGGCAGAACGATGCGGCGAATGATTTGCAGGTAGCTCATGCCTACGCAGTAGCCGGCCTCCATCTGCCCAACGGGCACGGCCTCCAGCGCCGCGCGCATCGTTTCGGCGCAGTATGCGCCTTCGTTGATGGAAAACACGATGATGGCCGCCGGAAACGGATCCAGCACGATGCCAACGTCCGGCAGGCCGTAGAACACCACGAACAGCTGCACCAGCAGCGGCGTGCCGCGGATCACCCATATATAGAAGCGGGCGATTTGCTTGAGTACGCGCACATTTGCAAACTGTACCAGCGCCGTGATGATGGCAATGACCATGGCCAGCGAAAACGATATAATCGTCAGCGGTATGGTCATGGTAAGCCCAGGCAGCAGGATCTGCCAGAAGGAATCAATCAATAATTGAAGCAAATCGCCGTTCATGTCGCTGTCCTTTCCATGCGGCGTAGCCGCTGTATGGATTTTAATATAGCACCACACTGTTTTAAATGCCATCCGAATTCCGAGTATTTTCATTCAGATTTGATGCGAAAATCGTTAATTCTTGCGCGCTGCGGCAAAAACGCATGGAGAAATACTTTTACGGGGAAGGCTCGCGGCATACGCAGGATGACGCATGCGCCGCCCGCATTTGGCGCCGGTACACATTCGGATAATACTTTAACAATTCCGGCTTGAAGAACCTTGCTTTTCATGATAAAATCAATAGGTAATATTACAATCCCGAAAGTGCGGCTTTCGGCGGCAGGGGCGCATACCGCAATCGCGGTAAAAGCGCCAGTTGGAGGAAATTCATGGATTTATCCGATCGCATTGAAGCGTTAATGGCGCGGGTACAGAAGCCCGTGCGCTATATGGGCGGCGAATACGGCGCGGTGATAAAAAATCCCGCG
The DNA here is from genome assembly GCA_934663625.1 of uncultured Clostridia bacterium. Classification (GTDB taxonomy): domain Bacteria; phylum Bacillota; class Clostridia; order Christensenellales; family Aristaeellaceae; genus SFTH01. The sequence goes on from CAKUKP010000071.1 coordinate 15,272, forward strand.
GACGTGCGCGTAAGGTACGCCTTTCTGTTTCCGGACACCTATGAAATCGGCATGTCGCATCTGGGCATGCGCATTCTGTATTCCATCATCAACAAGCGCGCGGACGCATGGTGCGAACGCGTTTTCACGCCGTGGGTGGATATGATCGCGGAAATGCGCGCGCAGCAGGTGCCGCTGTTCACGCTGGAGAGCCGCACGCCGGTACGCCAGTTCGATCTGCTGGGCATCACGCTCCAGTATGAAATGAGCTTTACCAACATTCTGGAATCGCTGGATCTGGCGGGCATTCCACTTTTGCAGAAGGATCGCACGGGGGATGATCCGTTCGTGATCTGCGGCGGCCCCTGCGCGTTCAACCCCGAACCGCTGGCGGATTTTGTGGATATGTTTGCCATCGGCGATGGCGAAGTGGAAACCAATCAGACCATCGATGCGTACATCCGCTGGAAGGAAAGCGGCGCGCCGCGCGCGGAATATCTGAAGATGTGCGCGTCGATCCCCGGAATCTACGTGCCGAGCCTGTACGATGTAACCTGCAACGCCGATGGAACGGTTGCTTCCGTCACGCCCAAGCCGGAAAGCGGCGCGCCGGAAATTGTGCGCAAGGCGATGATCCCCGATCTGGACGCGGCGGATTATCCGGAAAAGCTGATCGTGCCCTACGGCGAAATCGTGCACAACCGCATCATGCTGGAAATCTTCCGCGGCTGCACGCGCGGCTGCCGGTTCTGTCAGGCGGGCATGCTGTATCGCCCCGTGCGCGAGCGCAGCGCCGATCATCTGATGGAAATGGCGCGCAAGCTGGTGAAGAATACGGGCTATGATGAAATTTCGCTGATGAGCCTGTCCAGCGGCGATTATTCCTGTCTGCCGCAGCTGGCGCACCGCATGGTGGAGGAATTCGCCGCGAAGCGCGTGAAGATCTCGCTGCCTTCGCAGCGCATCGACGCGGTGCTGACGGATACGCTGAAGGAAACCCAGAAGGTGCGCAAAACGGCGCTGACACTCG
>CAKUKP010000072.1 GCA_934663625.1 uncultured Clostridia bacterium
GATTACCTGATCTGTGCGGAAATTCAGAACGTAAGATTGATCTGTACTTATTTCGATCTGGATGCCGCCGCAGGTAACGTAGTGCAAAATATACTCCGGCTTGTGGATGTCACGCGGCAGCGCAAACAGCTTCTTGAGCTTCCGCTGCACAAATACATTTTCATACCTGCGCTGTTCATACGCGTACAGTTCGATATCCGTATCTTCCCACAGGTGATATTTCACCTTCAGCGCCTTTGCGTTTGGATGCATATGCTTTATGGATTCATGACGGGCAATGTCATCGTCAAATGTGAAGACCAGCCAGCCATCGTCCAGCACAATTTCGGCGATGCGGCAATCGTGCGGAGTGGGGATGGTGGGAAGCTGACGTTCTACCAGACTATACATCTCAGACGTGCATTTCATCGAACCGGTTCCTTTCTTCCAGAAATAAATGGATGACCTTTTATCCCGATTGTAGTAACTGCGCGTATGTTTGTCAAGCGCTGCATGGGCGGGCAGAAAAGCGGGGGAGAGAGATAAACGGACTCCGGTCGATTTTTGAAAATTGGGATGATGTTCGATCGTTTCCGTGCAATGCGCGCATATGGAAAACACTACAATTGTGCGAGGTGTGGATACAGATGTGCGCATAGCTCATCCTTTCTGGTATGACCGATTTGTACCCGTGAACTTCGAACAAAACTTGAAAAATGTGCAGGATGTACAATCGGATGGCGTTTATGGCTGTCAAAGCGGTCAGTTATATAGCATAAAATCACGAAAATTCATTTAGCATATTTACAAAGGAAATCGGTTGTGATACAATACCATTGTCGATGAGTTGATGACGGTCTTGTGCGACAGTTTGCGAAACCGGTTACACAAATATGACGTCAATTCACCAAACGTGTTAGGTTTCCCGCGCAGCGGGCAAAAAGAATAAGGAGGAACCCCATAATGAAGAAAATCCTGGCTATCGTTCTCATGATGATCCTGGTTCTTGCCCCTATGGCAATTGCCGAGGACTTCAACCCCGCGGACTATCCCGTAGCAGTCTGCATGTCCAACCTGACTCACCCCGTACACCGCATCGTGCAGCTGGGCTTCCTGAAGGCAGCTCAGGATCTGGGTTACACCAATGCTAAGGCCATCGGCACCGAAGGCAGCGACGCTGCTGAAGTATTCGCAGCTCTGGAAGCTTTCGCAGATGAAGGCGGCAAGGGCGCTCTGCTGTTCTGGGGCGACAACGGCTGCTACGAAGCAGTTGAGTACGCTGCAGAAGCTGGCGTTGTTGTAGGTATCCCGCACTTCAAGCATGAGCAGGAAGACGGCACCTATCCCACCGGTCTGGCGTTCAACATGGCTTGCGATCCGGTGCTCTACGGCCAGCAGGTTGCAGAGCTGATGGCTGAGAAGCTGTCCGGCAAGACCGGTTCCGTGGCGCTCACCCAGAACACCATGAACGTTACCGAAAATGCCGCTACCGATTCCTTCCGTGCTACTTGGGAGTCCCTGAAGGGCACCTACGAGCTGGACGGCATCAAGCTGCTGGACACCGTTCTGGAAGGCGCAGTAGTTGACGAGGCGACCGCCATCAACCTGTCCATCATCCAGGCGAACTCCGATATCCTCGGCGCGTTCGGCACCACCGGCAACTCCCCCATCACCTGGTCTGGCGCAGCTGAAAAGGCTGGCTATGCTGACGGCGAACTCGTTCTGGTCGGCATGGACGCCACCGAAGGCAACCTGGACGCCCTCGAGGCCGGCAAGGTAACCGCTCTGGTTGCGCAGCCCCTCTACGAGGAATCCTACAAGACCATGGAATACCTCGACACCATCTTCCGCGGCGGCGAAGTTCCGATGTGGACCGACCTGGTAGCGCCCGTTGTTACCGCTGATGGCGAAGGCCAGAACGGCCCCGCGTTCCATCGCGACATCGCGGCTCAGGTTGCTGAGTTCTTCGGCTAATAATCAAATAGCCTGACGATGCTTCGAGGGGCTTGCCTCACTTTATTGAGAGGTAAGCCCCTCTCATTGAGAACGATAGTACGAAACTGTTCCTCCTGCCTGAAATTTCAGGAACCAATGAAGACCATGAAAGACGGGTGATTAATCACATGGATTATGTACTCGAAGCAATTAATATAACGAAGAGATTTCCGGGCGTTCTCGCGAATGACAACGTATGCCTCAACGTGCTTCCGGGAGAAGTGCTGGGACTGATTGGCGAGAACGGCGCTGGAAAATCTACCATATTGAAGGTTCTCAACGGCATTTATCCGCATGGAACCTATACCGGCACCCTGAAGCTGAACGGAAACGAAATCAAGCCCACCAGTCCGTTTGACGCGACGCACATGGGCATCGGCTATGTGCCGCAGGAAATCAACGTATTGAAATATTTCTCCGTTGCGGAAAATATCTATATGTCGGATCTGCAGCTGCAGCGAATCAAGGGCGAAAATAACGGCAGCAAGTGCTTCGTTGATTTTAAGACGATGTATCGCGCCACGGAAGAGCTGCTGAAAAAGAATCACATCAATCTGGATCCGCACGCGGACGTGCGCAAGCTTTCCATCGGTCAGCAGCAGATGCTGATGATCGCGCGCGCGCTGGCGACCGATCCGAAGGTATTGATTCTGGACGAGCCGACCACTTCGCTTTCCAATTCCGATGTTGAACAGCTGTTTACCGTTGTTCGCAAGCTGAAGGAAAAGGGCGTAAGCATCATCTTCGTAACCCACAAGCTGGCGGAGATCATGGAACTGACCGACCGCGTTACCATTCTGCGCGACGGCAAGAACATCTCCACCTTCGAACGCAAGGATTATGATACCGCGAAGATCATCCATGATATGATCGGACGCGATCTGCAGAACATGTATCCCGCGCGCAATGTAAAGATCGGCGATGAGGTTCTGCGCGTAGAACATCTGACCGTGGCGCATCCCTACATTCAGAACAAGAATCTGATCGAGGACGTATCCTTCTCCGTCAAGGCGGGCGAAGTCGTGGGCATGGCGGGTCTGGTTGGCGCAGGCCGAAGCGAGGTCTGCATGGCGATCTTCGGCATGCTGCCGATCAAATCCGGCGATATCTACCTCTATGGAAAGAAAGTAAATATCCATTCCACCGAGGACGCCATTCGTCATGGTATCGGAATGGTATCCGAGGATAGAAAGGTATATGGTCTGAACTTCGTTTGGGATATCCGCACCAACATCGCGATTTCCAACCTGAAGTCGGTCAGCAGCGGAGCGCTTGTTTCCAGACGCAAGACCAATAAGCGCGTCAAGGAATACTTTGACAGCCTGCGCATCAAGGCGCCCACGATGGGCACGAAGGTTGCAACGCTTTCGGGCGGCAACCAGCAGAAGGTCGTTATCGCGCGCAGCCTGAATCCGGATCCGAGCATCATCATCCTGGATGAACCGACGAAGGGCATCGACGTCGGATCGAAGAATGATATTTACAATATCATCAATCAGATGGCGGCCAGAGGCGTCGCCGTGGTGATGATTTCTTCCGAATTGCCCGAATTGATGGGCATGTCGGATCGTTACGTCGTAATGGCGGAAGGCCGCGTGGTCGGAGAGCTCAGCCGTGATGAAGGTACGGACGCCCGCATCATGGAAATGTGTGTACACACCTTTAAAAGATCTAGTACCAGAGAGGTGAAATGAAGATGCAAAATGCGGCGATCAATACCGACAAGCAGGCTCCTGTACAGAAGAAAAGCAGCGCGTTAAGCAAAATTGTCCGTCTTGTTTTAACGCCTGAAGTGGGCATGCTGATTCCGGTAATCATTATCTGTATCCTGACCAACAACGTAAACAATGTTTTCCTTACGTGGAAGTTCTTTTCGAAGATCCTGGTCAATTCCGTTCCGATCGGCATGATGGCGCTGGGACAGGCGCTGGTCACGCTGACGGGTGATGTGGATTTGTCCGTAGGCATGAACGGATGCTTCGCCGGCATCATGGTCGGCGTCGCGTGCGAACAGTGGGGACTGAGCACGATCGCGGGTTCGGGCACGCTCGGCCTGATCTTCTGCCTGCTGAACGGCGTGATCTTCGGCGCGATCGTCGGCGCCTTCAACGGCTTCCTGACCACGAAGCTGCGCCTTTCCTCCTGGATTACCACGCTGGCTTCGCAGTTCATCTGCAAGGGTCTTGTAACGACGATTTCCAAGGGCATCACGCTGGATATCAGCGCGCTGGGCACCAAGGCGTTCAAGGCGGCGCGTCCGCTTTCGCTGTCCTGGCTGTTCCTGATCTTCATTGCGATCATCATCATGCTGGAAATCGTGGTGCGCAGAAGCCGCTTTGGCTATCGCCTGCGCGCCGTCGGCGGCAATCCCAACGCCGCGACCATGGCGGGTATTTCCGTAGACAAGATTCGTTTCATCGCGTTCCTGCTGGCGGGCGTTCTGGCGGCGCTCTCCGGCGTGTTTGAAACCATTCAGCAGCAGAAGGCGATCCCCACCAGCGGCGAAGGCCGTGAGTTCAGAACGATTATCTGCGTTTCCATCGGCGGCGTTTCCGCCGGCTATGGTTCGATATTGGGCTGCGCGGTCGGCATACTGCTCTATCACGTCGTGGTTCGCGCGTTGGAATTGCTCGGTTGGAACAAGATGCTTCAGCTGATGCTGATCGGCGCAATTCTGATCATCGCCGTACTGATGGATATTATGCGCAAGCGCTTTGAAGCAAAACAGATTGCGAAATAAGGGGTGATACGAATGGCACAAAATAAGAGTAATGAGAGCACGCGTAAGCCCTTCTCCAGGATTAGAAACAATCGAGTATTTCAGGCCATCACCCGTTCGGATGAATTCAGCGTATTTCTGCCGCTGCTGTTCATCGTGGTAATTACTACGATTTTCCGTCCCGACTTCCTGAGCGCGAGAAACTTCTCCTCGATGTTCACGGAAATTCCCTTCGTAGCAATCACGGCGCTGGGCGTATCCTTTGTACTGATGACGGGCGCGGTTGATATTTCCACCGGCCGCTGCGCAGGTTTGGGCGGCATCATGATGTCGATGCTGATCGTGGAACACAATTGGGGCGTTCTGCCCGCGATTCTGGTCGCGTTTGCATGCTGCGCCATGGTCGGCGTGGTCAACGGTATTCTGGTCGTCAAGCTCGGCATGAACGATTTTATCGCCACCATGGGCACGATGTATGTCGTGCATGGTCTGCGCCACATCGTAATCCACAATCCGGAACTGAGCATGAACAACCTGACGGATCCCGGAACGGTTGCCTTCGTCAACTTCTTCAAGCGCCGCATTCTGGGCATGTATCCTTCCTTCTGGATCATGATCATTCTGTTTGCGATCGTGTTCGTGGTCATCAAGCGCACGCTTTGGGGTCGTCGCCTGCTCGCATGCGGCGATAACCGCGAAGTAGCGAAGCTCGCCGGTATCAACGTCACCAAGATGCGCATGCTGGCGTACATCATCTGCTCGGTATTCTGCTGCATTGGCGGTCTGCTGCAGACGCTCGATATGAAGCTCGGCCGTCCGGAAACCGGCGATGGCTGGGAATTCCGCGCGATCGCGGGCTGCGTCGTCGGCGGCGTATCGCTCTCCGGCGGCAAGGGCTCTCCGCTCGGCGTACTGATCGGCGTAACGCTGGTATTCGTTGCGGAAAGCGCGATCATCTTCCTGGGTCTGCCGGATACGCTGCGCGTATCCGTAAAGGGCGCGGTCATGGCGGCCGCGGTACTGTTCGATATCTACAGACAGTCCAAGAAGGTTGCTGAATAAGCGAACATTATGTTAGTTTGGGAGGAACAAGCAAGATGAAAGTCGATCTGAACGGAAAAGTTGCGATCGTTACCGGCGGCGGCGGCGCCATCGGCAGCGCGATGTGCATTCGACTGGCTGAAAATGGAGCAAAGGTCATCGTCGCAGGTCGCACCCTCGAAACGTTGAACAAAACGGTTGAAGAAGTCAAGGCGCATGGCGGCGAAGCTACGGCGGTTACCGTGGATGTATCCAAGATGGACAGCGCAAAGCATCTGATCGAAGAAACCGTGCGCATCTACGGCCGTCTGGATATTATGGTAAACAACGCCGGCATCAACGGCGGTCCCCAGTATCGCAAGCGCGTAAATGAATACGATGAGGGTCTGTGGGATCGCATCGTATCCGTCGATCTGGACGGCGTGTACAATTGTTCCAAGTTCGCCATCCGCCAGATGCTCGCGCAGGGCGAGGGCGGAAACATCATCAACGTCGGTTCGATCGTGGGTCTTACCCCGCTGCGCCTGCAGTGCGCTTTCACGGCGGCAAAGGCCGGCGTGTTTGCGATGACCAAGACCATGGCGATGGAACTTGCACCGAAGGGCATTCGCGTAAACGGCATCGCGCCCGGTTCCGTAATGAACGAGGGCGTAAAGGAACTGTTCTATAGCGATCCCGTGAAATCGAACGGCATCATTTCGCACTTCCCGGTAGGACATCCCGGCGAGCCGGATGATATCGCATATGCAACTTGCTACATTGCATCCGATGAAGCCAAATTCATGACCGGTTCAACGATCACCGTTGACGGCGGTTGGATTTGTGGCTACAATCGCGATCTCTAAGCTGCAGGAGGTAAAGACAGATGACGCTGAATTTAAAGGATAAAGTTGTTATTGTCGTCGGCGCGGCTGGCACGATCGGCAGCGCAGTGGCGAAGGAATTCGCCAAAGAGGGCGCGAAGGTGGTTGCGGCGGATATCCGCGCGGCGGAATTGAACGAAGTTGCCGAAGCGATCAAGGCCGAGGGCGGCGAAGTTACCGCGATCGAAGTTGACGTGCGCAAGATGGACAGCGTGAAGGCGATGGTCGCCAAAACCGTTGAAATCTACGGCCGCGTGGACAACCTGACCAACGCTGCGGGCGTGCAGGGCAATATTGCGCATCGCGCGGAGCTGCAGGATTATGATGATGATCTCTGGCACGATGTGATTGCCACCGATATGACCGGCGTGTTCTATTGCGTAAAGACGGTCGCCGCGCAGATGGTTGCGCAGGGACAGGGCGGCAGCATTACGAACATCGCTTCCGCAAAGGGCCTGATTCCCTCCAAGCTGCAGTGCGCTTTTGCTGCGGCGAAGGCGGGCGTGATCAATTTCACCAAGGCGGTCGGCATGGAAATGGCGCCGGACGGCATCCGTATCAACGTAATCGCCGCGGGCGATGTGGAAAATGCGGAAGTATCCAAGCTGGATGCGGACAGCCTCGCGCTGATGAAGAGCCATATTCCCTCCGGCGAAATCGCCAGGGCGGATGATTTTGTGGGCATCTGCTGCTTCCTGGCGACGGATGCGGCGTCCTACATCAATGGCGCCGTGATTCCGGTGGACGCCGCATGGACGAGCGGTTATTCCAGAGATTTCTAAAGAGATTTCTATTTCGAATTGAAAGAGGAAACAGGTATGAAGGTATTATTGGCATATAAGCCCGGCGAGTTGCGCGTTGTGGAAATGGATAAGCCGAAGTGCGGCCCCCGCGAGGTGCTGTGCAAGGTTGCCCATTGCGGCGTATGCGCGACGGATATCGCCATCATGAAGGGCACGCTGAATCTGGGCGATGGCGCCGATCCCATCTATCCCGTGCGCATCGGCCATGAATGGTCGGGCACGGTGGTGGAAACGGGCAGCCAGGCATGGCGCATCAAGCCCGGCGACCGCATCATTTCCGATACCGGTTATTATTGCGGCGAATGCGAAATGTGTCGCCGCGGACAGTATCAGTCCTGCGTAAACGGCCGCGCCATCGGCACCACGGGCAATTGCTGGCCGGGCGGATTCGCGGAATACATGCTGATTCCGGAACGCATGGCGTTCAAGGTTCCCGATAATGTAGGTCTGGATGTGGCAGCGCTGATCGAGCCCACCAGCATCGGCTTCTACGGCATCGAACGCGCGGGCTTTGATCCCACCACCACGCTGGTGGTCGTCGGTACCGGCCCGATTTCGCTGGGCGGCATGGCGGTGGCGCGCGCGCGCGGCATCGGCAAGATCATCGTCGGCGGACGCAAGACGGCGAAGCTGGAAATCGCCAAAAAGCTGGGCGCGGACATCGTAGTGGATATGACGAAGGAAAATCTGGTGGACGTGGTCATGCGCGAAACCAACGGCATGGGCGCGGAAATGGTTATGGACTCTACCGGCGCACCCTCCGTGTTGAACGATTCGATGCTCATGCTGCGCGGCAGCGGCAAGCTGGTCATTCCGGCGTTCTATGAACAGCTGCTCAACGGCATCAAGCTGGATCGCCTCATCGTAAAGAACTGCACGCTGGTCGGTTCTGCGGGCACCCCGAATCAGATGGACAAGATTCTGAGTCTGCTTTCTTCCGGCAAGCTGGATCTTTCTCCGATGATCACGGATCGCTTCAGCTTCGATCATGTGAAGGAAGCGTTTGCGGCCGTCACGGAGCGCAACGATCATCGCATCAAGGTAATGGTGGATTTTGAAGCATGAAAGCATGGAAACCTGATGTAAGCCGCGAAAGCTGCGTAAATCGCTTCGGCAATATGCGCCAGCTGGGCGGATTGAAAAAATACCAGTTCACGGACGGCAAGGCCACCGGCCTTGACGCGGTGGACGTGGAAACCGGCGGAGGGCTGCGCTTTACCGTGCTGCCCGGCCGCGGCATGGACATATCGGAGCTTCGCTATCGCGGAGTTCCGATTGCCTATCTTACCAAGGCGGGCGTTACCGCCGCCGCCTATTATGATGATTTTGAGGATCAGTGGCTGAAGAGCTTCTTCGCGGGAATGCTGACCACCTGCGGTCTGACCAACGCCGGTCCCAACTGCCGCGCCGACATCGGCTTTCTGAAGAATATGCCGCTCGGTCTGCACGGCGATATTTCCAACACCTGCGCGGACAACGTATGCACCCGCGAGGAATGGGAAAGCGACGGGGTATACCGCATGATGGTGTCCGGCAGGGTAGAGGAGGGCCGCCTGCACGGCGAGCATCTGCAGCTGCGCCGCACGGTGCGCACTGTTCTCGGCGAAAAGAAGCTGACCATCGAAGATGAATTTACCAATCTGGGTGAAATGGATCAGATGCTGATGTTCTTCTACCACATCAACATTGGATCGCCCGTGCTTTCGGAGCATTCCAGATTCATCGCGCCCAGCAGGCGCGTATGGGCGAATTCCGAACACGCGAAGCGCGATATCGGCATCTATGAAAAATGCGGCGCGCCGCGCGCGGGCTATCTGGAACAGCAGTTCTTCCATGAAATGGGCGCGGATGCGGATGGCAATACCATCGCGGCGCTGGTCAACGATGAACTGGAGCTGGGCGTGTATCTGAAGTACAACGTGCGCGAACTGCCCTGCATCGCCGAATGGAAGGTGCTGCGCAACGCGGAATATGTGCTGGCGTTCGAACCGGGCAATTGTCACCCCATCGGTCGTCCCGCACAGATCGAAAAGGGACAGCAGGAAATGCTCGCGCCCATGCAGAGCCGCTTTTCCCATCTGGAAATCGGCATTGTGGACGGCGCGGAGGAAATAGCGGCGCTCGAACGGGCGATCGCTGACAGGAGGTAATACATATGGGCAAACCGATCGTAGTATTTGGCAGCTTTGTCGTAGATCTTACCGGACGTTCCAAGGGTCTGCCGGTTCCGGGACAGACGATTCTGGGCAGCTCCTTCAAGATGGGCCCCGGCGGAAAGGGGTCCAATCAGGCGGTCGCCGCGCATCGCGCGGGCGCAAACGTTACGCTGGTCACCAAGGTGGGCAATGATGTTTTCGGCAAGGTCGCCACGGATTTCTATACCGCGGAGGGCATGAACACCGATTATATCCTGATCGATGAAAAGAAGGAAACCGGCGTTGCGCTGATCATGGTGGACGAGGTATCCGCGCAGAACGAAATCGTGGTCATTCCCGCGGCGTGCGCCAATATCACGCCGGAGGACGTTGAAAAGTGCCGCCCGCTGATCGAAGGCGCGGCGTACATTCTGCTGCAGCATGAAATCAATTTTGATGCGCAGTACAAGGTGATCGATATCGCGCATGCGGCGGGCGTAAAGGTCGTTCTGAATCCCGCGCCGGCGTGCGAAATTCCGGAGGACGTGATCGGCAAGATCGATATCGTAACCCCCAACGAAACCGAAGCGCAGGTGCTGACGGGCGTTGAAGTCAAGACCAGGGAAGATGCGGAGCGCGCGGCGAAGGTATTCTTCGATAAGGGCGTGAAGAACGTGGTCATCACGATGGGCGCGCTGGGCGCATTCGCCTCCGATGGTCAGAAGAGCGAACTGCTGCCGCGCCTGAAGGTAGACGCGATCGATTCCACCGGCGCGGGCGATGCGTTCAACGGCGGCTTCCTGATGGCGCTATCCGAGGGCAAGGATCTGTTCACTGCGCTGCGCTATGGCAACGCCACCGGCGCGCTTTCCGTGACCAAGCTGGGCACCGCGCCCGCAATGCCGCATCGCGCGGAAATCGATGCGATGGTCAGGGAAAACTACGGAATCTGAACGACAAATTAATATCCGAGGGATATAATTAATTTGTGAAAACACGAAAAGAGGTTTGAATCATGGAAAAGAAAAAATGGACTCTCGTAAATGCGGAAAATGTTGTGCCTTATGTTTGCGGCACTGATTATTCTTCCAAGATGCTCAACGGCGATGAAATGGCCGGCCAGCAGGTAATCAACATCAACGAAGGCACCCTGCAGCCCCATATGCGCACCGGCGGCGACGCACATGAAAAGACCGAGATCTATTACATGGTGGATGTTGGCGATCCTTCCTACGTGGTGCTGGATGGCGAATTCGTAAAGGTCAAGAACGGCGATATCATCATCATCCCCGGCGGCGTATTCCATTACATCGATAACCTCGATTGCGATAAGCCCTTCAAACTGTTCACGCTGTGGCCGGAACAGGAACAGAACGGCGTGTTCTTCGTGCGTCAGAAGGCATGGGGCACTTCTGTGAAGAACGTGGATGATCACTACACCGAAAAGCGTCTGGGCTTCAAGAAGTAATGATGAATCATCCCCGAATTGCGATATTCGGCGATCTGCTGTACGATTGCTTTATCTGGGCGCATCGCCTGCCCCGTGAGGGCGAAACGGTTACCGGCTATGCCAGCGGTTTTTTCGCTTCCGGCAAGGGCGGCAACCAGGCGGCGGTGTGCGCCAAGCTGGGCGCGGACGCGCACATGCTGGGCAAGGTCGGCGCGGATGAGCGCGGCGAAATACTGCTTTCCGCCATGCGCGATAGCCATGTGAACGTAGATGCCGTACTGGTGGATCCCAGGCACCCCACCGGTACGGACTGCGTTCTGGTGGCGGACGGCGGCAAGAATGCAATCGTGGTCGCCCCCAACGCAAACGCCGAAGTAACGCTTGAAGAAGTTGCGGCAATGCGCCCCGAATTTCAGGCGGCGCAGGCGGCGCTGTTTCAGCTGCAAATCAACGCCGATGCGGTGGAAGCCGCGATGGCGCTGGCGCGCGAATGCGGCTGCACGGTTGTGCTGAATCCCGCGCCCGCGTGTGAAATTCCGAATTCCATGCTGGCGGTTGCCGATTATGTAACGCCCAATGAAACGGAATGCGAATTCTTTACCGGCGTGTATCGCAGGGATTATGCGGATATCTCCGCATGGTGCGATGCGGCGGGCAAGGCAATGCATGATCGCGGCGTGCGGCGGCTGATCATCACGCTGGGCGAATACGGCGCGTATTACAGCGATTCGGAAACAAAGTTTATCCTGCCCGCGTTCCGGATCAACGCGGTGGATTCCACCGCGGCGGGCGACGCCTTCAACGGCGGCTTTACCTGCGCGGTCGCGCGCGGCGAAAGCGTGCGTTCCGCCATGCGGTATGGTTCTGCGTGCGGCGCGATTACCGCTTCCCGCCGTGGGTCGCTGCCTTCGCTGCCGGACGGCGATGAAGTCGAGCAATTTTTAAAAGAACATAAGGAGATAGAAGTATGAAGATCGCAAGATATTTTGACGCGGCCATTCTGAAGCCGGACATGACCCCCGAACAGGTAGAAGCGGCCATCAAGGAATGCATTTCCTTCGACAGCAAAACCGTTTGCGTTCGCGGCTGTGATATCGATCTGGCGCTGAAGCTCACTGCGGGCACCAATACCAGCGTAAGCTGCGTTCTGGACTTCCCCTATGGCTATGGCGGAATCGAAGATAAGCGCGGCGCTGCGCGTGCTTATGCGGCCAAGGGCGTTCTGGATATCGATATGGTAATGAACTACGGCGCGGCGCGCGGCGGCGCATGGGACGTTGTCGAAGCCGAAATCAAGGCGGTCGTCGAAGAAGCGCACGCGAAGGGCGTAAATGTAAAGGTCATCTTCGAAACCAGCCAGCTGACCATCGATCAGATCAAGAAGGCTACCGAGGTTTCCATCGCGGCGGGCGCGGACTTCGTAAAGACCTCCACCGGCTTCAATGGCACCGGCGCAACCGTGGAAGCGGTTCAGGCGATGCTCGATACTGCGAAGGGTCGCTGCAAGGTAAAGCCCTCCGGCGGCATCCGTAACTATGAAACCGCCAAGATGTACGTCGATATGGGCGTAGACCGTCTGGGCATCGGTTTTGCCAGCTGCAAGGCCATCTGCGAAGGCGAAGCGGAAGCGAATAAGTAAATTATTTGGGCTTAGCATTGCAGAATTAAGAATTGTTGATTGAAAACATCCCCGCACTGCCGAAGAATCGGCGATGCGGGGATGTTTTATACTATGTTCTACCATAGCCCTACCGGCAGGGTGCACGCCCAATCGTACAGCGCCTGCGCGTGCGTCTGACACAGCTGTAAATATTCAAGACCGTCGATCTCGTTTGGAAAGGAATAGCGGAGCACATTGCTATTATATTCGCAGCCTTCCGGAATTTCCCGAAACTGCGCGCTGCCGCGGAAGGTGATGCATATTTCGCGCGGCGTTTTGGCTTGAACCGTCAGGCGGTATTTCCGGTTTCCGATCTGCGCGATGCGGATTACCTTAGCATCGGGCGTTCGATGCTCATAGGCGCGGGCGATGTCGGCGGGCGCGGGCGTTTTGCCTTCGCTGTCCCGAACGTTGATCAGCGTAACCTGAAAGCGATGCGAGAACGGGGGATCGATCCGGCAGCTGACGGTCGGATATCCGCGCAGATTCAGCGCCTGAATCGTTTCCGCAAGGCGATCGTCCACATAAAACCAGAGCGCAGGCGGCGCGATTTCACCGCTGCGCAGGATTTCAAAGGTTTCGCTGTTCAGATACGCCAATGCCATCATCCCCGAATGTAGACTAAAATCTATCTTATCACGCATAAATGTGAAAAGCAATCCCGATGATGTAAATACAATTAATTGTATTGAGATTGACACGGGCGAAATGGGCGAGTACAATGAAGTAACTTACACGCACATTTCGCAGAAAGGAATGCTCAAAATGATCGAAGTTTTAAAGCTGTTGGAAAACGATGCGACGCTCACGCCCGCGCATATCGCCACCATGCTCGATATGCCGGTCGAAGAGGTTGAAGCGATTATCGAAAAGGCGAAGAGCGAAAATATCATTATCGGAACCACGACCCTGATCGACTGGGACAAAACGAAGGATGAAAATGTAACCGCGCTGATCGAAGTGAAAATCGCGCCGCAGCGGGGCGACGGCTATGATCGAATCGCGGAGCGCATCTTCCAGTATGATGAAGTGGAAAGCCTGTATCTGATGTCCGGCGCGTATGATCTGGCGGTGACCGTCAGCAATATGACGATGAAGCAGGTTTCGCAGTTCGTGTTTGCGAAGCTCGCGCCGCTGGAGGGCGTAACCAGCACGGCGACGCACTTCATTCTGAAAAAGTACAAGGAAAAGCATAAGATGTTCTATCAGCAGCCGGAGCAGGAAGAGAGGCTTTTGTTCATATGATGAATTACGACAGCATTCTTTCCGATCGGGCAAAGGCGTTAAAGCCCTCCGGAATCCGCAAATTTTTCGATATTCTGGAAACCATGGATAGCGCCATATCGCTGGGCGTGGGCGAACCGGATTTTGTAACGCCGTGGCACATCCGCGATGCGGGCGTGTACAGCCTTGAAAAGGGATTTACGAAATACACGGGCAACGCCGGCCTTTCCCGCCTGCGCGGCGCGATCGCAGCCTATCTTCAGCGGCGCTTCCAATTGACCTATGCGCCCGACCAGATTATCGTGACCGTCGGCGGAAGCGAGGGCATCGATATTGCCCTGCGCGCGCTGGTCAATCCGGGGGATGAAGTGATCGTTCCGGTGCCCAGCTTCGTATGCTATGGGCCGATCACCAGCCTGATCAACGGAAAACCCGTGTTCGTGGAAACGAAGGTGGAGGATGATTTCCGCCTGACCGCCGAAGAACTGCGCGCCGCCATTACGCCGAAAACCAAGGCGCTGGTGCTGCCGTTCCCGAATAATCCTACCGGCGGCATCATGGAGCGCAGGCATCTGGAAGAAATCGCCGAAGTATTGAAGGATACCGACATCATGGTGGTTTCCGATGAAATCTATGCGGAACTGACCTACGGTCAGCGCCATGTTTCCATCGCGGCGATCCCCGGCATGCAGGAGCGCACGATTTTGGTCAATGGCTTTTCCAAGAGCTACGCCATGACCGGCTGGCGCATGGGCTACGTCTGCGCGCCCCGCGAAGTGGCGAAGCAGATGCTGAAGATTCACCAGTACGCCATCATGTGCGCGCCGACCACCAGCCAGTATGCCGCGATCGAAGCCGCCACCGCGGGCGATGTGGATATTGAAACCATGCGGATGGAATACGATCACCGGCGCAAATACATTCTGGGCAGGCTGCGCGATATGGGGCTGCAATGCTTTGAACCGAAGGGTGCGTTCTACGTGTTCCCATGCATCCGGTCTACCGGTATGAGCAGCGAAGAATTCTGCGAAAAATTCCTGATTGAAAAGCACGTCGCGGTGATTCCGGGCACGGCGTTCGGCGATTGCGGGGAAGGCTTCGTTCGCATGAGCTATTGCAACAGCATCGCCAATATCATGGAAGCCATGGATCGTCTGGAACAGTTCCTGACCGAGCTGAAAAACAGATAATAGATAAAAAAATCCTGCCCTTCGATTTTATTCGATGGGCAGGATCTTTTGTGCCTGCAAACGGATTATTTCTGCGCGCCGCGCCTGTGCGCACGCGCTTCGGCGGCAACCAGCCCGCCCAGCGCGATCAGTGCGATCACGTTCGGGATCACCATGATGTTGTTGAACATATCCGTCAGCTCCCATACCAGATCGTTGGAGAGCAGCGATCCGAGGAAGATAAACGCGATTGCAATCACGGAGTAGATCAGGTTGGATTTCTTGCCAAACAGGTAATTCATGTTGATGCGTCCGAACAGATTCCAGCCGATGATCGTGGAAAACGCGAAAAACAGAAGACAGATGGCGACAAAGCCGCTGCCCGCGCCGCTTCCGAATACGCTGCCGAATGCCAGCTGCGCCATGTTCGCCTTGTTTACGCCGTCCGCTGCGCCGGATGCCAGAACGCCGTTGCCCGCGTACAGCGTGGAAATGACCACCAGCGCGGTGATCGTCAGCACGATAAACGTATCGATGAATACGCCGATCATCGCGACCACGCCCTGATCGTGCGGCGCTTTGAGGTTCGCCATCGCGTGTGCGTGCGGGGTAGAGCCCATACCGGCTTCATTGGAGAACAGGCCGCGCTTTGCGCCCTGGCTGATCGCCTGCTTGATCGCAAAGCCGATCGTGCCGCCGATGATGGCGTTGGGCTGGAAGGCGTATTTGAAGATCATGCCGAAGGTTTCCGGAATGTATTTCGCGCGGATTACCAGCACGATGATGCCGCCGATGAAGTACAGCGTCGCCATGATGGGCACCAGCTTTTCGGTGACTGCACCGATGCGCTGCAAACCGCCGATGAAGATCAGCGCCGCCAGCAGAGATATGATCAGTCCCGTCGCCCATGCGGGAATACCGAAGGCGGTATTGCATGCGGCGCTGATGGAATTGGATTGCACCATGCAGCCCATGAAGCCCAGCGCCAGAATGATGGCGACCGCGAAGAAACCGGCGAGGAACGTGCCGAATTTGCCCTTGAAGGCGGTCTTGATGTAGTAAACAGGGCCGCCTGCAACGGTTCCATCTTTGTGTACA
>CAKUKP010000073.1 GCA_934663625.1 uncultured Clostridia bacterium
GCGCGGCAGGAGAGGATACGATTCCGTATTCCAAGCCGGTGACTGTCAAGCGTCCTGCGATCATTGATATCTGGTACAAAAATGCCGTTGAAAAGCAGGATACGGAAATCACGGTCTGCACGAATCTAGAGATGAACAACGTATCTATGTATATGGGTGATGATTGCCTGAAGACGTGGTCGAGGACGGACGAAGGAATTACGGTAAAGGATGAGTCAAATTACAGTGAATGGACATTGCCTTACCAGTTTGAATACGAAGGCAATTACGATCTGTGGTACAAGGCGAGCGCGGCAGGAGAGGATACGATTCCGTATTCCAAGCCGGTGACTGTCAAGCGTCCTGCGATCATTGATATCTGGTACGACAACACCGTTGAAAAGGAGAATACGGAAATTACGGTTATCACAAGCCTTGAAATGAATAAGGTATCCATGAACCTGAATTCGGATACGCTGAAAACGTGGAACAAGGATGATGCGGATATCACGGTAACAGATTACGATAATTACCGCGAATGGCAGCTTACCTATCAGTTTGATCAGGCGGGCGATTATGATCTGTGGTATCAGGCGAGCGCCGCCGACGAAGCGACCATTCCGGTTTCCAAGCCGGTTACCATCACATCGCAGACGCAGCAGGAGGGCGATTTCGAATATCGCTTCAATGCGGATCGATCCGGCGTGGTGATTGTGAAGTATACCGGAAGCGCTTCCAGCGTGACCGTGCCTGCGACCATCGCTGAACTGCCCGTGGTTGAAATTGGAGAAGGTGCGTTTGAAAACAACACCGCCATCACATCCGTGGATCTGCCCGATACTGTGGAAGTGATCGGCAAGCGCGCGTTCGCGGGCTGCACCGCTTTGAACGAAATGAACTGATCGCAGATCATTCACCGCGTTCGAAAACCAGATTAACCTTGCGCCTCGATTCCCTGATGGGGATCGGGGCGCTTTTATATGGTATACTTTGCACCTTCGCGGAACTTGACACCTGGCCGAAAACATGATAGCATGATGAAAACTGTTTATGGGGTGATTGATATGGTAAAGGGCTGCGATATGATCGTCGGGCTGACCCATCTTCCCAAATATGAAGTATCCGAGGAGATCGAAATCAAGCGCGCGTTCGTGGGCGATCGCGATCGGATTCTGGAGTTTGTGCGCGAAAAGTTTCCGGATCACATCGCATGGCCTGCGGAGGTAGAGCATTCTCTGATGCAGGATGTGTGCAAGTGCTTTATCGCGGTGGAGGATAACCGATTGATCGGATTTGCCTGCTTTGATGTATCCTCCAAAAGCTTTTTCGGCCCGATTGGCGTGGATCCCACGCTGCGCGGCAAAAATCTGGGCAAGGCGCTGCTGATTCGCACATTGGAGGCGATGCGCGATTACGGCTATGGCTATGCCATTATCGGATGGGTGGACGGTCCGGAGAAGTTTTATCAAAAGGCGGTCGGCGCCCAGTTCATTCAGGGCGGCGAGCCGGAAAATAGCGTGTATTCCCGCTATATCGATATTTCAATTATATAATTTGTGCAGCTCCGTCGGCGACGATCGCGTTCGTCCGGCGGGGCTGTTTTTCTATACTGAAATTGTGCAAAAAATCTAAAATTACAACAAATAGAATGACATCTATAACGAAAAAATATAGAATTGCATTTAAATGTAAATTTGTATTGACAAGGAGTGGGGAATGCGGTATGATTATATAAAGAAAGTTTACTAACTAATGGTGAGAGCAATGCAGAACGTGATGGATTCGGGTACGCCGGAGAGAATCGGGGAGATCAACCGCAAATTGATATTGGATTGCGTTCGAAAGAACGGCCCGATATCCCGCGCCGATCTGCACCGAACGCTGAATATGAGCTTTCCCACCATTTCCACCAACGTAAAAAAGCTGCTGCAAAGCGGCTACCTGGTGGAAGCGGGGGATGGCGATAACAATCTGGGGCGCAAATCCACGCTTTTGCAGTTCAATGCGGAGCGCGCCTATGTGGTGGGCGTGGACGTGGGCAGATCGCAGCTGCGCGTGATTCTGGCGGATCTGGATGGAAATGAAGCGATCTATTTGAACGAACCCTACGCCGCAAGCGAGGATGATTCCCTGCGCACGACGTTGAATCACCTGATCGCGCAGGCGATCGCGCGCGCGGGCATAGCGCCCGAAAAGGTGCTGTATATCGCGGTCGGAATACCGGGCATCGCCGATATGAAAACGGGCAGGCTCGTCGCGGCCCCGTTCATTCGAATGCCGAATCTGAAGCAGATCGAGGAAAGCCTGCGCGCGGCGTACCGAAATGCGGATATATTGTTCGAAAATAACGTGAATTTCGGTGCGGTCGCCGAAAAATGGAAGGGCGCGGCGCGCGATTATCGCGATATCGTATACATCAGCTACGGCGTCGGCATCGGTTCGGCGGTGATTTTAAACGGCGAACTGTACCATGGCAGGAACGGCGCGTCCGGCGAAATTGGCTATATGGTGCCCGGCGTGGAAAACATGCGCGAAAACAATGAATCGCAGGGTGTGCTGGAATCGATGATTTCCGGACAGCACATCGGCGAACTGCTGAAGGCGCGCGGAACGGATGTATTTCCGGGGCTTTCACTGGAAGAAGCTTTGCAGGATGATGTGCTTCGGCGCATCGCCGATCTGACCGCGATCGCGCTGATCAATTTAACGGCGGTAATCGATGAAGAAGTGATCATCGTCGGCGGCGGTCTGGGCGGCTTTCTGGGGCAGCTGTTCATTCCTTATTGGAAGGAACTGCTGGGGCGGCATTTGCCCTACGTGCCGGAGATTCTGTGTTCCAGCCTGACCGGACGGGCGGGCGCGATGGGCGCGGTGGCGGTGGCGATCCGCAAGGTAAACGATAACGAAATCAATCTGCAAGGCGAAAGCTTCCATGCAGAATGAAATAATGTGGAATATCTCCCGCGCGATGCGGGGGAAGGAGGAAGTACCATGATTAAGGCGAAGGTTGGTTTTGTGGTCTACGGCGTACACAAGGATGGGCTAAAGGATCCGGATGGCAATCTGTTTATCGATTATGACATTATCGAGCGTTCCAAGAAGGCGCTGCGCGACAGCGGGCTTACGCTGGTAGAGGGCAGGGACGTTCTGGAAGCGAAAGGAATCAAGGTGGAGCACGATAATGATATCGTTGCCACCAAGAAGGAAGCCAACGAAATCATCCTGCCCATGGCGAAGGACGACAGCATCGATTGTCTGGTGCTCTTCTCCGGTACGTGGGTGTGGGCGGCGCACATGATCGGTGCGATCCGTGAATTTGCCAAGACGGGCAAGGGCATCGTGATCTGGACGTATCCGGGTTCGCAGGGCTGGCGTCCGGTCGGCGGTCTGGTGCTGAAGGCGGCGCTGAATGAAATCGGTCTGAAATGCCGCTATGTATATGGCAAGGCGGAGGATCCGAAAGATCTGAACCGCATTTTGAGCTATTGTCAGGCTTCCGCGGTGAAGAACCGCATCAACAATACCACGATGGGCGCGTTCGGCGGTCGCGGCATGGGTCAGACCTGCGGCGTGGCGGATCCCGCGCAGTGGATGAAAACCTTCGGCATCGATATCGATTCCCGCGATACCACCGAGCTTCTGGAAACTGCCAGGGCGGTGACCGCGGAGGAAATCGACGGCGTATATGAAATCATCAAGAAGCGCTTTATCGAACTTCCGGAGCGGAACGATGTAACCGAGCGTTCCATCCGCCTGTATGTGGCGCTCAAGAAGCTGATGAAGGAAAATGATTTCGATTATTATACGATTCAGTCCTTCCCCGGTCTGGGCGATGATTATGTGGCTTCCTGCTTTGCGCAGAGTATGATGCTGGACGACGGCGTGCCGACCTCCACGCTGTCGGACTTCAATACCGCGATGACCAGCATCCTGATGACGTATCTGTCCGAAGATCCGATCTATTACGGCGATTTCCAGTGCATCAACAAGGAAAACAACGAAATCAAGATCATCGGCGATGGCGCGGTGCCCACGGCATTGGCAAATGAGGATGGTGCGGTGTTCGCGTCCCACGGCATTCCCACCGAGGGCAAGGCGGGCGGCATGTCCATCAAGCTGACCTGCAAGGAAGGCAAGGGCGTGCTTGGTCGCGTATGCCGCGTGGACGGCAAGTTCACGATGGTGGTTACCCGCTGCACCGTGCGCGTGCCCTCCAGGGAGGAACTGGCGGTGCGCCGCCACGAATGCGGTATTCCGGATTGGCCGCACGCCTTCTGCACCGCGGAATGCGATATCGATACCCTGCTTGAGCATTGGAACAACGAATACGCGTGCCTGGGCTACGGCGAACATCTCTATCAGGAACTGATCGATTTCGCCGAACTGACCGGCATGACCGTATACGCGCTGTAATCCAACCGGCGAATTGAAGCGCCGAATCCAAATGTATTGCGCCGGAAATTCCGGTGTAAATAAAGAAAAAGGAGAAAAAACATGAAAAAGATTCTCGCAATGCTCCTCGTTCTGTCCATGATGCTCGTCGGCGTCGCCGCCATCGCGGAAACCGGCCGCATCGGCGTCGCCATGCCCACCAAGTCCAGCGAACGCTGGATCCATGACGGCGACAAGGTAAAGGCTGCACTGGAAGAACTGGGCTACGAAGTTGACCTGCAGTACGCGGAAGATCACATCGACGTACAGGCGAACCAGATTCAGAATATGCTGCTCAAGGGCGTGGATGCGCTGATCATCGCTTCCGTCGATGGTTCCTCTCTGAGCAACGAACTGAAGATGGCAAAGGAAAGCGGCGTAGTTGTCATCGCGTATGACCGTCTGCTGACCAAGACCCCCGATGTGGATTATTATGCCACCTTCGATTCCATCGCGATCGGCGAACAGCAGGCGACCTCCCTGCTGACCGGTCTGGGCGTGCTGGACGGCGCGACCGGCCCCTTCAACGTAGAACTCTTCGCGGGCTCTCTGGATGACAGCTGCACCCCGCTGTACTATGAAGGCTCCATGAACATTCTGCAGCCCTACATCGACAGCGGCGTGATCGTGATCCCCTCCGGCCAGACCGATATGGCGCAGATCGCCATCGAAGGTTGGGACGGTCTGAAGGCACAGGCGCGCATGGACAACCTGATTTCCGCTTTCTATTCCGATGGCACCGTGCTGGACGGCGTTCTGGCGCCCTATGACGGCCTTTCCATCGGTATCCTGTCCGCCTGCAAGTCCGCTGGCTACGGCACCGCGGATCTGCCCCTGCCGAAGGTAACCGGCCAGGATTGCGAAGTGACCTCCATTAAGTCCATGATCGCGGGCGAACAGTATTCCTCCATCTACAACAACACCACCAATCTGGCGGAAGTTGCCGTGAAGCTGACCACCCAGGCGCTCAACGGCGAAGAAGTGGAAGTCAATTCCGTTTACAACAATGGCGTGTTTGATGTTCCCTCCATGGCGATCTCCGCCTCCATCATCACCATCGACAACTACAAGGAAGAACTGATCGATTCCGGCTATATCGCGGCGGAAGATCTGCAGTAATCCGAATGGAATTATGGGCTATGGCGCATGTGCGCCATAGCCCGGTAAGACCGGGCGGGATTACATCGGTAATTCTTTGTATAAAGGAGCGGTACCATGTTGGATAGGGTTTTATTGGAAATGAAGGGCATCACAAAGCTGTTTCCCGGCGTAAAGGCGCTGGACAATGTGAACCTTCAGGTAAAGGAACATCATATTCATGCGCTGGTCGGCGAAAACGGCGCGGGTAAATCCACGCTGATGAATGTGCTCAGCGGCGTATACCGCTACGGCACGTATTCCGGAGATATCTATTTTGACGGTGAACTTTGCAAATTTAAAAAGATTGAGGACAGTGAAGCGCGCGGCATTGTAATCATCCATCAGGAGCTTGCGCTGTTTCCGCAGCTTTCCGTGGCGGAAAATCTGTTCGTGGGCAATGAACGTCTGGCTGCGAAGGGCGTTATCGATTGGGCGCGCACACATACGGAAGCGGAAAGCTTGCTCAAAACGGTTGGGCTTCATATAGATCCCGAAGTACAGGTGCAGTCGCTGGGCGTCGGCAAACAGCAGCTGGTGGAAATCGCAAAGGCGCTGTCCAAAAAGGTAAAACTGCTGATTCTGGATGAACCGACCGCCGCGCTGAACGATGAAGAATCTGAAAAGCTGCTCAAGCTGCTTTTGCGTCTGCGGGACGAGGGCATCACATCGATCATTATTTCGCATAAGCTGCACGAGGTGCAGGAGGTCGCGGATGAAATCACCATCATTCGCGATGGCACGGTGATCGAAACGCTGATCAACGGAAGCGGTGTTTCTGAAGATCGCATCATCAAGGGCATGGTTGGCCGTGATATGGCGGATCGCTTCCCGAAGCGCGTTTCGAATATTGATTATGGGCACAATTTTGAAGTGAAAAACTGGACGGTGCATGCCGAGGAGGATCCTGCGCAGGTCAGGCTGGACAGCATCAATATCCGCGTAAACGGCGGCGAGGTGGTGGGCATCGCAGGGCTGATGGGCGCGGGGCGCACCGAATTCTGCAAGAGCATTTTCGGCAGATCCTACGGCACGAACATCTCCGGCGATATGTATCTGGACGGTAAAAAGCTGAATGTACACACGCCGTCCGACGCCATCCGAAGCGGCATTGCCTATGTTACCGAGGATCGCAAGGGCGATGGCTTGATGCTGGGACACAGCATCAGCATGAACCTTACGCTTTCCAATCTGAAGGCGGTGGGGAATGGCAGAACGATCAACCCCGAACTGGAGCTGCATGAATGCCAGAAGCTGCGCGAGCAGTTCCACATCAAAGCGCCCAACCTTCAGCAGGCGGTCGGTAATCTTTCCGGCGGCAATCAGCAGAAGGTGATGCTGGGCAAATGGGTGTTCGCACAGCCTGAAATTCTGATGCTGGATGAACCCACGCGCGGCATCGATGTCGGCGCGAAGTACGAGGTTTACACCATCATCAATCAGCTCGCCGCGGCGGGCAAGCGCGTTCTGGTGGTTTCTTCCGAAATGGCGGAGCTGATCGGCATCTGCGATCGCATCTATGTTATGTGCGAGGGCAGAATCGTCGGCGAGGTTTCCGGAGAACAGGCCACGCAGGAAAATATTATGTCGATGATTATTCAGAGCACAAAGGAGTAATGACTTATGCAAAACATGAAAAAGATACTGCGAAACAATATACGTCAGTATACGATGGGCATTGCGTTGGCGGTTCTGATCATCGTTCTTGAAATCGTAACCGATGGCATTATGCTGAAACCGCTGAACATCAGCAATCTGATCCATCAGAACATGTATGTGTTTATTCTGGGCATGGGCATGCTGCTGTGCATTCTGACCGGCGGCAATATCGATCTTTCTGTTGGTTCCGTGGTATGTTTTGCGGGCGCGATCTGCGGCGTTTTGATGGTGGATATGAAAATACCCACCCTGCCCGCGGTGCTGCTGGTGCTGTTGATCGGTCTGCTGGTCGGCGCATGGCACGGCATGTGGATCGCCGTGGTGGGCGTGCATCCGTGGATTACCACGCTGTCCGGCGAGCTTCTGTTCCGCGGCCTTGCGCAGGTCGTGCTGAACGGCCGCTCCATCGGCCCGTATTCCGATGCGTTTCAGTTTATCGCCACCGGCTTTTTTCCGGATATCGTGCAGGGCGCTTCCCGCCATGTGCTCACGATTCTGATCGGCATCGTCGGATCGCTGGCATATGTCGCGATCGTGTTGACCGGCTATTTCCGCAATAAGAAGCGCGATCTGCCCACAGGCAGTCTGGGTGGAATCATCGCAAAGATGGTGCTGATCGTGGCGTTCGTCAACGCGCTGTGCTGGCTGCTGTCCGGTTACAAGGGCATTTCCTTCTCCATGGTGCTGCTGGTGATCATGATTCTGATCTTCAGTTTCATTACGAAAAAATCCGTATTCGGCCGTCATCTCTATGCGATGGGCGGCAACCTGAAGGCGGCGCGCCTGTCCGGCATCAATACCAGAAAGCTGATGTTCATCATCTATACGATTTCCGGTCTGATGGCGACGATCGCGGGCATTTCCGTCTGCGCGCGCCTGAATTCCGCTTCGCCGAAGGCGGGCACCGGTTATGAAACCGACGCAATCGCGGCGTGCTTCCTTGGCGGCGCTTCCATCAGCGGCGGCGCGGGTACCGTGTTCGGCGTTCTGGTCGGCGCGCTGATCATGGGCGTTCTGAACAACGGCATGTCCCTGCTGGGCGTATCGATCGACTGGCAATCCGCGGTAAAGGGTCTGGTGGTTCTGATTGCGGTCGCCTGCGATATGATGTTCAAGAACAGGCAGCGCTGATGCGATGATGTCTGAAGTGCGGGCATATGCCCGCACTTCCTGTAAAAAATAATAACGATTATTGGAGGCAGAAATGGAAATCAAGAATCTGTACAAATGGTGTGCCGTACCGGCGGAACAGCTTGCATCGCATCCGGATCGCAAAATTCCGTTCCGCATGGTATCCGATTCCGCGGAGATGGGGCGCGTGATGGCGGAGGAACTGGCACAGGAGATCGAACGCGCGAACGCTGAAAACAGAATTTTCCGCGCGATTATTCCCTGCGGCCCCAGCTGCTGGTATAAGCCCTTCGAAGATATTGTCAACGAACGCAATATTTCGCTGAAGAATTTCGTGGTTTTCCATATGGACGAATGTCTGGATTGGCAGGGCAGGGAATTGAATTACAATGATCCTTACAACTTCCGCGCGTTCATGGAAAAGCATTTCTACGGCGGCATCAAAAAGGAATTGCAGGTGCCGCAGGAGCAGCGCTTCTTCCTGTCGCCCGCCACGATGGAAACCGTGCGCAGTGAAATCTACAAGCATGAAATCGATCTGACCTACGGCGGATGGGGACAGGATGGCCATATCGCCTACAATCAGGCGCGCCGCGCGCCCTACAGCCGCCTTACGCTGGATCAGCTGCGCAATGCTTCGATCCGTATTCAGATGAACAACGATGATACCATTATGGCGCTGGCGCAGCGCACCTTCGGCGCGGGCTATCAGTTTGTTCCGCCCATGTCCGTGACTTTGGGCATCAAGGAATGCCTGCGCGCTAAAAAGGTTCGCCTGTTCAGCGATACCGGCGCATGGAAGCAGACCGCGCTGCGTGTGGCGCTGTTCTCCGAACCGGATCCGGAATACCCGATGACCCTCCTGCAGGAGCATCCGGACGCGCTGCTCACCGCCACGCGGGAAACCGCCACGCACCCCGTATCGCTCCATCCGGAATGGCGGTTTAATGGGGTGAACGATGATGAAGCTTCGATTTAATCAATTCATCGGCACGGGCGGCATCGGTACGGGCATTCTGTTTGAACTGGATGGAAACCGCACGCTTTCGCGCAACGAAACGCGGCTCGCTACGCTCACGCCTACCCGCGATTATTGTAAGCAGCACATCATATTGCATTACATCGCGCGCGTGCTTGCGCCCGAAGCCGCCGTCGTGCCCATCGGCATGGTGGGCATGGATGACGCGGGCAGCGCGCTGCTTGAAATGATGCGCGATGCGGGCATGGATACGCGATTCGTTGCGCAAACGAAGGAGAGATCCACGATGTACTGCGTATGCATGCAATATCCGGATAAGGCGGTTTGCAATGTCACCACCGCGCAAAGCGCTTGCGATCTGGTGGATGCAGCGTATGTGGATCATGCGCTGGATCAGCTTTCGCTGGATGCGCAAACGCTCGTCATGGCGGCTCCGGAGGTGCCAGTGTCCGCCAGAATCCGTCTGATGCAGCGCGCGCACGCGGCGGGCGCGTTCTGCGCGGCATCGTGCCTGATGGATGAATTTGATGAATTTACGCGCTCCGGCGGCTTCGAATGCTGTGATCTGTTGGCGATCAACGAAGATGAAGCGGCGGCATTCTGCGGATGTGATGAAAAGGATATGCAGCGCCTTGCGCAGATGTGCCATCAGAAAATGCGCGTGTACAATCCGAATATTCGCCTTGCCATGACTTGCGGCGCGCAGGGCAGCTGGGTGTGCGAGGGCGATCGCGCGGCGTTCATTCCCGCACAGCCCACCGAACCCGTGGCGACGGGCGGCGCGGGCGACGCCTATGTATCCGGCGTGATCTGCGGTCTTGCGCTTGGAATTCCGTTCATCGCGGAAAGCGGCGTAAGTGCGCCGATGCTCGGCGCAAAGTTCGCCTCCGAAGCGATTCGTGATGCGGATACCATATCAAACCGCATTACGCACGAAATGGCGATGGATTATCTGCAGAAATAAAGATAAACAAAAAAGGGAGCCCGTTCGAATCATCGGACGGGCTCCGGTTATGCAAATGCTTATTTCGCCTTTACGCACTTCTTCAGCACGATCAGCGTGCTGATCATCAGCACGATGGCGATGGGCAATACGATCAGCGCGTTCGGCACAAAGCCCGCGATGATGTAGCTTACAAAGCTCACGCCCGCGACGGTCAGCGCGTAGGGAAGCTGGGTAGCTACGTGGGTTACGTGGTCGCACTGCGCGCCCGCGGAAGCCATGATGGTCGTATCCGAAATGGGGGAGCAATGATCGCCGCACACCGCGCCCGCCATGCAGGCGGAAACGCATACGATACCCAGCGGATCGGACAGCGGAAATACGCCCAGCGTGATGGGAATCAAAATGCCGAACGTGCCCCATGATGTGCCGGTGGCAAACGATAAGCCGCAGCCGATGGCGAAAATGATCGCGGGCAGGAACGCCTTGAAGCCGCCCGCGGAGCTTTTGACCAGCTGTTCAACGAACTGCTTTGCGCCCAGCGAATCGGTCATCGCCTTCAGGCTCCACGCGAAGGTCAGAATCAGTACGGCGGGCACCATCGCCTTGAAGCCTTCGGGAATGCATTCCATCAGATGCTTAAAGGAGATCAGCCTGCGCAGCATGAAATAAATGATCGCAAACACCAGCGTGACGGCGGAACCGAGCATCAGCCCCACGGATGCATCCGAATTGGAGAAAGCCTCTACAAAGCTTGCGCCGGAGAAGAATCCGCCGGAATAGATCATGCCGGTAACGCAGGTGATAATTAGAATCGCGATCGGCAGAACCAGATCGATCACGCGCGCGCGGGGATTTGATTCTTCCTCGGCGGTTTCCGCGTAGGCTTTGATTCCGGAAAAGATATCGCCGTGTTCGCGGGCGTTGCGCTCGTGCTTGCGCATCGGACCGTAATCCAGATTTGCAATGGCGAGAACGAACATCATTACAATGGTCAGCAGCGCGTAAAAGTTGAACGGAATCGCGCGCAGGAACAGCTGCAAACCGTTTCCATCCTCCACATAGCTGGAAACTGCCGCCGCCCACGAAGAAACCGGCGCGATGATGCACACCGGCGCGGCGGTCGCATCGATCAGGTATGCCAGCTTGGCGCGGGATACCTTATGCTTATCGCATACGGGGCGCATGACCGATCCGACGGTCAGGCAGTTGAAGTAATCATCGATGAAGATCAACACGCCCAGCGCGATCGTCGCCAGCTGTGCGCCGATATTCGTTTTGATGTGCTGGGCAGCCCAGCGGCCAAACGCGGCGGAGCCGCCCGCATGGTTCAGAATGCAAACCAGAATGCCCAGAATTACCAGGAATACCAGTATGCCGACGTTGTAGGTATCCGAAAGCACGGATACGATGCCGCCGGAGAATACGTGGTTCAGCGTGCCTTCAAAGCTGAAGTTGGAATACAGAAGGCCGCCCACCACGATACCGATGAACAGCGAGGAATAAACTTCCTTTGTAATCAGCGCCAGACCGATGGCGATGATGGGCGGCAGCAGCGCCCAAAACGTCTGATAGAACCGGCTGACGGCCGGTTCCGCCGCTTCCTCGGAAGCTTCTTCATTAGACGCTTCTTCCTCCGCGGCTTCGACAACCGCCGAATCGATGGATGCGGCGGCGGCTTCCGATGCGGTTTCCGCGGCTGCGATCACGCCGGTCAGCGCGATCAGCAAAAGCATAAGTATTGCCAAAATCCTTTTCATTTGCGAACCCCTCTCAATCCCAAAATTGAAAACGTGAAGCATGAACCAGCGTCATAACTTCACGTTTTAATTCGCATGTGATTTTATGACAGCGCTCCGCCCGCAATCCGCCGATTGCAGGGCGACAGTTCGATGGATATTCTCCATCGACCCGGGCGATGCGGCATCGGGCAATGCCCGCATTCCCTCGGCGATCAAGCCTTTCGCTGCCTCGTATTCCCGCGATGGCGGCAGTTACTGATATTGACCGCGCCTCTATCATCATGATTCAATTTTCGTAACTATTATAATATCAGCATGGTAAAGTATCAACTTTCGATTATATTAAATATCATGAAAGTTATGCCAAGCGGCGCTTACTTTCGTTTGGAAAACATGCCCAGCGTAAGTTCGCTCGCACCCTTTTTCAATTTGCTCCACATGGGCTGTAGCCGTCCCGTGGCGGCGAGCGCATAGATGATCGCGCCGATGATCACGATGCCTACCGCCCATGCGATGCCTACCGCTGCGCTTCCGTTCTTTTTGCCCGTTTCCGCCTTGGCGGATTCGCCGAAGAGCACATCGTCGATCACATCCGCCATGTATTCCGTGGCGGAAATGGCCTTTTCCTTTTCGATTTCATAGGTGCCGAATTCCAGCAGGATCGCCTGCGGATACAGCTCCTGATTGTAATTGCCCTTGCCGATGAAAATATCCTTGATCAATCCGGGATACGCCTTGTCCGCCGCGGCCTTCAGCTGTTGGGCAAACGCCTTGTTTTCGGCGGCGTTCTGGTTCGATCTGCCCACGAAAAGGCGCACCATGCTGGTGTTTTCGCCGTCCACCTTCGTTTCATACTCGTCCGCGTCCACGCCGTCGCGGTGAATATCGATGATCGCGTCGGGCAGCTTTTTCACGTATTCCTCTACCGTAGAACGGGAACGGTTGTATGCGCCCGCGTCGTGCGGCAGGAAGGTTTCATCCGAATATTCCACCGTGATGCCTTTTTTTTCCAGATTTTCTTTCAGCGCGTCGCCCACATCGTAAATACCGGCGTTGTTCCAGAGCGACGAAGCGCCGTCGGATGGCACGTAGGATTCATCGGAATGCGTGGAATACATGCAGATCAGCTTCTGATCATCGTCTTTTACGTCCTTTGCATCCTCCGCGCTGGCGGCGAGGAATGCGTTCCATGCGGCGGTATCGATCACCGCCGAGCCGCGCAGCTCGGCGGTCGCCGTGCAGGCTGTATCGTCCACGGATATGACGCGGTAGAGCAGATTATCCGAGGAGATATACTCGTCGCCCTCGTAGATGCGTCCGGCGCGGCGGGTCAGGCGGTTGCCGCGCTCATCCAGCAGCGAATAGATGCAATCGCCGTCGTTTTCCGCGTGGGCGGGGGACAGGATGGTCAGAACCGCCGCTGCGAGGCAGATCAGCAAAATCAGCTTCTTCACCGCGCTTCCCCCTTTCGCACAAAGCGGCCGTTTTGATAATCGCGATCGGGCTTGCGCGTGCCGCGCTGCATCCGTTCGATGATTTCGCCGATCAGCTCCGCCAGCAGCACCGCGATCAGGCCGGAAATCACAATGCCGTCGAACGCGCCCGCGCCGCCCAGCACGAGTTTCTGCGGAATGCCCGCGTTCCATACCAGAATGGCGTTCGCCACATTGGAAAGCATCATGCCGATTACGCCCGCGATGAACGCGCAGCGGCGCGATCTGCCGAAGATATAGGCGATTACGCCCGCCGCCAGCCCGTACAGGATCATGGGATCGACCGTAATGCGCTCCGGTTCGTTCGGCGCGAACATACCGATGGCGAAGATCGCCGCGCCCGTCACCAGTGATGCGGCGATGGAACGCGCGCGTTCAACGCCGGTATCCGCCTTGATGAACAGATATACGCACAGCGCCAGCGGGATTACCGCGCCGCCGATGTTGAATGCGAATACGTCCGTCACCGGAATATCCGGTACAAAGCCCAGGCCGATCATGGCGGCGATGCACAGAAGCGCCAGCTTATCATTTAAGTGCAGCTTGTCCAGAATGCGCTGGCCAACGCCCAGCAGGATCAGAATTGCGACAACGATCAATGCGATGATGCCGATGGTCATAATTCAACCTCCGATTTCGTTTGCGCGCGTCCGCGCGCGAATTTGTGGATTTGTTTTTTCAGTATGCCCGCAAACGCACGTTTCAAACCGCAATCGTCGATTTATCAATTGACAGTCCGCCGCCGTTTTCTTATAATAAAATCAGTATGAAATTCGAGGTGTGCTTGAAATGGAAGTGAATTTCAAAAGAACCTTTGTCGCCAAAAACAGGCGCTATGCGCTGGGCGAAATCGGGGCGATGCACGGCTACGCCATGGAAATTACCGAGCTGCGCCCCCGGCTTTCGGCGGGCAGGCTTCAGCCCGGCGAAGCGATGCTGATTCTCTTTGGCATAACGCCGGATGAATATGAAATGCGGGAAACGAATCCGAAGCAGCTGGATCAGCTGGCGGCGGCGATTCGCAAAGCCTATCCCGCGGATCGCCTGATCGGCTATCTGGTGCGCGATTTAAAGGGCGCTGTCGTCGCGCGCGAAGTGCGGCTTGAAACTGTACCCAGCATCGATGAAAACGGCTTTCCGCGCCCCGCAGCGCCCGCTGCGCAGGGCGGCGCGATCGATGCGGAGTTAAACGCGTGCGCGCGCCTTCAGAAGATACCCGCGGAAGCGCCGGAGGGCGTGAAGCAGGATTGGATCGCCGCGCGCGGTGCGGCGGCGCAGGCGCTGCTGAAGCTGGATTCGTTCTTTGCCGCCTATGATCTGCTGACCAACGGCCGCTATCCCGCGCAGAGCCTCGATGGCAGAATTGAACTGTTTGCATCCATGCAGCGCGCCGAAAACGCGCATGCGCAGGTGACGAAGGCGGGCGGATTGGACATATGGCAGATTCGAGAAATCAAAAGCGCCGAATACGATCGCTTTTTTGCGGATCTGCGCAAATCGGGCATGGAGCTTGTGCGCGTGGACAACGGCTTTGCGGCGGCGGAGCTGCGCATTGAAGATTTCGGAGACGCGCCGCTTGCTCCCGATGCGCGCATCGTGAATCTGATGCTGCGCGAGGTGACCTACGGCCTGCGCTGGAATCGCATGAAGCAGGAAAACGCGCCGGAAAACGCCGTGCGCGGCGCGCTGGAAAGCACGCTTACCATGCAGAATTTTGCGCGCCGCGAAATCGGAAACG
Organism: uncultured Clostridia bacterium; assembly: GCA_934663625.1. Classification (GTDB taxonomy): domain Bacteria; phylum Bacillota; class Clostridia; order Christensenellales; family Aristaeellaceae; genus SFTH01. The sequence continues at coordinate 15,233 of CAKUKP010000073.1, forward strand.
CGGTGCTGTACATCGCCTGTCCGGGAAACGGCGGGCGCGAATGCACGCAGGCGGCGCATGCGCGCATCGGCGAAGGCCGGATCGTTCCGGCGGATGCGTGCATCCAGATCGCCGATAAGCGCGATTCGAAAAAGTTTATCGCTGCTTTTACCGGCGCTGCGCGCGCGGCGGCGTTCACGGGGCGCATGAATCCGCCCGTACATCCCGTAGCTGCGGTGTTTGACGACGTCGTCCGGCTGGCGAAGGGGTGCGATGGGATCATTCTAAACATTGATGAAATCGGCTATCGCATTCAGAAGGCGGATTTTGATAAGGTGCTGGAGCTGCGCGCAAAGCCGCCGATCGCCGTGCGCGTGCGAACCGAAGCGGATGCGGCGCGGGAAAGCGCGGAAGAAACGCAGGAAGCGCCGCGCATGAATACATCGCTCCCGAACCCCGATGCGGCGCTGCCGGATCCCGACGTGTATTTGCCGAAGCGAGAAGCGATTGCGCCCCAACCGGCGCAGCCGGAGCCGCAGACGGATGCGCCCGCGAAAAAGGCGGGGTTCTTCAAGCGCCTGTTCGGCAAATAACGAACAAAATGGCAAAAATTTGCGGTGATTGCGAATCAATAT
>CAKUKP010000074.1 GCA_934663625.1 uncultured Clostridia bacterium
GCCCAGCTATACGCAGCAGGAAAAGTGCAAGATCGCGAAAAACTACCTGCTGCCGAAGCAGATGGCGGCGCACGGCATGAAGAAGGGTCAGCTGAAGATTACCGAAAGGACGATCATGGAAATGATCGACGGCTATACCCGCGAATCCGGCGTGCGCAATCTGGAGCGAATCGCCGAAAAGCTGTGCCGCAAGGCGGTGCTGGAACTGACCGAGAACCCGGATAAGAAATCGGTGTGCGTCAAGGCGACCGATTTGAAAACGTATCTTGGAGCGAAGCGGTATCTGCGTCAACCGACGGAAAATGAACCGCGCGTGGGCGTGGTAAACGGCCTTGCGTGGACGAGCGTCGGCGGCGAGGTGATGCCGGTCGAGGCGCTCGCGATGGATGGAAAGGGTTCGATGGAGATCACCGGCAAGCTGGGCGAGGTCATGCAGGAATCGGCGAAGCTGGCGCGCAGCATCGTGCGCGTATGCGCGAAGGAGCGCGGAATACCGGCGGAGTTTTTCGAAAAGCACGATCTGCACATTCATGTGCCGGAGGGCGCAGTGCCCAAGGACGGCCCCTCCGCGGGCGTGGCGCTGACCTGTGCGCTGGTGAGCGCCGTTACGGGCGTGCCCGCGCGCGGCGATGTGGCGATGACCGGCGAAGTGACGCTGCACGGCATGGTGCTGCCCATCGGCGGCGTGCGCGAAAAGCTGCTGGCGGCGTATCGCATGGGCATTACCCGCATTCTGCTGCCCAGAGAAAACGAAAAGGATTTGCAGGAGATCGAACAGGCGATCGTGAACCGGATGGATATCACCCTGATCGATCATGTACAGGAAGCGATTAAAATCGTGCTGGACGGCGCGAGCAACATGAGGTTGGCGATATGACCATCAAGAAAGCGAAGTTTTTGCTGTCGCAGAGCAAATTTGAAGCCTTTCCCCGACAGGGACTGCCCGAAATTGCCATGGCGGGCAAATCAAACGTGGGAAAATCATCGCTGATTAATGCGCTGGGGCACAATTCCAAGCTGGCGCGCACATCATCGGAGCCGGGCAAAACCCGTTTGATCAATTATTATCTGATGAACGAGAAATTTTTGCTGGTGGATCTGCCGGGCTACGGATTTGCGCGCGCGCCCAAGGGCGAACAGGAACGCTGGGCGCAGATGATCGAAGGCTATCTTCGCGGTTCTGCGCACCTGCGCCACGTATTCCATCTGGTGGATATCCGCCATGCACCCACGCGCGAGGATCAGATGATGACGGAATACCTGCGCCATTACGATATCCCGTTTACCGTCGTCGCGACCAAGGCGGATAAGCTCTCCCGCGCGCAGCAGAACCGGAACATTCCGTTGATCTGCCGTACGCTGGCGGTGCAGCCGTGGGAAGTGATGATCAGCTCCGCCCAGAATTCCACGGGTTTGGAAAAACTGCTGGATCGGATGGAGGAAATCATCGCGCCGCCGGCGGAAGCCGAACCGGTAACTGAATAATCAAAAAATAAATGCCGCTGGTTTCATTAACCGGTGGCATTGTATTGCCAAAAGCGAAGTTTAAATCGAGCCCAGCGACATGTGCGGTGGACTCGCGGCAATTTTGCATCGGAAAATCTTATTTTCCAGAGGAAAATTGCTACATTACAGATTTTGCGACCGGAACCAAAGGGTCAAGCAAAATCTGCAAAATTGCCTGCAATTCAAATTACAGGCAACAAGGGGGAGGTAGTGGAGGGGGAAGCAGTTTCCCCCTCCACATTCAGTTGCTCGCGGTCAGATCCAGATATCTGGCGATCAGCATCGGATAATACATGGAATTGTACATGTATCGTCCGGATACATCCGCCCACGCGGTGTAGCTGGGGCCGATGCTGGGCGTCTTGGTGCCGGATTGATTTTCCAGCACAATCAGCTGCTGCTGGCCGTCCTTGCCGACGTCCATAATCAGATAGTTTACGCCGTTCTCCTCGAACGAATCTACGATCGGGCCAACGCATTTGAAGATGCGTCCCGTCCACTGTTCGAACAGCAGGCGCAGCTGATCGTAATCCATCTTCCAAGCCTTCGCAGAATACTGCGGAAGCGAGGGGATGTAATAGACGGAGAAGCTGATCACCGCGTCCTCGCGGCCTTCCTTCGTGGCGCGGAAGCGGACAGTGTTGTTGCCGAGCGATTTGAATTCCACGATGAACGAGAATTTGCCCGTGGTCATATCCACTTCCAGACTGTTTTCCAGATAATCGCTGTCTACCTCGATCATTGCGCCCGGTTCGCAGGTGCCGCTGATCACCATCGTATCGGAAGAACTCTTCTCCGAAACGGCGTTGTCCAGCTTGATTTCAATATCGTATGCCTGACGGTAGATCACGATATCCTTTCGGGTTTCCTTGTGATGGGGCGTGCGCACGATCACCGTATAGGTGTTATCGCCGATGGGGCGCACGCTTACCTTTACGCTCAGATTGCCGCCGCGATCCACCTGCGGGGTTAAATCTTCGCCGTTGATGAATACTTCGCTGTTCGGAACCACCTTCAATTCCAGCGGATATGCCGAAGTGACTACGTTCGGGCGATCCTTGCTGGGGCTCGTTACCTCGATGGGCGCTTCCGGTGCGTCCACGGTGTAATTTACCTCCGGCAGCTGAATGCGCGCGCCGTTTTCGCGCACCAGGATCGGCGCGAATGTGATATCGGCGTATTCATATTCGGATACGTCCGTGCCGAACCATTCGCTGTCGGCGATTTCCATGCGCGCCACACCGCCGCAGATCGAAACGGATCGATTCAGTTCCGGCAGGAACACCATATCGCCGTCTTTGCCGTAGAAAACCACGGCGTGACCCAGCCGCCCATCGTCCTCATGATAGGTGGATATCGTGGGCGTATATTCGCCGCGCGTGTACAGGCGGGTAATTTTGTAATCCTCCACCCATGTCGCTACCTTATAAATGCCGATCAGCAGCACGGCGGCACACAGCACCCAGCCCAGTATGACCATGGCGCGATTTGTTTTCTTTTTGCCTGCGCGGGCGGTGTTTCCGTCAACCGGCAGCGGCTGCTTACATAAATCGCAGTATTTCGCCTGATCCGCGCATTCATTTCCACAATAGGGACATTTCAAGCTTTTAGCCCTCCTTTGGTATCTATCCAATATTCGCGAATTCTCCGTCGAAATCCTGCAAAATGACGAAATGTTCGTGGTAAATTCATATTTGCGACGTATCGACAAATCATAAATCTGTGTTATAATTGACAATGAGGATTTGTACGAATCTTTCATTGATGGGGGGAAGACCACATTATTATGGAAGCATATCTGGACAACAGCGCCACAACCCGACCCTGCGATGCGGCGATCGATGCGATGACCGCCTGTATGCGGGAAGGCTTTTATAATCCGTCCTCGGTATACGCGCCGTCCGTTCGGGAATTTCAGCACGTGCGCGCGTGCCGCGAACTGATTCTGAAAACGCTGCACGCGGGCGATCACAATCTGGTGTTTACCTCCGGCGGCACGGAGAGCAACAATCTGGCGATTCTCGGTACGGTGGCGCGGATGCGCGGAAAACAGGTGCTGGCGGTCAGCGCGGTGGAGCATCCGTCCGTGCGCGAAAGCTTTGCTTATCTCGCAGCGCAGGGGCACGATGTGCGCGTAATCGGCGTAAATCGTGCGGGCGAGCTGGATTATGCGGCGCTGGAACGGGCGCTGCAGGACGGCGCTTCGCTGGTGAGCTGTATGCAGGTGAACAATGAAACCGGCGCGCTTCTGGATATGAAAAAACTGTATCAGACCGTGAACGGGCGCGCGATCGTGCATGTCGACGGCGTGCAGGGCTTTATGCGCGTTCCGGCGGATTTGAAATACGCGGATATGTATACGCTGTCCGGCCATAAGATTCATGGGCCGAAGGGAATCGGCGCGCTGGTTTTCCGCAAAAATATTCGATTCGCGCCGCGGCAGATCGGCGGCGGGCAGGAAAACGGGCTGCGCTCCGGCACGGAAAATACGCCCGGCATCGCGGGGCTGATGGCGGCGGTGCAGGCGATGATCGATCTGGGACCCGATATGGCGGATCGGCTCATGCAGAATAAGCTGTACCTGCTCGCGCAGTTCCGCGCGGCGGTGCCTGAATTGATCGTGAACGGCCCCGATCCCGAATCGGCGGCGCCGCATATCATCAATCTGGGCTTTCCGGGCGTGCGGGGCGAGGTTATGCTGCACGCGCTGGAAGCGGAGCGGATTTACGTATCCACCGGTTCCGCCTGTTCTTCAAAGAAACTGAAGGTCAGCGCGGTGCTTACCGAAATGGGCATTGCGCCCGCCACGGCGGAATGGGCGCTCCGGTTCAGCCTGAGCCCGCACACCACGCGGGAAGAAATCGCTTACGCCGCGCAGAAGGCGGGCGCGATCTATGAACAGTTGAAAAAATACGCGAGGAGATAAACACATGCGCAGAGTATTGCTGGTTCGCTACGGCGAAGTGTTCCTGAAGGGCGCGAACCGCCCGCATTTTCTGAAAATCCTGACCGACAATGTGAAAAAGGCGGTCAAGCCCATCGGCGGCCATGTGTGGATGTCCGATTCGCGCATCTATGTCGCTGATTGCGAGGATATGGATGATTGCGCGCGCCGCGTTCGCAAGGTGTTCGGCGTGTATTCCGTCAGTCCCGCCGTGGAAGTGGAAAAGGATCTGGATCAGATTGGCGAACAGTGCATCGAAATGATGCGCCCGTTTTCCGGCACGTTCAAGGTGTTCGGCAAGCGCAGCGATAAAAAGTTTCCGATGAATTCGCTGGAACTGGGCGCGGAAATCGGCGGCAGGATTCTGGATGCGAATCCGAATCTCACCGTGGATATCCATCATCCTCAGCATAAGCTGCACGTGGAAATCCGCGATATGTGCTACATCTGCTGCGAAGAAATCATGGCGGTGGGCGGTCTGCCGATGGGCACCGGCGGAAAAGCCGCGCTGCTGCTCTCCGGCGGCATCGATTCGCCCGTCGCGGGCTATCAGCTGATGAAGCGCGGTGTGCGCTGCTGCGCCATCCATTTCCAGAGCCCGCCGTACACCGGCCCGCTGGCGAAGGATAAGGTGATGCAGCTGGCGAAGGAGCTGAGCGAGTATTGCGGCGGCATCTGCGTATATCTGGTGCCGTTTACCAGGTGCCAGCTGGAAATCCACGAAAAATGCCCCGAAGGACTGGGCACGCTGATTACGCGCCGCTTTATGATGCGCATCGCGCAGGAAATCGCGAAGCAGTATAAGGCGCAGGCACTGATCACCGGCGAAAGTCTGGGTCAGGTGGCTTCGCAGACGATGGAAGCCATCGGCTGCACGGATGCGGTGGTGGATATGCCCGTGTTCCGCCCGCTGATCGGTCTGGATAAGACCGAAATTATGGAAATCGCCCAGAAGATCGGCACCTACGATACTTCGATTCTGCCCTATGAGGATTGCTGCACCGTGTTTACGCCGCGTCATCCCGTAACGCGCCCGAAGCTGGATACCATGCCCAAGGCGGAATCCAAACTGGATATCGAAGCGCTGGTGAAGGAAGCGGTGGAAAACACCGAAATGGAAATCGTGATGTAGGCGATCGCGGATTCACCGCCAAATTATTGCGGGTTTTGTGAAATGGGTTTCTCTCCCTCAGTCGGCTTTGCCGACAGCTCCCTCATCAGAGGGAGCCAGGAACCGAAGCTCGTAACTCTTGCCTTCCTCTGATGAGGAAGGTGTCAAAACCGAAGGTTTTGACGGAAGGAGAGATAACGCACTCACTGAGTTTGAACAGGTTCTGCGGAAGAGGTTCTCTCCCTCAGCCAGCTATCGCTGACAGATCCCTCATCAGAGGGAGCCAGGAACCGAAGCTCGTAACTCTTGCCTTCCTCTGATGATACGCACCGAAGACTTTGCAAAGCAAAGTTTCGGCAGCACCGCGCTGGAATCCAAAGGATTCGCGCGGGCTGGTCGCGGGCTGCAAGCAGCGGTGCCGCGCCTCAATCTTCGATTGAGCCGTCGGCAGTCGGCTATAAGCCGACCGGCAAACCATCAGGTTTGCCGCCTTACGCGACTGCTAAAGGAAGGTGTCAGCGGCATTTGCCGCTGACGGAAGGAGAGATAACGTTTCCTGCGAAATTCAGCCCCAACCTGCCGCACAAACTACAAAAAGGATAACAACCATTATGACCGTAGCGGAGTACATCGCATATTTGAAAAACAATCCCGAATTCATGCGGAATGTGACCAATTGGCAGGTTCTGCCCGCGCGGGAGGCAAAATACGGCGAATTTCCGGAATCCATCGATTCCGGCGTGCTTTGTGCACTCCATGCGAAGGGAATCGATCGCCCGTACATCCATCAGGCGAAGGCGATTGCGGCGGCGATGGCGGGGCGGGATATCGTGGTGGTCACGCCCACCGCTTCGGGCAAAACCCTGTGCTACAATGTGCCCGTGCTGGATGCGATTCTGAAGGATGAATCCGCGCGCGCGCTGTATCTGTTCCCGACCAAGGCGTTGTCCAGCGATCAGGCTTCGGAACTGTACGAAATGATCCAGAGCATAGATTGCCCCATCAAGGCGTATACCTATGACGGCGATACGCCCGCGCCGGCGCGCAATGCGATCCGGCAGGCGGGGCATGTGGTGGTCACGAACCCCGATATGCTGCATCAGGGGATACTGCCGCACCACACGAAGTGGATCAAGCTTTTTGAAAATCTGAAATATGTGGTGATCGATGAAATCCACGCTTATCGCGGCGTGTTCGGATCGAATCTGGCGAATGTGATCCGCAGACTCAAGCGCATATGCGCCTTCTACGGATCGAACCCCACGTTTATCTGCTGCAGCGCAACCATTTGCAATCCCGCGGAACTGGCGCAGCAGATGATCGGAAAGCCGGTAGAACTGATCGATGATAACGGCGCGCCCGCGGGGGAGCGCAACGTGATCTTTTACAATCCGCCGGTGGTGAATGCGCAGCTGGGCATCCGCGCGGGCTCCATACCGGAAACGCGGCGCATCGCGTCCTCGCTTCTGAAATGCGGCATCCAACACATCGTATTCGCGCGTTCGCGCCTTACGGTGGAAGTGCTGGTGCGCTATCTGAAGGATATGGTGCGCGATCCGCTGGGCAACGCGGGACAGGTGCGCGGTTATCGCGGCGGCTATCTGCCCACGCAGCGGCGCGAAATCGAACGCGAACTGCGCGCCGGACGCGTGACGAGCGTGATTTCCACGAACGCGCTGGAGCTGGGCATCGATATCGGTCAGCTGGATGCGTGCGTGCTGTGCGGCTATCCCGGAACGATCGCCAGCACCTGGCAGCAGGCTGGGCGCGCGGGGCGCAGGGGCAGCGTTTCACTGCTGATCGTGGTGGCAAGCTCCGGCCCGCTGGATCAGTACATCATTCAGCATCCTGAATATTTTTTCCAGCAATCGCCGGAATGCGCGCTGATCAATCCGGACAATCTGTACATCCTGCTGAACCATATCAAATGCGCCGCCTATGAATTGCCCTTTGCGGAGGGCGAACTGTTCGACGGTCTTTCGGATACGGGCGAATTGCTTTCCTATCTGGAGGATCAATCGATTCTGCGCAGGGTGGGCGGCAAGTATTACTGGATGGCGGAGGAATTTCCGCAGACGGGCGTGAATCTGCGCTCCGCCAGCGATCAGAATTTTGTGATCGTGGATATTTCCGATCCGAAGAAGCATAAGGTCATCGGCGAAATGGATCGCTATACCGTTCCGATGCTGCTGCATCAGTACGCCATTTATATGCATGAAGGGCGGCAGTATCAGGTAGAAAACCTGGATTTCGATGCGAAAAAGGCGTATGTCCGCGAGGTCAACGTGGGCTATTACACCGATTCGGATCTTACCACCAGCCTGAAGGTGCTGGATGAATTTGATTCGGATACGACCGGCGCGATCACCCGCGCGCGCGGCGAAGTGCTGGTCAGTTCCATCGTTACGGTGTTTAAAAAAATCCGGTTCGATACGCATGAAAATCTCGGCTGGGGGCCGGTTACCCTGCCGGAATTGGAAATGCAGACCACCGCGTGCTGGTGGACGCTGCCGGACGAGCTGGAAAATGAATTTGAACGCGAACCGCTGAAGAACGCCATGGTGGGGCTTGCGCATACGATTCGCCACATTGCGCCGCTGTATCTGATGTGCGCGCCGCAGGATATCAACGTGGTGTATCATGTGAAGGATGTATATACCAAAAAGCCCACGGTGTATCTCTATGATTCGCTGCCGGGCGGCGTAGGTCTTTCCGATCGCGTGTATGAAATGAATAATGAACTGCTTTTGCGGGCGCGCGATCTTGTGATGGGCTGCAAATGCGTGGACGGCTGCCCCGGCTGCGTGGGCGCGGCGGCGGGACGCGGGGCGAAGTATACCCTGATTCAGATTCTGAACCGCCTGTTGGAACAGGATGACCGCAAGCTTCGTCAAAGCTGAAGGCGTATTACGGACGTTAAATGTTTACGGATGCAGAAAAAACGCTGCAACCCGTGGTATAATAGCATCAATGAATGAATTTATCGTCGGATGTGCGTTTGTCCGGCGATCGTATAAAATCAAAACTATTTATCGTACATACTACATTATAAAGGAGGACTATCGTGGCAAAGAAGGATAAATCTCCAAGGCTTCGCATCATTCCGCTGGGCGGATTGGGCGAGGTCGGTAAGAATATTACCGTTTTTGAATACATGGATGATATCATCGTGGTGGATATCGGCTCCATATTCGCGAGCGAGGATATGCCCGGCGTCGATCTGGTCATTCCGGATACCACCTACCTTGAAAAGAATCAGAATCGTCTGCGCGGCTATTTCATTACGCACGGGCATGAAGATCACATCGGCGCGGTGCCGTATGTGATGCGCAAGGCGCCCGCGCCGCTGTACGGCACGCGGCTTACGCTGGCGCTGTGCGAACATAAATTGAAGGAACACCGGCTGACCGGCGTCGCGCCGCTGAATGTGGTGGAGCCGGGCGATGTGGTGCAGGTGGGCGCGTTTACGGTGGAATTCATCAAGGTGAATCATTCCATCGCGGGCGCGTGCGCGCTGGCGATCACCACGCCGGTGGGCACGGTTTTCCATACCGGCGATTTCAAGGTGGATTTTACGCCGCTGGACGGCGAACCGATCAATCTGGGCCGCATCGCGGAAATCGGCAATCGCGGCGTGCTGGCGCTGCTGGCGGATTCCACGAACGTAGAACGCCCCGGCTATACAATGTCCGAAAAGAAGGTGGGCGAAACCTTCAACGCGCTGTTTGAAAAGGCGACCGGCCGAATCATCATCGCGATGTTCGCCAGCAACGTACACCGCATTCAGTCCGTCGTGGATTCTTCCATGCGCTACGGCAGAAAGGTCTGCCTCGTCGGGCGCAGCATGGTCAACGTTGCCCGCGTGGCGATGCAGCTGGGCTATCTGAAAATTCCGGATGGCAATCTGATCACGGTGGACGATCTGGATCGGTATCCCGATTCGAAGATCACCGTGGTTACCACGGGCAGCCAGGGCGAACCGATGAGCGGCCTTTCGCGCATGGCGTTTGCCGAACATCGCAAGCTGGAGCTGCGCGAAAGCGATATGGTTATCCTGTCCGCATCTCCGATTCCGGGCAATGAAAAATCCATCTCCCGCGTGATCAACCAGCTGTTCAGAATCGGCTGCAATGTGATCTATGAATCGCTGGCGGAGGTGCATGTTTCCGGCCACGCGCGGCAGGAGGAATTAAAGCTGATCCATTCGCTGGTGAAGCCGAAATACTTCATCCCCGTGCACGGCGAATACCGGATGCTGCACCACCACGCGGAGCTTGCCAAAAAGCTGGGCATGCCCGATGACAACGTGCTGATCGCGGAAATCGGCGATGTGATTGAACTCGATCGCGATTCGCTGGATGTAACCGGCATCGTGCCGAACGGATCGGTATTGATCGATGGGCTCGGCGTAGGCGACGTCGGCGCGGTGGTACTGCGCGACCGCAAGCATCTGGCGGAGGATGGACTTTTGATCGTCGTCATGGGCGTGGATCACGATCTGGGCAGCGTGGTTTCCGGACCGGATATCATCAGCCGCGGCTTCGTATACATGCGCGAAGCGGATGAACTGGTGGACGGCGCGCGGCAGGCGGCGATTCGTGCGATCGAAGCCTTCGGCCCGATCGATTCATCCGAATGGAGCCACCTGAAGAACGATGTGCGCGAATCCGTGCAGCGCTACATCTATGATACCATTAAGCGAAATCCGATGATCCTGCCGATCATCGTAGAAATCTGACGGGAGAAAATCATGAATCCATATGATCAGGCACATGCGCTGGCGAAGGCGCTGCGCGAGAGCGATGAATACAAGGAATACGTTCGTCTGAAGCAGGCGGCTTACGATGATTCCACCAACAAGGCGCTGCTGGACGAATATAAAAAGCTGCAATTCAAGATGCAGGCCAAGCTGGCGGGCGGCGAAACGCCGCCGCAGGAGGATATGCAGCGAATGCAGCAAATCGGAACGCTGCTTCAGTTCAACCCCGATGCGGGCGCGTATCTGATGGCGGAATTCCGTTTCCAGCGCATGCTGTCGGATATTTTCAAAATTCTGGCGGACGTCGCCGGCGTAGATCTGGATATGCTGGCGCAGGGCTGACGGAGGCTACAAATGACAAAAGGGAAGAAAAACGCGCCCAGGAAACCGGCGGAGCAGGTTCGAACCGAGCGTTATAACGTCAAAACGCTGCATGAGGATCGTGAATACGGTCTGTATTGGTATGCGTGGCTGTGGAAAATTCTGCGCCCGATACTGATTTTCCTGTGCAGCTTGCTGATTGTAATCGGCCTTGTGAAAACCGGCTATGATAAGGTCTATGAAAACCTTCTGGGGCCCGTGAATCCCGAAGATACGCATTATGTGACCTTTGAGGTTGAATCGGGTCAGTCCGCCAGCAAAATCGGCGAAAACCTGACGAAGCAGCAGCTGATTCACAAAACATCGGTTTTCAAATACATGGTGCAGTTTCAGGGGCTTACCGATAAGCTCAGCTATGGTACCTACGAATTATCGCCGTCCATGACGACGGCGGAAATCGTCGCCGAGCTGACCAGCGGCAGCCAGACCAACGAACGCACGATCACCATCCTGCCGGGCTGGACGTGCGAGGATATCGCCGAATACCTCTACCGCGAAGGTGCGATCAAATCGACGGATGAATTCCTGCGGCTGTGCACCAACACCGATCGCTTCATCGCCGAATCCTATGCGCTGAAGAACGCGCAGGATACGGGCAGACTGGGCGGACGCAAATATGTGCTGGAGGGCTATCTTGCGCCGGATACCTACCGCGTGTTCAGAAATGCCTCGGCAGAGAGCATCATCGTGCGCCTGCTGCAGCAGAACAACGCCGTGATCGATCGCGTGTATTACGGCGATAATACGCAGTATACCATGAACGAGGACGGCACCTATACGGCGGTGGAAGCCTACAACAGCGGCCTGAGCATGGATCAGATCATTACGCTCGCTTCCATCATCGAACGCGAAGCGGGCAGAACGGAGGATTTCGCCAAGGTATCCGCCGTGCTGCACAACCGGCTGCGGCTCGGCTGGAAGCTGGAAAGCGATCCCACCGCGACCTACCTGTCCGGCGTATCGAAATTTGTGCTTACGGCGGAGGAAATGGCGGATCAGAATCTGTACAATACCTACGTCGTGCAGGGGCTGCCCGCGGGGCCGATCTGCAATCCTTCCGAAGCGGCGCTGCGCGCGGCGATGGCGCCCGATATGGATTATATCAATCAGGGCTATATGTATTATTGCGCCACCGATCCCGCGTCCGATCAGCTCGCGTTCGCCCGAACCGAGGAGGAATACAACGCCTACGTAAGCCAGTATCGCCAGATGTGGGAGGAATACGACGCGAAAGCCGCGCAGAATTAAATCGTATTTGGTATTTTCAAGTAGAACAAACCTCAATATAAAGTCATAACCACCCGTTCAACGGGTGGTTATGATTTTACTGCGCAATGCGCTTCAGCATTACCTGACATTCCTTATCCCAGAAAGCAATTCCATACGTCCAGATTTCCTTCACACGGTAGCGGCGCAGAACGGCGGTGTAATCCTTTTCCTCGATCTGCCGCATCGCCGCTTCGCACGCGGCGTTCAGTTGATCGGGGTCGCGCACCTGCTTGACCTCTACCACGAAGCCCAGCTTGCGATCCCGCCGCTGAACGAGAATATCGCAGCGCCCACGGCCGGTTTCCACATTGCTGGCGACCTGCCAATCTGCGCACGTGCTCAGCAGCGCCAGCAGGAAGCCGTGATAGAACGATTCATACGCATCGTAATAGCTGATGGTATACAAAAGTTGATCGTTCAGAATTTCGGTGATCACATGCGCATCGCCCGTTTCAAAGGCGGCGTACAGATCGGTCAGCGCGTTGGTTTCCGTTTTCGTCTTGTCCTTGAACCACGAAAGCACCTGCTGCTGGTAAATCTGTCGAATTTCGTGATTCGGTATCCTCAGATCATACCATCCGCCGGACGGGCGCTTCGTGACCGTCAAATAGCCCGTCATGTACAAAAGGCTCCAGAGGTTATCGATGTTCTGATCGATTTCGTTGTGCGTCAGATTTTCGTTCAGCTGCCTGGATACCGTTTCGCCCTCAATCAGCCGCTCGACATCCATCTGTACAGTCGCATCCGCGCACTTGTTGATCAACCGCCGCACCAGTTCGTTGCCGCTGGTGTTGATCCAGTACGCCTTCGGTTCGGCTTCCGGATCGTCGCGCAGCACATCGCAATAGTTGATCACGTCCCACGGACAATATACGTCCTGATTGCCAAAGCGGTAGCCGTCGTACCACGCGCGGGTATCTTCGTAGTGCGCCTCAAGATCGTAATCGGCGAGCATTTTGCGAACTTCTGCATCCGTAAAGCCGAAGTATTCATCGCATTGCAAATCCGTGATCGAATACACCTTCAGGTTGTTCAAGCCGGTAAAGATGCTCTCCTTCGATACGCGCAGACAGCCCGTCAGCACGGCGAAGAACAGGCTTTCGTTCGTCTTGAGCGCCGCGCCGAACATCGAACGGATCAGATCGATCATCTGATCATAGTAACCGTGTGCATACGCCTTGTCCAGCGGCACATCATATTCGTCGATCAGCAGAATCGGCTTCTGTCCGTAGTGCTTTTCCAGCAGGGTGCAGAGCAGCTTCAAGCTGCCCGCGATATCAGCGCGCGCATCCCTTCGTTCCAGCAGAACACGCAGCGGTTCCTTATCCGTATCGGATATGCGAGGGCTGTCCACCAGAAATTGCAGACGAGAGGCTTCTTCATAGATGATTTTGCGCAGATGTTCATATGCGTCCTCAAATGTCAGCCCGTCCACGCCCTTGAGCGTGACGAACACCACAGGATACTTTCCCATGTAGGTATCGCAAAGCGCTTTCTCTTTGGAAACCGCAAGCCCGTCAAAGATGCTTTTATCCCCGCCGATTTCGAAGAAGCACTTGAGCATGCTCATATTCAGGGTTTTGCCAAACCGGCGCGGGCGGGTGAACAGATTGACCTCGCCCCAGTTCGCCAGCAGATCAACGATAAATCCGGTTTTATCCACATAATAAAAATCCTCGCGGCGCAGCTTGGCAAAGCTGTCTATGCCCACCGGCAGCTTTTTGTTGATCATCGGTCAATCCCTCCCTTTGTATCCAGTATACCACGTTTTAAAAAGCGTCGCAAGGCGCAATGCGATCTATGTGCGTTTTTTATTGGATTGCGCGGCGGATGCGCGTTCTGCGCTGCATGTGGGCTGCTCCAATACATGAATCTAGCGCAACTGTTTCGGCGAGAACAACGCGCGCTGTGTTATCATCCTTTGGAATGATTTACATTTCCGGAACGGTCGTGTTACCTTGACGCTGACCGCCACCGGCGGCTCCGGCACGGGCGATGTGACCTACCGCATCGATGATACCATCAGCACCGGCGCGGCGACGATCGATCCCGTTACCGGCGTTCTGACGCCAGTCAGGGTCGGATCTGTGAGCATTATTGCGAGCAAGGCGGGCGATAACGAATACAAGGATATCACCAGCGCGCCCTTCGTAATTATGATTACGCGGGCTGCGCCCACCGGCGAACCCAGCTACAAAAAGATCACCACCAGTGGCAAAACGCTGAAGGATGCGGGCTTGACGTTGGACGGCAGCACCCTGAATCCCAATGCGGGCAAACTGGAATGGGTGGATGATCAGAACAATGTTCTGCCGGATGATACCATAGTGGAAGCGAACAAGGCCTACAAATGGCGCTTTACGCCGGATGATACCAATTACACCGCGCTGACCGGCGAGGTCACATTGTATCGCGTGTACACCATCAAGGCGACTGCTGAAACGGGCGGTTCGATCTCGCCCTCCGGCAATGTCAGCGTCAATGATGGCGATGATCAGGTCTTTACGATCACTCCGGATAAGGGCTACGCCGTTTCCAATGTCAAGATCGATGGCAGGAGCATCGGCGCGGTAAAGTCCTACACGTTCGAGGATGTCAGCAGAAGCCATACCATCGAAGCCATCTTTATGAAGGCGAACGGCAACCCGCAGACCGGCGTGTTTGTGGATGCCGCCACCGGCAGATATTATGATGAAGAGATGGATTGGGCTGCGGAAAACGGCATTGACTAAGGCATGCGCGAGAAGCGATCGGCTGACATACGGCTGAACAGCAAAACCGCTGACTTGACCTTATAAGTAAATCTTGGGCAGCGCAGCGGATGGGTTTGCACCTTGACGCTGCGCTGTTTCGCTTCATCGCAGAAAACGAAACTGCGCCGCGATTTCGGCGCGGTAAGGAGATAGTATTATGAAAAGAACCCTGAAGATATTCTGTTCCATGCTCTGTGTGGCGGTTCTGATCTTCGCCATGGCGGGCTGTGCGCACAGGGAAACGGTATCCGCCAACCCCTCCGCGTCCGCCACGGCGGATCCGCAGCCGACCGCGATCCCCGCAGGCGTAGTTATCCCCACGCAGGACAGGCAGGCGGAGCTGGCGGAAGCAAAAAAGAAGAATCCCGATACTGTGGCGTGGCTGTATATGCCCGGCGCGGAAATTGATGATCCGGTGATGCAGGCGGAGGACAACGGCTATTACCTGAAGCTGGACGAAAATGGCGAATATGCCACATGGGGCTGCTATTACGCCCATTGTGAAGACCAGATCGGCGTCAGGGAGGAGCTGGACAAAAACACCACCATTTTCGGGCATTCCGCCAGCAACTGCAATCCGGATGGCCCGAAGTTTACCAAGCTCTATCGCTATA
>CAKUKP010000075.1 GCA_934663625.1 uncultured Clostridia bacterium
GCGTGGGCAAACCCAGCAGAAAGCCGATCAGCGCCGTCAAAACGCCCGCGCAGAGCAGCGACGGCCAGAAGCTCCAGCCGAGGCGCACCTGCAGAAGCGCGCAGGTGTACGCGCCGATGCCGTAAAAGCCCGCGTGACCCAGCGAAACCTGACCCGTATAGCCGATCAGCACGTTCAAACCCATGCCCAGCATCGAATACAGCGCGATCATGGTCAGCAGGCGCAGCAGCGCGCGGCTCAGCCCCAGATACGGAACCGCCAGCGCGAGCGCGCCGAGCACTACGATAAATACCCATTTGTATGCATCCACGAAATGTTCGAAGACATACAAGAAGCCGTCGCGCTTGATTGAACCGAAATTCTTCTTCATATGCTTATACCTTCGAAATTCCTTTCTTGCCGAACAGACCGACAGGCTTGATGATCAGAATCAGAATCAAAATCACGAACGCCATGGGATCGCGCACGTTGCTGCCCAGATACTGCGCCGCGAAGCATTCCGCAACGCCGATCACCAGACCGCCGACCACGGATCCATACAGGATGCCGATGCCGCCGACGACCGCCGCAGCGAACGCCTTCAGGCCGATCATGGAACCCATCGTGGGCGAAATTACCTGATAATAGCCGCCGATCAGCGCGCCCGCGATCGCCGCCGATGCGCCGCCGATGAAGAACGTAACCGAAATTACGGAGTTTACATTGATGCCCATCAGCTGGGCGGCCTTCTGATTCTGCTCCGTCGCGCGCATCGCAAGACCGACCTTGGTTTTCTGGACGATGAACGTCAGAATCGCCAGCAGGATCATCGCCACCACCAGCATGATGATCTGGCTGGACTGAATCGTAATGTTGCCGATGATGATATTGCCGAACAGGTTCAGCGACGGGAAGCCGCGCTTTTCGCTGCCGAATACATATTCGATGGACAACAGATTCTGAATTATGAACGACATGCCGATCGTTGTAATCAACGTGGCTATCGGCATGGATTTTTTCTTTCTCAGGGGTTCCAGCGCCACCTTATCGATGGTCAGCGCCAGCAAACCGGACAGCACAACCGCCAGCAGAATGGCGGGAAACAGTCCGAACTTCAAAGAAACAAAGAAGTATACCATGTACGCGCCGAATGCGTAAACGGCGCTGTGGGAGAAGTTGATCAAGCGCAGCACGCCGAACACCATTGAATAACCAACGGCGATCAGCGCATAGGCCATGCCCAGAGCCAGACCGTTTATCAGCGCGCCGATAAATGTTTGCATAGTTCTCCCCAATCCTTTCGTTCTAAGATTTGTGGAATGCCTTACCTCTACCTAAAATCAGGGGGAGGATTTATTCCTCCCCCCTATTACTCAGCCGGGTGATCGATGATTAAATGAGGAGGCATGCACAGGAGCGAATTTTTCGTCAGGCGCGCTTGCGGAAATCGCAGGAATAGCGGCGCTATTTCAAGATTTTCTCAAGCGATGTATGGCGGAAAAGGCGCCCTGTGCCTGATCTCCGAATTAATCAGCGATTGCCCTCATTAGAACTCGGCCAGCGTGAAAGCGCCGTCCTTTACCATGATCTTGGTGAATACCTTCTGGGCATCGCCGATCTCATCGAAGGTGGTGTAACCGGACATGCCATCGTATTCGGTGTTGTACATTTCATCCTTGATGGCTTCGCGATCCAGCTTGCCCGCGCGCTCCATGGCCTCGAGCAGGATGCCGACGGAGTCGTAAGCCTGGGTGGTCAGCGCAGAGGGCGCCGCGCCGTATTCATCGGTGTAAGCCTTTACATACGCCTGGATGCGCTCATCGGTGCTGCCGGAGAAGAAGGATACGGGCGCATAGATGCCGTTGGCCGCATCGCCGGCGATCTGCAGCAGGTTATCGGTGTAAGCGTTGGAGCAGCCAACCAGCTTCACATCGTAATCGCTGTTCTTGCAGGCAACCGCGAACGGAGCCAGCGTGCCGTACATGCCGGCAACCATGATCACGTCGCATTCCGCCGCCTTGAAGTTGGTGATTTCGGTTGCGAAGTCCACAGCGTCGGTGGAAACTTCCTGGCGCAGCACGAAGTTGCCGCCCAGATCCTTGATGTTTTCTTCCATCGCGTTGCCCGCAGACTGACCCCATTCGGTGTCGATGGACAGAACGCCGATGTTCTTGCCGCCCAGATCGTTTACCGCCATTTCCGCGCCGGTGCGGGTTTCAACGGTGATAACGGTGTTGTTGCGGAAGATATAATCGCCGATGCTGGAATAATCCGCATGGGAGGAGGTGGGGCTGATGTTGATGTATTCCGCATCCTGATAGGTGGGCGCGGCAACCATGCAGATACCGGAAGCGAAATGACCGATTACGCCCCAGATGTCTTCATCAGATACGATCTTTTCCGCGATCAGCATCGCTTCGTCGGAATCGGACTTATCATCGTATTCCACGATTTCGATGGTGTAGGTTTCGTCGCCGACGGTCACGCCGCCCTTTTCTTCGTTCCACTGCTTCGCCATCAGCTTGGCAGCGTTTGCAAAACCGATACCATATTCCGCGTTATCACCGGTCATGGGGCCGGCAACCGCGATTTTGATGGAGCCTTCCGCGAACGCGCAGCAGGTCAGCATCAGAGCCAGGGTCAGTACGAGTGCAAAAATCTTCTTCATGCCAATACTTCCTTTCTTTATTGTTTCAAAAGCGCGCACGGGGGTGCATCGCTTTCAAAATCGTTTCAAACCGCCGGATGTGCCGATATTCTGATATGATCAGCCATTCGAATCATCCGCGCTTTGTTTGTTAACCAGATTATAGCATGGTCAGCGTATCCTGTCAATATATGCGAATAAATCTTTTTTCACCGCCGGAAATTGGCAATCCGCCCGCATGTACCGCGTTCACGCGCCAATTTCATCTGATATGATCAGATGAAATTCAATCTTTTCCGGCATATTTCGCTATTTAATCTAAATATTCGGATATTACCGGTTGACAAACGCGGATTAAATGAATATCATATAGATAAGGCATTTGTTCTTTTATTTTTATGTGAAAGATCAAGGATAATCTGATATGATCAGTCAATCATTAAAAGAAAAGGTATATTCCACGATTCTGTCGTCCGTCATCAGCGGGCAATATCCCGCCGGTTCGTTCATCAACGAAAAGACGCTGTGCGACGAATTGCAGGCTTCCCGCGCGCCCGTCCGCGAAGCGCTGATCGAGCTGTGCGCGCAGGACATTCTGAAAAGCTATCCGCGCAAGGGCTATCTGGTGGTGAAATATACCGAACGCGAATTGCACGAGCTGGTTGATTTCCGCATTCTGATCGAATGCGATTCGCTCCGGCGCAATTTCGATAAGATCACGTCCACCCAGATCGCACAGCTGGACGCGATCGTGCAGAATGAATTTCTGCTTCTGTTCAAGCAGGATGTGCGCGATTACTGGAATTCATCCATCAATTTCCATATGACGCTGGCGGCCAATCTGGAAAACACATACACCTACAAGCAGCTCTACGCGGCGCTAAACGCATCGATGCGCGGCTATTTGCAGCTGTACTGGCATGAATGGACGCACAACGGCTTTCCGCCGCCATCCGAGCTGCACGCCAAGGTGGTGGTCTGCATCCGCGAGGGCGATCGCGATCAGGCGATCGAATACCTGCGCAAGGATATCGATACATTCGGAAGTTTGTCAAAGCAACGGGAGGTAGAATAAGCTTATGGATCGCAAGGTGTACAACAGCTATGTTGATCTTCTGCGGAGAGAACTGGTGCCCGCGCTCGGCTGCACGGAACCGATCGCCATCGCCTTTGCCGCCGCGAAGGCGCGCGAAGTGCTGGGCTGCGAGCCGGAAAAAATCGTAATGCATTGCAGCGGCAACATCATCAAAAATGTGCAGGGCGTGACCGTACCCACTTCGGGCGGGCTGCGCGGCATCGCGGTCGCCGCCATTCTGGGCGCGGTCGGCGGCGACGCTTCAAAGAATCTGGAAGCGCTGACCGGCATTAACGATGCGCATCGCGCCCGTATGCGCGAGCTGCTCGATCAGAAAATCTGCACCTGCGAACTCGCCGAAAATGTGGACAACCTCTACATTCTGGCAGAATTGTCCGCGGGCGATCAGACCGCCGCGGTCGAGGTCAGCGGCAGTCATACGAACATCACCCGCATCGAACGCAACGGCGAAGTGCTGTTCCGCGCCGAAACCAGAAACGTAAAGGACACCGCCGATAAATCCCTTCTGAAGTTCCGCGATATTCTGGAATTTGCCGAAACGGTGGATCTCGACGAAGTGCGCGACGTATTGAAGCGCCAGATCGATTACAATGAAGCCATCGCCGATGAAGGTTTGAAGGGCAAATACGGCGTAAACGTCGGCCGCGAGCTGATGGATCGCTACGATCCCAGCGATGTGCGCATCCGCGCGCGCGCCCGCGCCGCCGCGGGCTCCGATGCGCGCATGGGCGGCTGTTCGATGCCCGTGGTGATCAATTCCGGCAGCGGCAATCAGGGCATGACCGTATCGCTGCCCGTTATCGAATACGCGCGCGATATGAACGCATCCGAAGAAAAGCTGTACCGCGCGCTGGTGGTGGCGAACCTCACTTCCCTTTTGCAGAAGCGCTACATCGGCGATCTTTCCGCATTCTGCGGCGCGACCAGCGCCGCCGCGGGCGCGACCGCCGGCATCGCATGGCTGAAGGGCTTTGACGAAGCGGCGATCGAACGCACGATCACGAATACCATCGCATCCATCGGCGGCATGGTGTGCGACGGCGCGAAGGCATCCTGCGCGTATAAGATCGCACTGGCGCTGGAGGCCGCCATTCTGGGCATGGAACTCGGCGGCGAGGACGGGCGCAGCTTCGCCCCCGGCGAAGGACTTGTGCAGGATGATATCGAAAAGACGATCGCCAACGTGGGCCGCATGGGCCGCGACGGCATGAAATCCACCGATGTGGAAATCCTGAAGATCATGATCGGTCAATAAAGATTTTGCGGCGGACGGGGTGTTGTACCCCGTCCGCCGCATTTTGTTTTCTTATTAATATTATTTAATATTATCAGGTCGTATCGCCCGCCACCACGGTGGAGTGCGTGAAGATGATTTCATTTTCCGATTTATGTTCGATCGTATCGATCAACCGATGCGCCGCGAGCGATCCCATTTCATAGCGCGGCTGGCACACGGTCGTGAGCCGCGGATACAGCATCATGCCGTAATCCAGACCATCGTGCCCGATGATCGCGATCTCCTGCGGCACGCGAATCCCCTGCCGCATGCTTTCGCTCAGCACCGCCAGCGCGATGATGTCGTTTTCGCAATACAGGGCGCAGGGACGGTTTTCCGGCGCGAGAATCCGCTGCAGGCTTTCCTTATCCTCCGCAAATGCGATATCCGCCGTGCCGCTGCCCTCGATCATGCATACAGGTTCAAGGGAAGCGCTGCGCATTTCATCCAGAAATCCCCGCGTGCGGTTTTTCCAGATTCTGCGCTGGAACAATTGAATATAATCCTTTTTCCCGCGATTTTCATCCGATCGATCCTCATACTGCTCGTGCACGCAGCCGATGCGCCTGTAGCCGCGATCGATCAGATGGCGGGTCGCCATGCGCGCGGCTTCGTAATCATCGCCGTTGACACTGGTAACGCCCTCCAGATCCACTTCGTTATCTATGGTCGCCACGCACACGCCGTTCGAACGAAGGCTGTCCACGTTTTCCTGCCGCACATCCAGATGATGAAACACCACGCCGTCGATGCGGCGATCGATCAGCGTATCCAGACATTCATTGAAGCGTTCCGCGCTCGTAATATCGAACAGGATCATCGTATAGCCCTTTTCGGCGCACGCATTCTGAATGCCCATACTGACCGCCGCGAAAAAAGGATTGGCGAGATTGGAAAATACATAGGCGATCATATGGGTGTGCCGCGTCGCCAGACCGCGCGCCACCATATTTGGGCGATAATTCAATTCGCTGATCGCCCGATTTACCCGCTCGATCATATCATCGCTGACGCGCGCGCTCTTGTTGATCACGCGCGAAACCGTCATCACGGAAACGCCCGCACGCTTTGCGACATCCGATATTGTAGCCAAATCATCATTTCTCCCATTTCCAGAATGCGCGTATATACAGCCGCATTCTATATTGAACAAGTACCATCATAGGCAATCCGGCGCGCTTTGTCAAGCGTTCCGTGGCGATAAAGCGCCGCAAAAAGCCCCACAAAGTGTATTCTGTACAATTTTTATAGGATAATTCATTATTTTTTGCTCTTTTCATTTGCGGCGCGTTCTGTTATAATGTAAGCGGTATCATTGAAATCATTTCAGTTGATTCTGTATCGATTGAAAAGAAATGATTAAGGAGAGCGCTATGAACGAAAAGAATATCCTGCTCGGCTACGAGTACGCAAAGGAAGCCTACGCGGCAATCGGCGTGGATGTGGATGCGGCAATGCAGAAGGCGGACGCCATTCCGGTATCCATGCATTGCTGGCAGGGCGATGATGTAATCGGCTACGATGGATCCGACAGTCTGTCCGGCGGCATTCAGACCACCGGCAATTACATCGGCCGCGCGCGCACCGCGGATGAACTGCGCGGCGATATCGATTTCGCGCGCACGATGATTCCGGGCGCAACGAAGCTGAACCTGCACGCCAGCTACGCCGAAAAGAACGGCAAGAAGGTTGACCGCGACGAATACACCATCGAACAGTTCCAGAACTGGGTGGACTGGGCGAAGGAAAAGAAGCTCGGTCTGGATTTCAACCCCACCTACTTCGCACATCCGATGATGGACGGCGATTTTTCCCTGTCCAGCGCGAATGAAACGAAGCGCCGCTTCTGGGTGGAGCACGGCAAGCGCTGCCGCGAAATCGGCAATGAATTCTACAAGCAGCTGGGTCAGCCCTGCGCGGTCAACTACTGGATGCCCGACGGCATGAAGGATATCACCGTCGGCACGAAGGCATTCCGCGATCGCATGACCAAATCGCTGGATGAAATCTTCGCGGATAAATCGATCAGCCAGGAATACGTGCCCTGCGGTCTGGAATCGAAGCTGTTCGGCATCGGCGTGGAAAGCTTCACCGTGGCGAGCCATGAATATTCCCTCGGCTATGCGATCAAGAACGGGCTGATGTACACGCTGGACGCGGGTCATTTCCATCCCACCGAGGTGATCTCCGCGAAGCTTTCCGCGGTGCTCGCCATCATCGATAAGTGCCTTCTGCACGTATCGCGTCCGGTGCGCTGGGACAGCGACCACGTCGTTCTGCTGGATGATGAACTTCAGAAGATCATGGATGAAATCGTATTCAACGGCTTTGAAAAGCGCGTATACATCGGTCTGGATTATTTCGATGCATCGATCAACCGCATCGCGGCATGGTGCATCGGCATGCGCAACGCGCGCAAGGCGCTGCTGAACGCCTGCCTCGCCAACTATCCGAAGATGCAGGCTGCGGAAGCCGCTGGCGATTACACCACCCGCCTTGCGATGCTCGAAGATCGCAAGAGCCTGCCCTCCGGCGCGGTGTGGGATTACTATTGCATGACCCACAATATCCCCGTCGGCGGCGATTGGCTGGCGAACGTCAAGAAATACGAAGCGGACGTACTTTCCAAGCGATAATTTCAGGAGGACGGCATGAAGAAATTGAACCTGTTGGCGTTTGATCTGGGAGCCAGCAACGGCCGCGCAATCCTGGGTCAGTTCGATGGCGATCGGATCGAAATGCGGGAACTGCATCGATTCGAAAACAATTACATCGAAATGAACGGCGTGTTCTACTGGGATCTTCCGTATCTCTACAACCAGATCAAGCATGGCCTGCTCGCGTTTAAGAATGCGAATCTGGGCGATCTGGACGGATTCGGCATCGATACCTGGGGCGTAGACTACGGCCTTCTGGATAAGCACGGCCATCTGCTGAGCAATCCGCGCGCCTATCGAATGAGCGTGGACGAGGACATGCGGCGCGTTTGGGATATCGTGCCCCGCGAAACGCTGTTTGACCGCACGGGCATCGCCTTTATGAACTTCGATACGCTCTATCAGCTCTACCGCCGCAAGGCGGAGGGCGACGTCGCACTCGAAAACGCCGAGGAAATGCTGCTGATGCCTGATCTGCTGGGCTATTTCCTGTCCGGCGCGAAGGGCTGCGAATACACGAACGTAACCACCACGCAGATGTACAATCCCACCACGAAGGACTGGGATTGGGAAACGATCGATAAGCTGGGGCTTCCGCGGAAGATTTTCGGCAAGATTGATATCGCGGGCACGGTGCGCGGCACGCTGCGCAAAGAACTGTGCGATGAACTGGGGCTGAACCCCGCCGCCTACTGCGCGGTCGGCACGCACGATACCGCGTCCGCCGTGGCGGCAATTCCCGGCAGCGGATCGTTTGCGTTCTGCTCCAGCGGCACATGGTCGCTGTTCGGCGTGGAAACGGATCATCCCCTGCTCTCCGCCGAGGTGCGCGATGCGAACTTCTCCAACGAGGGCACGATTCAGGGCGGCTTCCGCCCGCTGAAGAACATCATGGGACTCTGGCTGATTCAGGAATGCCGGCGCGAATGGATGCGCCGCGGGCAGAAGTACACCTGGGATCAGATCGTAATCGAAGCGCGCGCGGCGGAGCCGTTCCGTTCGATCATCGATCCGGATTACGGCGAATTTTTCGCGGGCGGCGATAACGTTACCAAGATTCAGGAATACTGCCGCAAAACCAGTCAGCCCGTTCCGGAAACGGTCGGGCAGGTGGCGCGCTGCATCTATGAATCGCTGGCGCTGAAATACCGCTGGGCACTGGAGCGTCTGGAGGAAATCAAGGGTGAAAAGATCGATACGCTGAACATCGTGGGCGGCGGCATCAACAACAGGCTGCTGAACCAGATGGCGGCGGATTCCATCGATCGCAAGGTGATCACCGGCCCCGTGGAGGGCGCAGCGATCGGCAATCTGCTTTCGCAGGCGATGGCGCTGGGCGCGATTCGCGATATCGATGATCTGCGCCGCGTGGTACGCAACAGCGAAGATGTCAACGAATACCAGCCGAACCATACGAGCGAATGGGATGCGGCATACGCACAGCTTTTGAAGCTGATGGAGGATTGATCAAACATATGACTACCTTTTTTGAAGCGAATGCGGAAAAACTGAAGGCATTCAGCCGCGTATCCAAAACGGTCGGCGCGCGCGCAGACTATGTGCAGGGCGGCGGCGGAAATACATCGGTTAAGCTGGCGAACGGCCTGATGGCGATCAAGGCTTCGGGCTTCTGCCTGAAGGATATCGAACCGGATCAGGCGTATGCGGTGCTGGATTATTCCGCGCTGCGCGAATTTTACTACAATTCCGAAATCACCGATTTCGATGATGTGGAAAAGGCCGGTTCCGCCAGAGTGAAGGAACTGACCAAGACGATCGAAGGCCTTGCGCAGCTTCGTCCCAGCGTGGAAGCGGGCTTCCATTCCCTGCTGGATACCTATGTAGCGCACAGCCACAGCGTATACGGCAATCTGGCGGCATGTTCCGGTGAATGCGAAGCGATCGCGGCGCGCGCGCTCGCGGGCGCGGATTACAGCTACGGCATCGTGGAATACACCGATCCGGGCGCGAAGCTCACCTTCTCCATCCGCGATGAAATCGCGCGCGTGGAGCATGAAACGGGTAAGCGCCCCGCGATCATCTTCATGAAGAACCACGGCCTGATCGCGCACAGCGATGATCCCGATGAATGCATCCGCATTCACGAGGACGCGAACAACCGCGTCGCGCGCGCGATGGGCGTAACGGGCGACGCCTTCCCGAAGGTATCCGTTCGCGAAGCGGAAAACGGTCTGATCGAAGCCGATTGTCCGTTCCTTTCGGAAATGCTGCGCTCCGGCGCGTTCGATGAAAAATTCTTCCTCGAAACGCCGCTGTACCCCGATCAGATGGTTTTCCTGATCGGCAGCTTTGGTTTCGGAAGCGGAACGCCCGAAGCGGATTGCTGCCTTGCGGATCCGGAAACCGGCCGCGTCGTATTTAACATGAAGGCGAGCCGCGCGCAGGTGATCGCCGAAACGCTGACCGCCGTGGTATACATCGCGGATACGATCAAAAAGCAGGGCTGCACGATGTGCACCATGGGCGAAGCCGCGAAGAAATTCATCGCCAACTGGGAAAGCGAAAAATATCGCAAATCTCTGGCGGGAAAATAAGGAGGAAACAGCATGAATCGTTTCGCATGGAAGGGCTATGTAATGCCGGGCAAGCTGGCGGAATACAAGCGCAGACATGATGAAATCTGGCCGGAAATGACGAAGGTTTTAAACGATGCGGGCATTCGCAATTACACGATCTGGAACATTCGCAACGAACTGTTCGGATACTATGAATGCGATGATATCGAATACGCGCTGCGCGTGCAGGCGGAAAGCCCCGTCGTCGCGCGGTGGGATGAGAGCATGAAGGGCATCATGTACATGGACGCCGATCCCGCCACAGGAAAACAGAATCTGCCGGAGCAGGTATTCCTGCATGGCGATCCCTACAAGGAATAACGATTTACAAAGGAGTGTTTTTGCATGATTGATATGAGCAGATGGCAGCAGATTGCCAGGGAAAAGATTCACGTTCGCCCCGAAACGAAGGGACGTCTGGCGGGCAAAATCGCCATCGTAACCGGCGCAGCGCAGGGCTTCGGCAAGGGCATCGCCGAACAGCTGCACGCCGAGGGCGCGATCGTGGGCATCGCCGATATGAACGTGGCGGGCGCGAAGGCGGTCGCCGAGGCGCTGGGCGAATATGCGTTTGCCATCGAAGTGAACGTAACGAGCGAAGAATCCGTCGCCAGGATGGTGCAGGAAACCGTTGAAAAATGGGGCGGACTGGATCTGTTCGTATCCAACGCGGGCGTCGCCAAGGCGGGCAATCTGATGGAGCTGGAGCCCAAGACGTTTGATTTCGTCACCTCGATCAACTACACGGGCTATTTCCTGTGCGCCAAGTACGCTGCCGCCATCATGGAAGCGGAGCATGAAGCCGATCCGGAGATGTACTTCGATATCGTAACCATCAATTCCAAGTCCGGTCTGGAGGGCAGCAAGAACAATTACGCCTACGCAGGTTCCAAGTTCGGCGGCATCGGCCTTACGCAGTCCTTCGCGCTGGAGCTGTGCCCCTACAACATCAAGGTAAACGCGATCTGCCCCGGCAATTATCTGGACGGCCCGCTGTGGTCGGATCCGGAGCGCGGCCTGTTCGTGCAGTATCTGCACGCGGGCAAGGTGCCGGGCGCGAAGACGGTAGAGGATGTTCGCAAGTATTACATGGCGAAGGTGCCCATGAACCGCGGCTGCTTCCCGGAGGACGTCGCGCGCGCCATCTTCTATTGCGTAGAACAGAAATACGAAACCGGTCAGGCGATCCCCGTAACCGGCGGTCAGGTCATGCTGAAGTAATCGATCGATAATCGTATTTAAAGTCTGCGGGCGAATGGTATTCTACCATCCGCCCGCAAGCCATTTTGGTTTATTGCAATCCTCTGTGCTTTTACTGCAATCCCCTGCGCTGCATTTCGCGTTGGATCAGTTCTGCGGCTTCCTCGGGAAATATGCCCATTGAGGCGAGTCTGGCCAGCTGGCGCAGGAACGCATTGGGGATTTTCCGACAATCGTCCGGATCCTTCAGCAATTGCATGAGCTGCTGGATTTCTTCATCCATATCCAGATCATCCGGCAGCTCGTCCCCCTCCATCTCCGCGATGAAATGATCCACCGCATCGTTCAGGGTATCGCCGTCATCGGAAAGCTCGATTTGAATATCCAGCTGATCGCAGATATCGGTAAAGAAATCCTCCGCTCTTTCGCCCTCGGCGATGAGCTTTGCGGGCTTGCCTTCGTCCAGAATCTGCTTTACAAATCTGCTTGTGAAGCTTTCATTAAACGATGCTTCATCCGCATCCTGACATACGGCGACGTCCAGCACGCGCTGGTCGGTCTCATCCGCTGCCATCAGGATAAACGGGAAAACGGGCGCTTCCATCCGACCGTCGCTTTCGAGTTCTTCGATCGAAATCGGTTCGGGGCTGGAAAAGATGCGCACCGACCAGGTATGCCCCGTCTTTTTGACCTTTTTCAGCCGCATCAGCGTAAATTCATCGATATGCCCCTCAGGATAATCCTGAATCGTTCTGTGCGGCGAAAGCATAATGCTCGACCACGTATAGCCCGTTTCCGTTTTGGTAAGCAGCGGAATGCTGCGGTTAAAGGGTGCTTCCTGCGAAAATCCCAGCAGCTTCGGCGTTGCGGTTTTCAGCCTTTCGCTGACCTCCAGCGCCGCTTCCAGCCCCGCGCGAATGTACGCCGCATCCTTTTCATCGGTGATATACCAAATGCTTCTGTATGGCTTCATGCGCTCAAAATTGGGCAGCTTCATCGCGCCGCGGCGCACGATGCCGCGGCGGGCGCAATATTCGCCCATTTCATCCCACGTAATCGGATGTATGAATTCTCTGGTATCAAAGGACACGGATACGCAGTCCTGCCGCAGCCCGCGTTCATCCATTTCGCAGTTATCCATGATGCAATCCGCATCCGCGATGGCGCGATAGGAATCGAGCCCCGCATCGCCCAGATACACCGCCAGCGCGGTATGTTCCCCATTTTTTCCCATCACGCAGCAATAGCCGATGCTTCCGTCGTCCAGCTTTACGGCAAACAGTTCGCTATCCCACAGCTTTTTCCAAAGCCGCGTTTCCTTGAATTGAAACGCCAGATCGTACAGCGAATCCGGTATTTTCTTCAGCATGATTTCATCCTCCAGTAAATTGACGCAAGCTGCACCTTCGTAGTTCGCAAAAGGCACCCATCCTCACGGACAGGTGCCTCAGATGCATTTAAATTACTTGGACGCCATCGCGACTGCAACCGCGACTGCAACCGTTGCACCGACCATGGGGTTATTGCCCATGCCCAGGAAGCCCATCATTTCGACGTGCGCCGGTACGGAGGAAGAACCTGCGAACTGCGCATCGGAATGCATACGGCCCATGGTGTCGGTCATGCCGTAGGAAGCGGGGCCTGCGGCCATGTTATCGGGATGCAGGGTACGGCCCGTGCCGCCGCCGGATGCTACGGAGAAGTACTTCTTGCCGGCTTCCCAGCGTTCCTTCTTGTAGGTGCCTGCTGTGGGATGCTGGAAGCGGGTGGGGTTGGTGGAGTTGCCGGTGATGGAAACATCCACGTTTTCATGCCACATGATGGCGACGCCTTCGCGCACATCATCCGCGCCGTAGCAGCGAACCTTGGAACGATCGCCGGTGGAATAGGGCGTTTCGTTTACGATGGTCAGCGCATGATCTTCCTTCACATCCGCAGACAGGTAATCATACTTGGTCTGTACGTAGGTGAAGCCGTTGATGCGGGAAATGATCATCGCCGCATCCTTGCCCAGACCGTTCAGGATAACGCGCAGGGGCTTGGTGCGAACCTTATTGGCGTTCAGCGCAATCTTGATTGCGCCTTCCGCGGCGGCAAAGGATTCGTGACCCGCCAGGAACGCGAAGCATTCGGTTTCTTCGTCCAGCAGGCGCGCGCCCAGATTACCGTGACCCAGACCAACCTGGCGCTGATCGGCTACGGAGCCGGGGATGCAGAATGCCTGCAGACCGACGCCGATGCACTTTGCCGCGTCGGCTGCGGTCTTTACGCCCTCCTTGAAGGCGATGGCGGCGCCCAGTTCATACGCCCACTTCGCATTTTCGAAGCAGATGGGCTGGGTTTCTTCTACGATCTTATAGGCATCAACGCCGCGGGCGTTGTTGAAAGCCTTTACTTCTTCAAAATTCTTGAAGCCATACTTATCCAGTACGGGCTGCAGCTGGGGCATACGACCTTCATAATTCTCAAACAGAGCCATTTATCGCACCTCCTGATTATTCCTTGCGCGGGTCGATCCACTTGACCGCGCCGTCCTCTGCCTTAAAGCGGCCATAGGTGCCGATGTTCTTCTCGTAAGCTTCGTTGGGGCTCATGCCCTTCTTGATGGCGTCCATCATCTTACCCAGAGAGAGGAACTGATAACCGCAAACCTGATCATCCTTATCCAGAGCCATCTTCAGAACGTAGCCTTCGGTCATTTCCAGATAACGGGTGCCCTTCGCCTTGGTGCCGTACATGGTGCCCACCATGGAACGCAGACCCTTGCCCAGATCTTCCAGACCCGCGCCGACGCGCAGACCATCATCGGAGAATGCGGACTGAGTGCGGCCGTACACGATCTGCAGGAACAATTCGCGCATGGCGGTATTGATGGCGTCGCATACCAGGTCGGTATTCAGTGCTTCCAGGATCGTCTTGCCGGGCAGGATTTCGCTCGCCATCGCGGCAGAATGGGTCATGCCGGAGCAGCCGATGGTTTCCACCAGCGCTTCTTCGATGACGCCGTTCTTCACATTCAGGG
>CAKUKP010000076.1 GCA_934663625.1 uncultured Clostridia bacterium
AAATCCCCTCCATGTCTAACGCTTCCCATATCTATATCATTCGACATGTTGGGCGAAAATCCTTTTGGTTTTTGAGAATTTTCTTCGTTGGCGCTAGTAGCGTTTCGTTTCCGTTTTCAGACATACTGACCTACGACGTGGACATTACCGATGTGGTCACG
The DNA here is from genome assembly GCA_934663625.1 of uncultured Clostridia bacterium. Classification (GTDB taxonomy): domain Bacteria; phylum Bacillota; class Clostridia; order Christensenellales; family Aristaeellaceae; genus SFTH01. Next base: position 162 of record CAKUKP010000076.1, read on the forward strand.
CGCATCATGCCCACCGGCGAGGACAAGGACGGCAACGTCCTCTATCTTCCCGAGGGCTATGTGGATAGTCCTCACATCGGGGATTATACCCAGCCCAAATGGATACACCTGGCGGTATCCGGCGCGCGGGAAGTCACCAAGGGCAAGAGCCAGGACAAGAAATCCAAGGCCCAATGCTATACCGAAATGCGGCAGGCCGCCCAGGCGGAATTCGACAAGGGCTGCGATCTGCCGACGATCACCTTAAAAGTTGACTTCATAAACTGCGCCGAGACCGAGGAATACAGGCAATACAACTTCCTGCAAAACATCTTCCTCGGGGATAGCGTCCGGGTGATTGCGGGCCGGATCGGCGTCGCGATATCCATGCGCATGACGCAGTATACCTATGACTGTCTGACCCGGAAATACACCGACATGACCCTGGGTACCGTGGCCGATACCGTCGAGGGCAATATGATCTCCGCCCGGCAGCTGGGGAACGGAATCATCACCGGGGCAAAGCTAGCGATCAATTCCGTGGGTGCCGGTCAGCTGCAGGACGGCTCCGTGGGATCGTTGCAGATTCAGCTGGCGGCCATCCAGGCGGCCCACATCGAGGACGCCGCCATCGGGAAGGCGCACATCCAGGAGGCGGCCATTGGCACCGCTCAGATTGAGGATCTGGCCGTGACCGGGGCGAAAATTGCCGAGGCCGCCATCGAATCCGCAAACATCGCCGAGGCGGCGATCCATACCGCGCACATCAAGGACGGGGCCATTGAAACCGCCAAAATCGATGATGCCGCGATCACGACGGCGAAAATCGGGAACGCCGCCATCACGGAGGCGAAGCTCGAAGATGCCGCCGTAACCACCGCCAAGATTCATGATCTGGCTGTGGACACCGGCAAAATCGCGGACGCCGCCATCGTCGCGGCAAAAATCGCCCAGGCCGTCATTCAATCCGGCCACATCGAGGACGCGGCCATTACCCGTGCCAAGATTGCCCTTGTGGCCGTGGATGAGGCGCGCATTGCCGACCTAGCCGTGGGCACTGCAAAAATCCATGATGCCGCCATTACGACGGCAAAGATCAACGATCTGGCCGTGACCGGCGCGAAAATCGCCAACGCCACGATCACATCGGCCAATATCACCGACGCCACCATCGGCACGGCAAAAATCGCCCTCGGGGCGATTACCACCGCCCTGATCGAGGCGGGCGCTGTGGGAACGGCCCAAATCGCCGACGCCTCCGTCACCGACGCCAAGATTGTGGAATTGTCCGCCAATCGGATCACCACCGGAACGCTCTCCGTCGAACGGCTCATCATCGTGGGCGGCGAGAATTCCATCGTGTACACGATCAACTCTGCCAATGGGACGCCTCAGCTTTCGCAGACCACCATTGACGGCGGATCATTGACCCAGCGGAGCATTTCCGCCGACCGGATCGTGGCCGGGGCCATTACCGCCAATGAGATAGCGGCGGCAACGATTCTGGCCAATAACATCGCTGCCGGGGCGATCACCACCGACAAGCTGGCCGCCGAGGCTGTGGATGCCTCCAAGATTAAAGCCGGATCGATCACCACCAATCTGATTTCCGCCGACTTCGGGGAGAAACTCGATCTTTCCAGCAACGCCGGGATCAATCTCCGGGTGCAGACGATCAACGCCGATATTGATAAAGTCCGCAAGGCCGCCGTTTCCCAGGTGCAGGTATTGTACGCGCTCGGGGATTCAACGACGGAACCCCCGGAATCCGGCTGGCAGGCGGACGCGCCGGATTGGCAGGACGGGAAATACATGTGGCAAAAGACCGTCACCACCTATGCCAGCGGCACTACGGAGGAATCCGATCCCACCTGCTTGGCCGGGGCGAAGGGCGAATCTGCCACGACCCTCCGGATTGATTCATCCCGGGGAACTGTATTCAAAAACAACAACGTGTCCACCGTTCTGTCCGTCGTGATCTATCATGGGTCGCGGCGCATTACCGATCCGGCGGCGCTGCGCTCGGTATTCGGAAGCAAGGCTTATCTGCAATGGAGCTGGCAGCGGATGGATGAAGACCGATATGGCATCATCTCCGCTGATGATTCCCGGCTTTCGAACGACGGATTCTCTTTCACCTTGAGCGCGGCGGATGTGGATACCAAGGTGACGTTTCTCTGCGAATTGATGACTGATTAGGAGGGCATATATGGCGATTCGCTCGGCAGACCAAATCTCGATTGTGGACATTACGGACGCTTACAGCATCATACTCACCAATGATTCCTATACTTTCCCGGGGACAACGAATGCCGCCAAGCCCGGCTCCTGCACCACACAGGTGATTGCCATGCGCGGCGCGGAGCAGATTCCCGCCACCGTTGATCTGGCGGACGTGACCAAGCCTGCGGGCATCACCGTCACGAAGGATACGGATACCGTCGCGCCGACGCTGACCATTACGGCCAGCGCCAGCTTTGTCGCGGCGGGTGTCGTGCGCATTCCCGTCGTGGTGGACGGGGACATCACCATCAACAAAGATTTCTCCCTGGCCATCGCGTTCACCGGCGAGAAAGGCGATACCGGCGCGCATTCCAATATCTGGACGGCGACCGCCAATCCCACCACGCCGAATTATACCTTCAACATTGCCAATCTGACCGGCCCTACCAGAACGACGCCCCAGGTCGGAGACATCGTGCTGCGCTCGGCCTATCGCTATACGATTACCTCCGTGGGCGATACCACCGTGCTGACCGGCGACCGTACATCCATCCAAGGCGCGACCGGCGCAGGCGGCATTTGGTACACCGGTACCGGCATCACCGGCACGTCTACCACAGCCACGATTTTCAGCGGATCAGGCGTTTCCTCTGCCAAAGTCGGCGACATGTATTTGAATACGTCCACTTACAACACCTACCGATGCACGACGGCGGGCGCTCCGGCGGCGGCCAAGTGGGTGTATGTCAACAACATCAAGGGCGTGAAGGGCGATGCTGGCGACGCGGCCATTACCATGAGCGTCACCAGCAGCAACGGCACGATTTTCAAGAATTCCGCCGTGGAAACCGTCCTGACGGCCCATGTGTATCAGGGAGGTGTCGAAGTAACCGGCACCGCGCTTTCCGCCCTGGGGACGATTAAATGGTATAAGGATGGCGCGACCACGGCGACGGCCACCGGCCAGACGCTCACCATTTCATCCGGGGATGTGACCAACAAGGCGACCTACATTGCGCAGCTGGAGGGATAATCATGGCCGTAAAATCATCCGCGACCATTACGCTCTCGGCGGTTGTGGATGTAATCGCCACGACCCGCTATTACCTGCTCCAATCCTCTACGCTGAATAAGCCCGCCAAGCCCACCACGAAACCGCCGACCGGCGGATGGACGGACACCGAGCCCGCCTATACCAGCGGCTCCACCATGAGCCTGTATATCACGGATCGGACGGATTATTCGGACGGGACTTGGAGCTATTCCGCCGTCTCGCTTTCCTCGTCCTATGAAGCGGCCAAGGTGGCCTATAACAAGGCGACGGCGGCCCAGGGAACCGCCGATGATACCCGGGAGGCGCTGGACAATCTCCGCGTCGGCGGGGTCAATCTTATCGAAGGCAGCGCATCCTTCCGCCTGGTCGCGGACGGCGCGGATTCCTACTGGAACGCGGCGGATGAATTGGAGCCCGCCACGACCTATACGCTCTCCGTGAAGGAGATAACGCTTGAGGCGGGCCAGGCTGCCGGAGTGACGTGGAAGATCGTCAATCATGATACCGGCGTGCTCCATACATCCGGAATGTTGGACTTCACCTATGGCCGACAGGTGGTGCATTTCACCACGCCGGAATCCTCGGGTAACTGGTCGCTCTACCTGTACGCCGGAATCAGCGGCCAGACCACCGGCGTTACGGTCTTGTTCAAGAAGATCAAGCTGGAAGAAGGCGCGGTCTCTACAACATGGTCTGCCGCGCCGGAGGATACCAGCGCGGCCATTTCCCACGTATCCGAGACCGTGGAGGGCCTGGACGCCGAAATGGATACCCGCGTCCGCGCGTTGATCGATTCCCTCGGCCTGTCCGAGCAATTCGCCAGCGCTTCGGATTTTCTCGCGGCCCTGGGGGAAATAGAATTGATCCGCAGCGATCTCGCCCAGCAGGATTCCAACATGACGCTGACCTATACGCGCCTCAGCCAGACCGAGGCAGGCCTGGCTCAGCTATTCTCGTCGTTCACCTTCGGCGATGATGCCGGGACGCCGTATCTGGACATGGCGACCAGCGATTCCGCCATAAAGATGAGACTGACGAATACCCGCCTGGCATTCGTGCAAGGCGGTACCGAATTGGCGTATTTCAGCGATAACAAACTGTACGTGACCAGGTTGGAGGCCGTGCTGCAGATTTCCATAGGTACCTCGGTCAACGGGTATCTGGATATTGTCACCACGCCAACCGGCGTCGGATTCAAATGGCGGAACCAAAGGAGGATAGAAATGCCGAATTTCATAACGACGGCAACGGAGCTGAAATACGCATCCGGCAGCTCATGGACGAGCGGCAAGGCCCGCCAGGGCGTCTATTCCGGCACCCGCTATGAAGGTGCCATCAAATTCGGCGGCCTGTCCGATCTGCCGCTGAACAACATCGAAATCTCCCAAATCCAGCTCCGCCTTACCTTCGCTCAGGCGGGCGGCGCGAGCTCGAAGTACCTGACGCTCTACAATGGCGCGTCCAATACGATCTCCGGCAGTATCGCCTCCATGCGTGGTGCGTCCATCGGCCAGCTGTATATCACCGAGGCCTACAACCGCACCGAAACGCTGACTTTCAGCGCGAGCTCCTATGCCGCTGTGTTCAATGCCATAAAGGCGCACATCATGGCCGGGAGCCAGGTGCTTGTCATGTATGTTCCCAAAACGCGCGGCACATACGCGGGAGGATATTGTTACGACTATCTGGGCGTGACGGCCTCCGCGTTGAACATAACTTACGAATTCCTGCAGAGCGACGGCTCCCTGGTCTCCACATCTGTTGCGGCGGGGTCGGCTGCCAAGCTGAATGTGACCGCATACAACACCACCTATACCCATAAGGTTGTGTGGAAATTCGGCAGCTATTCCAATACTCAGAATCTGGCTGCGGTACGACGAGCGCATCCTATACGATCCCGCTCTCATGGCTCAATGCCATTCCCTCCGCCACCAGCGGATCAGCGACGGTATCCCTGGAAACCATCGACACGAACGGGAATTCCCTCGGCACCTATACCTATGGCTTCACGATCACGGCACCGGCCAGCGTTGTCCCCAGCATATCCTCGGTGACTTCTACGCCGGTAAACAGCAATACGGTAATCAACGGCTGGAAATACTATGTTTACGGTAAGAGCCAGGCATCCATCGCCATCAATGGAGCGGCGGGAGCTTACGGATCGACCATCAAATCATATAGCATTGATACCAACCCCAGCATCGGCAGCAGTAGTGCGTCTACCCTGAAAACCGGTACGATAGCGAAAACCGGCACCATCACGATCACGGCGAAGGTGGTGGATTCCCGTGGCCGGAGTGCTACCAAGTCAACCACCATCACTGTATACCAGTACGGGTTGCCTTATTTTGAGTTGATTACCGCTTACCGATGCACCAGCAACGGAACGCGGGATGATGCCAACGGCACCTATGCCTATGTCAAGGCGGAATATGGGTGCTATACCGTCAACGGCAAGAATAGCGTTTCCGGCAAGGTTACACTCAAGCAGGTGGGTGGCAGCTATTCGACCACATCGAATATCGTGAGCGGCACCGGCCTGATCCTCGGCGCGGGGAGCCTGGCCTCCGACGCCGCATATCAGGCCGTCATTACGCTTACGGATACCGTGGGCAGCGTCACGACGTACACAGCGGAAATTCAGTCCGCAGCCTACATCATGCACATAAAGAAGAATGGGCGCGCGGTAGGCTTCGGCATGGCTGCCGGGGAAGATGATACCATTTCCTTCGGATGGCCGGTAAAGCTGACATCGCCGCTGGAAGTCGCCCAGGGCGGAACAGGCGGCAATTCCCAGGCCACCGCCTGTGCGAACATCGGGGCCGTGAAAAAGGCCGGTGATACCATGACCGGCGACCTGCTGATCCGGACGAATCTGTATCCGTCCGTTAAGCTGACGCCCACATACAACAGCACGACCAATCAGACGGTCTTTGAAGGTTCCTATGTCGGCGCGTCATCATTCGCCGCCTGGGAGGATTCATCCGGCAGCAACAGGCGAATGCTCGAAGTGCGCAACGCGAAATACGCGCCGAGCATGGATAACGCTGTCCTCCTGCGAACCGCTGTCAATAATTCCTGGTATGCTTACCGCCTCTTTCACGCGGGTATGGCTACGCCCATCCCTGTCGCCAATGGCGGCACCGGAGCGGCAAACGCAAAGGCGGCGCTTACGAATCTCGGCATATTCTACGCGGATACGCTGCCTTCCAGCGGAACGGACGGACAAATATGCCTGGTGCCGGTATGATGGGAGCGTGATTCAATGGCGGAAACCTTTACCGCGACGGCCAATAATAACTCCACCATTGGCTTCGCGCTTTATGGATCAACGACCTGGAACAAGGGATCTTCCAACGGCGCGTGTCAGGGAGCCTACCAGGGCACCACCGCCGCGAAATCCCGCGTCGGCGTGATGATCTTTGCCAATGCCGGAACGACGCTCAAGGGAAAAGTCATTCAGCAGATTGTCTTTTCCATTACCTGCTCCGGCGCTGGATCGGGCAGCAGTTCCAAGGTGCTGACCTTTCATCAGGCGGCCCACCAGACGGTATCGTCCGGCTATAAGGGATCGGATATGGTTGGGGCTACGCTGGGAACGCTGACCGGCAAATTCTACAACAATACCGCGTCCCATACGCTGAACGCCTCGACGAATGCCGCCTTCTTCAATGCGCTGGCGTCATACCTCTCCGCCGGGAATCAGGCCCTCGTCGTGTACAACGGGGAAACATCATCCAGCAGCGGCTATTCGACCAACTACGCCCGAATCACCAGCATCACGATCACGGTAACTTATGTGGCCGCCACGGTATGGTACCGCAATGGCAGCACCTGGAAACAATGCGCCGTTTACTACCGGCTGAACGGCGCATGGGTACAGGTTGCTCCGTACTACAACAGCGGCGGCACATGGAAACGAGTTTAGCGGCATCCGGAATCAAGCGCTTTCTGCGGAAGGCGCTTTTTTCAATATCAATAAGAATGGAGGATCAAAATGCGAGATTTCACTATCGACCTGATCTGGACGAAAATCCAGATTGCCGTGGCGGCCCTGGGCGGCTGGCTCGGCTATTTCTTGGGAGGGGTTGACGGCTTGCTGATTGCGCTCATCATTTTCATGGCGCTGGATTACATTATCGGCCTCATGTGCGCCATCGTGGATAAAAAGCTGTCCTCTGCGGTTGGCTTTCGGGGCATCTGCAAGAAGGTACTTATCCTGATGCTGGTGGGCGTGGCGAATATCCTGGATATTCATGTCGTGGGCCAGGGCTCCGCGCTGCGCGGCGCGGTCATTGCCTTTTATCTCTCCAACGAGGGATTGAGCCTTCTGGAAAACGCGGCTTACATCGGCCTGCCGATTCCCGACAAGCTGCGGGAAATCCTGGCTCAGCTGCACAATCGCAAGGACAAGAACGACCAGGGCGACGCCGATTGAGCGCCGCCCTATAATAATGGAGGTATGAGAATATGGCAGTAAAAATCGGTTCCGCCCGCATCGATGAAAACGGCAAGGCCCACGGCGGGTTTGCCGGGGATCAGACGGGGAAGGAAGTATCTACCCAGTCCTGGTATGCATCTAACAAGGTATGGGTTCTGCTGCGCGCCAAGAGCGCCGAGGCCCGGGAGAAAATCGCCCGCTGTATGCAGTGGGCCTGCGACAACAAGCACGTGGGTTACGATCAGTACCAGCGTGACACCCTGTACAACGAGGCCAAGCAGTACGGCTTCGACGTTTCCAAGGTGACGAAGAATGTGGAAACGGATTGCTCCGCCCTCGTCCGTGTCTGCGTCAACTACGCCGGAATCCCTGTGGGTAATTTCCGGACGCCCAGCGAGCCCGGCGTCCTCATGGCCACCGGCGCGTTCGACAAATTCACCGACGATGCTCATTGCAAGCAGAGCGCGAATCTGCTGCGCGGCGACATCCTCGTGACCCGCACCCAGGGGCATACCGTGGTCGTGCTTTCCGATGGTGCGAACGCAGCGAAGGAACGCGCGGCCTACGGCGACGGCGAAATGCCGCTGGGCGAACGTGTGCTTTCCAAGGGTTCCATGGGTACCGACGTGGTCGCCATGCAGAAGGCGCTGGCGTCCCTCGGCTATGACCTCGGTTCCTACGGCGCGGACGGGAATTTCGGTTCCATGACGGAAAAGGCCGTCAAGGCTTTCCAGGCCAAGGCCGGTCTGGATCAGTCCGGCCAGTACGACGCCAAGACCCATGAGGCCCTCGCCGTCGCGCTGGCACCGAAGGATGGCGGTACGGATTCCGGCAGCGCGCCCGCCATCGATCCCGGCACCGAGCCCGCACCGGAGAATCCAGTCAAGCAGGTGGAAATCACCGGCAATTCCGTGAACATTCGCCGGGGCAATGGGACGCAGTATGACCGCATCACGTCCCGGCCCATCGGCACCAAGCTGGAATACGTTGCCACCGCCGAGAACAGCTGGAACGCCGTCGTGATCGGCAACCAGGTCGGCTGGGTTTCCGGCAATTATTCCAAGGTGATCTGACCTCATATCCCCGGCGAGAGAGACAACTTTCGCCGGGGTTTTTCTATACTTAAAAAGACCCGCAAAGCCTTGTCTTTGACGGTTTCCTTCTATAAGACAGGAGATGGGGAACATCACATTCCAATGGGAAAATGACCGCACGGCCACGATTCCGGATCAGCCCAATGTGACGCTGGAATTCGCCGAGCCCGAGGTCGAGGATAATGAGATCATAGACACTGTGCTGGGTATGCTGCTTCAATCGTTCTCCAAGTAGTAGCCCGCAGGAAGGAGAACCCTATGGTGCGAGTATACGCCTTATACCGCGTATCAACGGTGGGCCAAGTGGATCATGATGACATTCCCATGCAGAGGATTGAATGCCACGACTTCGTGGATCGGCAGCCGGATTGGGAAATCGTCGAGGAATTCTACGAGAAAGGCATTTCGGGCTACAAGGTAAGCTCCGACAAGCGCGACGCCATTGTGAAGATCAAGGAGGCGGCGCTGGCCGGAAAATTCGATGTTCTACTGGTATTCATGTTTGACCGCCTGGGCCGCCGCGATGATGAAACGCCGTTCGTGGTTCAATGGTTCGCCACCCACGGAATCCGGGTATGGAGCGTGAAAGAGGGCGAGCAGCGGTTCGACAACCACGTTGACAAGCTGCTCAATTACATCCGATTCTGGCAGGCGTCCGGCGAATCCGAAAAGACCTCGATCCGAGTAAGAACGCGCCAGCAGCAGATGGTCATGGCGGGCGAATACCGGGGCGGCCTGATTCCCTTTGGCTTTGACGCGGTAAACATGGGCCGCGTGAATAAAAAGGGTAAGCCGGTAAAAGACCTGGTGCGCAACGAGGAAGAAGCGGCGATCAAGGCGCAGGTATATCATATGATCGTTGACGAGGGCTATGGCGGGAATCGCATTGCCAACTGGCTCAACGAGCGCGGGATCAAAACCAAGCGCGGGACTACGCTATGGCGCGCCACCTCCGTTCGCGGCATGATCGGAAATCCCATTGACCGCGGACAAATGCACCTGGGTGAAACGCTTTCCGAGCCGATGGATGAGCTCCGGATCATTGACGATTACTACTTCTATAAGGCCATTGAGATCATAGAGCAACGGGGCCGGGAAAATGCAGCCCGGCGGCGCTCGCCGCTTCGTACCAACGCGGGCGGATTGCTCTCCGGCCTGATCTATTGTGGGGAATGCGGCCAGCGCCTGACGATAAACCATACCCACAAAGTAAAGACCACATCTACCGGCACCCATGATTACGAGCGGGACGTGTACCGCTGCTTCAGGAAAATGAATGCCCGCGTGACGTGTACCGGCCAGTCAACGTACAATGCCGAGCGCATCGAGGAAACGGTGCTTGGCGTTGTGCGTTCTTTCTTTGCCCGGATCAGCCGGGTACCCGAGGCGACGCAGGTCAAAGCCGCAATGCGCCGGGAAGAATCGACCCAGGCGAAAGCGCTGGCCGATGCTGCCGCCGCCGTGGATAAGGCGACGAAGGCCGTGGCCGCTTTGGAAGATCAGGCGATAAAGGCCCTGACCGGCGAATCGCAGCTGGATTTGGCTATCATCAACCAGCTGATGCCGAAACAGAAGGCAGGCCTCGAAGCCGCCCGCGAAGAATACCAGCGCATTCTGCTGGTGAACCAGGCCGAGGAAGAAACTCTCGAAGCCAAGCGCCTGCAGGCTAAGAAGCTCGCCGAATGGGGCCAGCTTTTCGAGGACGCACCCGAAGCGCAAAAGCGCATGATCCTGGCAGAAATCATAGACAGGATCGAGGTGCGGCGCGGGTACCGGGCAACGATCAAATTCAAGCTGACCGCCCGGCAATTCCTGGAACCGGATGCCGAGGCCACAGGGGATCAGAAAGCATCATAATTACCGCATTTGCCGCCCGCACGGGCGGCGCTTTTTTATTGAGCGACGCATGCAGGGGCATAAGAAATGCTTCTTGACACGACGCCGCATATTGAATTTCATTATGCTCGAAATCCGGGACCAGAAACCATTGACAAATTATGGGCCATACTCTATAATACAACCATCCGATTTGGAGACATCCGAAATGTTGACAAGATCGGAACCCGAATCGGAGAATGCGCACCTTGAAAACTGAATAGGGACTGGAACGAATTCGGATGGCACAGAGCAGCATGACGACGGTATAGGATTAGGAGGATGGCCATGACAACGATGCACAGCCTGGAGCGGGCGAAGGAACGGTTGGGCTTCAACAGGAAGTATGCGGAGCGATTCATTGAGACGGCGATTCAACGAGGACAAACGGCAGGCGACTATAACACATCGGATGAACGCAAATGGCTGGAAAGGCACAGCCAATACGGGTGCCGTGCAATCGCCTACAACGGAAGGTGCCTGATCGTCAGCGAGGATGAAGCCTGTATTACGATCTACGACCTGCCAAGGTGGTTCGGGCAACCAAAACGCTATGACCAGCACAAGCGGCGAATAAGGAACTACGTCAAGTACACACGGATGAGCGGAACCGTAGCGTGATCTGGAGGACGGATGGAGTATGACGCCAAAGGAGGGACTGTCCATTGCGTGGGCGCAAGCCCAAATGGACAAGGCAATCAAGGCCGGGACAAGGCAATCAAGGCCGGGAAAAGTGACGTGGAATGTATGACGATACTTAAAGAGGCGTATGAGAACGCGATGGTGCTACTGGGCTTCTCGATCTCCTTCGACGAGGAAGAATGAGCGATTACAGATTACAATAGGAGGAAATGAAAATGGCGAAATCTACTCAGCGGAGAAAGCAGACTGCAAACACGACCAACAAGCCTTCAATGGAAAAAGCAACCACCCCGGTTGTGTCCGGTGGCGAGAGGGCGGAGATGACTAAGGCTCCGACGGGGCTGCCGAAGCAAGGCGGCACGCAGAACCTGGATAGTATTCTCGGGGACATGATAGACCCCAAAGTATCAGCGGCAGCAACGGAAACCTACGCGAAGAGCAAGGCCATCGACAGCATGTGCCGTGTGATAGAGAACGAAAAAGAGCGGACGATGGAAGAAAAACTCGACGCGCTTGACCGCGTCGTTGACCGTGAAAACGAGATCAAGCTCGAGGCACATAGAAAAGCAACGGAAGACCGACTTACCGCGCTGGGAATCATAGGGGCGATATTTAGTGGCTGGGCCGGGCTTGGGTGGCTCAACCGAAAGGGAATCATAAAGCTCCCGCCTATTCAAATCTAATCCAGCGGGGAGCCTCAAAGCGGACATACCGATCCACTTTGAGGCTCGGCCAACAATTCGGGGTTGACACATCCATACAAATTGTATATAATGGAAGTGCTCAATAGATCGCCTTGGAGGGGTAAACACAATGCGTATTTCAGAATTGGCAGAAAAAGGCGGGCTCAATACGAGGGCTATTGACTACTATAAGGATTTGATTCCCTGTTCCGATGAAGGCCGCGAGCAAAGCTCCGGTTATCGTGATTATGGGCCAGAGGCCGTCGAAGTTGTCAAGAAAATCGCTATTCTTCGAGAGGCGGGTATGTCATTAAAGGAGATCAAGGATCACCTTAATGACCCGTCCTACTTTACGACTGCAAGATGGAACGAGCATATAAAGAGGCTTGAGAGGAAAAAAAGAGAATCAATCGAGCATTACGATCAAATGATAGAATATGCCAAAGCCCTCCGCGACTCAAAGTCGTTTATTTTCCATATCCTAAATGAGATAAATGACATAAATGACAGCAGGAAAATATCAAAGCTCTATGCTCTCATCATAAGCAGATTGGAAGCTCTTATTCTCAAGATGGATGAAATCGTAGAGCAAGCCGATGACAAACCGAATGATATTGCCTTAGTATATCTAAGAATTAATCGGCTGTTTAGTAATATTGGCAAATATTTCCAAGCGGAAATACCGTATGATTCCGAGGCTGTGCAAGAAACAATAAGGAAATTTGGAACGGCCCTTATGGAATCATACGGCGCTGCGGCCTATTGTGTTTTCGACGCGTTTAAGGATGCCGACAAAGAAGCATTTGGCTTTTTTGACGATATAGACGAGGATGATTACAGGATACTAATGCAGGGCCTGACTATTTGCTTCGACTGGTATAGGGAAGCGAGGACAATCGATAACGCCCTCGCCTTTGAGGATTTTCAGGTCAAATTCCGGGAGCAAATACATGAATTTGACGAGCTCGTAGGAGAAAGCACTGTCGACGGATTGCAGTATTTTATCCGGCTAATCAGATATGTTCCCACATTCATTCTTGGGCTCGTAAAGGATGATTCGTCAGCAGATAAATTTGAGAAAGGGTATGAATTTGGTTCCCATATGATGGGATCGCCGGAGGATATGACTGATGAGCAAAAGGAAACGGCAAACAAGCTAACCGAGTACTTCAAGAATGCCGTTGCCTACCATCTCACGGAGAAGGCCAAGGAATTGCCCGAAAACTGGATGGATCAATTAGATCTGGAATTTGAAGATGACGAAGAAACTGTCCAATAATTGGGAGGGCAATGAGGATGAACCGAAAAGAAAAAAACGAAATGAAACAGTACATCGGCCAGTTCCTCGACATTGCCGGTGGAAGGTACACAGACGAAGAAGTCGAAGCCCTTTATGACGCCGTAGAAAACCGCGAATTCTACAACGGTCGATCCTACAGCGCCGGGCCGAGATCCCATGACAGCTGGTACTCAGAGGGAAAGTTTACGCGCACAGAGCAGACTACCTGGACATTCAGGTGTGATTCTGACGGAATCCGCATCGACGAGGATTACAGCTATCACGATGATGACGGACAGGAAGGCGGAAATCAAAAATCATATTCAGGCGGTCACGATTTCCTGCGGCATTTCTGGCTGATACGCCGTTATGGCTCGTAAGGCTTCGGGCTACAGATAAAGCATGGCTTAACGGTCAATCCAAAGGTATGCCGGGCCAGAATTCTCTATTGCGTTGTGCTGGGTCGCCGTGGTATAATGGGGCCATGATAGCGAAAGGCTCGCGCGGGATCGGCTAACGGGTGCCGATCATGTGGGCGAAAGCTGCCATAGTAGTCCATGTTCAGGAGCCACTATGGTAGAGCACATCGTTCACATCGATGGGGTCACAGGTTCGAGTCCTGTTGCGACCACCAC
>CAKUKP010000077.1 GCA_934663625.1 uncultured Clostridia bacterium
GCGCGGGTGCGCGCCGCGGCGGTGAGCGCCGCATCCACCCGAAGCGTTTTCAGTCCGCGCGCCGCGCGCTCCGCATTCACCTGCGAAACCACCTGCTGCGCCTTGCCGCTCATTTCATAAACGGCTGCATTCGCGGCAAATCCAAGCTGACAGAGCATGGTTACGATGATCAGGATGATCGCTGTGATTCTGGTCGCTCTTTTCATATTTGATCCCTTCTTTCGTGTTTCTGTAATTCTTTTGAAATATATTTCACATTTAATTTATATTATTTCACCGAATCCGTCAACACAAAATGGGCAAATATCCACAAACTGACAGCGCAGGCAGGCATTGCCAAATGCCTCATGATGTTGGCAAAGTCAACATCATGCCAGACGCTGAAAAACGTCGCAAGACAAGGAAACAAGGGCTGCAAATGAGGGCGCATACACAGACGTATGTAACCGATTTTACAGCCCTTATTGACGCAGTAAGCAGAGATTTCAACTTCGTCAGAAGTTGTTCGGGAAATCTCTGCGGTTGCGGGGTTTGTCAGCGGTCTGAGGCATTGCCAAATACCAGAAGGCAAGGTATAATAAAAACATATCACAAATCGGAGCGGAAAACATGAATCAGATTCGAGCGGATGTTTTGATCGTTCAAAATAAACTCGCCCCCAGCCGCGAGCGCGCGCAGGCGCTGATCGCCGCAGGATTTGCCTACGCAAACGGTGCGCGCATTCAAAAGCCTTCGCAGAAGCTGAGCGACGCGGATGAAATTGAAATCCGCGGCGACGTATGCCCCTACGTGAGCCGCGGCGGCTTCAAGCTGGCGAAGGCGATCGAGGTCTTTCACGCGGATGTGCGCGGCGCGGTATGCATCGATGTGGGCGCTTCTACGGGCGGCTTTACCGATGTGCTTCTGCAGAACGGCGCATCGCGCGTATATGCGGTGGACGTGGGCACGGCGCAGCTGGACGCGCGCATCGCCGCCGACCCGCGCGTCGTTTCGATGGAAAAAACGAACGCGCGGACGTTATGCCGCGCGGATTTCCCCGTGCCGCCGACGATCGGCGTAATGGACGTATCTTTTATTTCAATTCTGAAGATTCTGCCCGCCCTGCACGATGTGCTGGGCGAACAGGGACAAATCCTTACGCTGATCAAGCCGCAGTTCGAAGCCGGACGGGACGCCATCGGCAAAAACGGCGTGGTCAGCAAAATCGAAACCCATCGGCGCGTGCTTCGGGACATTCAGGCAAACGCCCCGCAGTGCGGCTGGCGCGTGCGTGCGATGGATTTTTCGCCGATACAGGGCGGCGATGGAAATCTGGAATTTCTGGCGGATCTGGTTCCCGCCGATTCCGTCGCACCCGCAGATGCGATCGATATCGATTCCATCGTGCGCCGTGCGCACGCGGCGTTTCGCGGAAAATGACGCGCTATTCCCCCGCTTCCTCGGCAAAGGCGTGCAGCGCATCGCGCACCGCTTCCGGCGATTCCAGCGAATTGATCTGATCGCGGAATTTCGCCGCGCCGCGCATACCGGATATGTACCATGCGATGTGCTTGCGCATTTCCAGCATGCCGCCGCGCGCGCCGTGCAGACGTTCCTCCAGCGCAAAATGCCGAAGCGCCATTTCCACGCGATCGCGCCCCGTGGGCGGCGTCCATTCCCTGCCCGACAGCGCGCAGGCGATTTCATCAAATATCCACGGATTGCCCTGCGCCGCGCGCGCGACCAGCACCGCATCGCATCCGGTTTGTTCGCGCATTCGTATCGCATCCGCGCCGGAGCGCACATCGCCGTTGCCGAATACGGGCACGGCGACGCTTTTTTTGACCTGCGCGATGATGTTCCAGTCCGCTGCGCCGGAGTATTGCTGGCTGCGCGTTCTTCCATGCACGGCGATCGCCGCCGCGCCCGCCTGTTCGCAGATCTGCGCCACCTGAACGGCGTTGATGTGATCCGCATCCCAGCCCGCGCGGATTTTGACCGTAACTGGCTTCTTCGTCGCATCCGCCATCGCGCGCACGATGCGGCCGATGCCATCGGGATCGTTCATCATCGCGCTGCCCTCGCCATTTCCGGTGATTTTCGGCGCGGGACAGCCAAAGTTCACATCGAAGAATTCAAAGCCCGCGCTTTCCAGACTCTGCACCGCATCCGCCATGATGCCCGAATCGCTGCCGAAAAGCTGCAGCGCGGCGATCTTTTCCCCTTCAAATCGGGTGAGCAGCTCCTGCGCCGCGCGATTTTTGCCCTGCGAATAGATCCAGCCCTTCGCGGACAGCATTTCGCTCACGCACCACGCCGCGCCCTGCTCGCCGCACAAAAGCCGCATCGCCGCATCGCTCACGCCCGCCATGGGCGCGAGCGCCGCGCCCTCCGGCAGGGTAAGATCTCCGATTTGCACCATGTAAATACGCTCCCTTCGTATATGACTTTACTCATTATAGCATCTGGCGGCGCGCGCCGCAACGAAAACCCCGTTCTGCGCGCCTATTTTTTCAGATTAACTTGCATTTATCCGTGGAATTCGTGTATAATAATTATGGGTAGAAATAGGTTCTATGGTAAAAACAGGCGCTTTATCAAAATCAGCCGCGCGTTGGTTCGTATCCGTGTTTCGATTGCATATCGTATTGGAGGGAAACAACTGGCTGTGAGGTGAACAGGGCTTGAGGACGCATCGCAGATCCGACCGCAAACCCGCTCCGGCGCTGGAGTGGCTGTGCGATATTACCGGAAAGACCGCGCGCATCACATCGATCGGCGGCACCGCCCTGCTGGTGGAAAACCATCGCGGGCTGATCGCTTACGAATCGGATCGTATCGAGCTTCAGACCGGCTGCGGAAGCGTGGTGATCACGGGATCGCAGCTGACACTTTCGGATGTGCGCAAGGACGCGCTGATCGTGCGCGGCGAAATCCGCAACGTGCAGCTGCCCTGCGGAGATGTGCATGCTGCGCCGTGATATCGCGGTGCGCATCGATTGCGCCATGCCGGATCGCCTGATCCGGATCGCCACGAAGGAGGGCGTTTGCATCCGCCGCGCCGAACGCATGGACGGACGCAATATGCAGATCATATGCCGCGAAGCGGACGCGCACAGGCTTTTGCAAATCTGCGCGCAGTACCATGTAAACGCAAAGATCACCGGCGCGGCGGAACGCGAACCGATGCGCGCGCACATCCGCAGGCGATGGACGCTGTTAATCGGAATGATCCTGTGCGCGGCGTTGATGATTCTATTTCTCGGCAGAATCTGGGCGATCGACATTCGCGTGGACGGCGAAAATCCAACGAACGCGGATCGAACGCGCATTCTGGAACAGTGTCAGTATCTGAATATCCACATCGGCGCGGCGGCGCGCGGCGCGGATACGGATCTTCTGCAAAAGAACATCGTCGCCCAGCTTCCCGATTTAAAGTACGCGGGCGTGCATCGGGAGGGCATTCGCCTGTGTATCGACGCGCGCACGGAAACGCCCGCGCCGGAAACCTTTGAAATCGAAATCGCGCGCGATATCGTCGCCGCGCGGGACGGCGTAATCGTATCGGTGGAGGCCGATTCGGGGCACGCCTGCGTACAGGCGGGCGACGCGGTGCGCACGGGACAGACGCTGATTCTGGGCGAGGAAGCCATATCGAAGGAAGAAACCGCGCCGGTGGGCGCGAGCGGGCGCGTTCTGGCGAAATGCTGGTTCGAAGGCCGCGCTTCGGGCAGCCTGCGCGCCGAGGTATCCCATCGCACGGGCAGTGCAAGCCGTTCAACCGCGCTGGAAATTCTGAATTACACCGTTCCGCTGACGGCGGGCGAACCTTACGCGCGCTGCGAGATAGAACGAAAGAGCACGCCGATCGGCGGCATGTTCATCCCGCTTGCGATGATCACGGAAACACGGTATGAAACGGAAAGCGCCATCGTACAAACGGATGCGGAAGCGCTGCAAAAGAAGCTTGCCGCGCTGGCGCGGAGCGAAGCGCGAAGTCTGATCACCGAATCGGGCATTGCGGACGCACACATCGCCGATTACTGGGAAAATATTGAAATTATCGGAACCGACATGCATGTGCATGCGGTATATGAAATTATTACCGACATCGCGGTGACGCGCGATGATCTGACCAAGGAGGGTCATGCAGCTTGGAAGGCAATGAACAAATGATTACCACAGAGCATCTTCCGATCGAATCCGCCGAGGAATTTATCGGCCTGTTCGGCTTCCGCGAGGAAAACCTTTCCATGTTCCGCGAGGAGCTGGACGTGGATATTCAGGCGAACAGTTCGGAGATTCTGCTGACCGGCGAACCGGAGAAGGTGGCGCTGGCGAAGCTGACGCTGGAAAAAATGAGCGAAATCATCCGCCGCGGCGAAACGGTGGATCGCACTCGCATCCGCTACGCAATTGGGCTGGCGGCGGAGGGCAACGCGGATCGCATCGGCGAAATCATGCGCGATGTGATCGCGATCACCAGCCGCGGGCGGCAGGTAAAATGCAAAACGCTGGGACAGAAAACCTACGTGGACGCGATTAAGAAGAACACCTGTACCTTCGCCGTGGGGCCCGCCGGTACGGGCAAAACGTATCTCGCCATCGCCATGGCGGTGGTTGCGATGAAGAACAAGGAAATCGAACGCATCATCCTGACCCGCCCCGCCGTGGAAGCCGGCGAAAAGCTGGGCTTTCTGCCGGGCGATCTTGCGCAGAAGGTGGATCCCTACCTGCGCCCGCTGTACGATGCGCTGCACGATATGCTGGGCGTGGAAGCGTATCAGCGCCTTGTGGAGCGCGGCGCGATCGAGGTTGCACCCCTCGCCTACATGCGCGGCCGCACGCTGAACGATGCTTTTATCATTCTGGATGAAGCGCAGAACACCACATCCGAACAGATGAAGATGTTTCTGACCCGCATGGGCATGGGATCGAAGATGGTAATCACCGGCGATGTGACGCAGATCGACCTGCCCGTGGGCAAGCGTTCCGGTCTTGTGGAGGCGCTGGAGGTTTTAAAGGGCGTGGATGATATCGGCATCGCGCGGCTCACGCATCGCGATGTGGTGCGCCATGAACTGGTACAGGCCATCGTAAAGGCATACGAAAAATACGATCAGCGGAACGAACGCCGCAATCCGTTTGCGCGCAGCTAAACTCTTTTCTTGAAAAGGAGCAGAATTATGAAAAAAGCACCCCGAAATAAGGGTCAGAGCTTTACCGGCCTGATCCGCAGCATTGTGGTGGGCGTGGCGGCGTTTCTGCTGCTGTTTACCATGCTGCTGACCGGCGTAACGCCCGATCAATACGATATCTCCGTGGGACAGCCCGCCAGCAAGACGATCTACGCCACGAAGGATGTTGAGGACACCGTCACAACGAACGCGCTGCGCGAAGCGGCCGCCAACGCCGTAGAACCGAGCTACAAAAATGCGGACGCGGGCACGAACGAGGCTGTGCTTTCCGATTTGCAGGCGGAATTCAGCGCGTTATCCGACATTCGCAGGCAATACACCATCGAAAGCGAAACGGAAATCACCGATACGATGCTTGCGGACGCCAGCAGCGCCGCGGGATTTAAGCTTTCGCGCGAAACGCTTGCCGAGCTTCTGATCTGTACGGACGACGCCCTGAGCAAGCTGACCGGCATCTGCGTATCCGAGGTGCGCGACGCGCTGAATTCCACCCTGCCGGAAGGACAGGAATCCGCCGCGATCACCCGCATCGCGCGGCTGCTGACCGAACAGGGCTTCAGCGCCGCGCAGGTGACGATTGCCGCCGAGGCCATGCGCCTGACCGTGCAGCCGAATATGCTGATCGATACCGAAATCACCGAAGCCAACCGCCAGAAGGCGCGCGACGCGGTAGAGCCGGAAATGCTGGTGAAGCGCGAAGTCATCGTGCGCGAGGGCGAAATCGTGACTGAAGCGCAATATCAGATGATCGCAAGCCTGGGTCTGCTGGCGGACGACAATCTGGATGTTTCGCTGATGGGCGGGCTTGCGCTGCTGGTATTGATGCTGTGCGCCGTCATCGCGCTGTATCTGTATATGTTCAAACCGGAATATCTGAAAAACACGAAGAATCTGCTTCTGCTGTGCATCATCGTGGTGCTGGAAATCGCAATATCGCTGGTCACGCGCCAGCTGCACACCTATTTGATGCCCGTATCGCTGGCGGTAATTCTGATCGCCATCCTGCTGGACGGCAAAACCGCGATCTTCGTAAACTGCGTGCTTTCCATACTGGTTTCGCTGCTGGTATCCTCCGACAGCCTGTTTTCTATGACGATGTTCTCCGTGCTGCTGATGGCGTTTATTTCCGGCCCCGCGGCGGTATGGGTACTTTCCCAGCGGCACATGCGCACGGGAACGTTCCTGGCGGGCTGCGTGATCGCGCTGGTGAATTTCATCACCACGATGGCGATGGGACTGATCAACAGCGTAAATCTGAATACCGCGCTGATCAACGCCGTATGGGCGTTCGGCAGCGGCATATTGAGCGCCGTACTCGCCATCGGACTGCAAACGCTGCTGGAATGGCTGTTTAACATCGCCACCAACGCAAAGCTGATCGAGCTTTCCAATCCGAATCAGCCGCTGCTGCGCCGGCTTCTGCTGGAAGCCTCCGGCACCTATCATCATTCCATCATCGTTGCAAATCTCGCGGAAGCGGGCGCGACGGCGGTGGGCGCAAACGGGATGCTGGCGCGCGTGGGCGCGTATTACCACGATATCGGCAAGCTGAAGCGCCCGATGTATTTCAAGGAAAACCAGATGGGCGATAATCCGCACGATCGAACCGATCCGCGCGTATCCGCCGCCATATTGATCGCGCATCCGCGCGATGGGCAGCTGATGGCGCAAAAGCAGCGCCTGCCGGAGCCGATTCAGGATATCATCCGCCAGCACCACGGCGATTCCCCCACGCTGTATTTCTACGATAAGGCAAAGAAGCTGTACGGCGATGATGTGGATATTTCCGCATTCCGCTATGAAGGCCCCCGCCCGCGCACGAAGGAAGCCGCGGTGGTCATGCTGGCGGACACCATCGAAGCCGCGATGCGCACGCTGCCCAATCCCAGTCCGGAAAAGATGGAACAGCTGATCCGCAAGCTGGTGCGCGATAAGATGAACGACGGTCAGCTGAACGATTCTTCGCTGACCTTCAGCGATCTGGAACGCATTTGCAGCGCGTTTTCCACCGTGCTGACCGGCGTATTCCATGAGCGCATCGAATATCCGGACATCAACTTCCCGCCGCGCGAAACGGAAAACGCCGATGCGGCGGCGAACGAAGCCGGCGCGCCGAATGCGGATTCTGCTGAAAATGCGCCCGCAAAGACGGAGGATACGCAAAATGCCGATTGATTTGATGTGCGAAGTCGAGGGCTGCCCCGATGGGCTGGATGCTTTTCTGAATCAGGTGGCGGACGTATGCTTTGAACTGGAGGGCATTCAGAACGCGGGCTTTTCCGTGCGCATCGTAGATGATGCCACAATCCGCGCGCTGAACCGCGAAATGCGGCACATCGACAGCGCCACGGACGTACTGTCCTTCCCCACCGTTCGCTATCCCGCGGGCACTACGGCGCGGGACAACCCGAAGCGCTTAAAGCGCGAATACGATCCGTCGCTCGATTACATCAATCTGGGCGACTGCGTATTGAATCTGCATCGCGCGCAGGAACAGGCCGCAGAATTCGGACATTCACTGAAGCGCGAGCTGGGCTATCTCACCGCGCATTCCGCGTTTCATCTGATGGGCTATGATCACATGACCGATTCCGATAAGGCCGTGATGCGCGGCATGGAAAAGCGCGCCATGCAGCGCCTTGAGCTCTGGCGCAATCCGAAGGGAGATTCTATGAATTATGAAGCATTGTTCGCCGCCGCAAAGGCGGCGCGCGAAAACGCCTACGCCCCCTATTCCAAATTCATGGTCGGCGCGTGCATTCTGACCGAATCCGGCAATACCTACACCGGCTGCAATTTTGAAAACGCATCCTTCGGCGCGACGATCTGCGCCGAGCGCTGCGCCGCATCCTGCGCCGTTTCAAACGGTGAACGGAAATTTGCCGCCATCGCCATCGTGGGCAATACGCCCGCGTGGCCGTGCGGCATTTGCCGCCAGGTGCTGCGCGAATTCGCCGCCGCGCCGGATATGCCGGTGATCGTGGGCGCGTGTGATTCCGACGCATACGCGGTAAAGCCCCTGTCGGAGCTTTTGCCCGAATCCTTCGGGCCGGAATACCTGCTCTAACGCAGACAGCAAACAGATTACGGAGGTACAAGCAAATTGTCCGATAAGAAATTCCGTTCCGGCTTCGTCGCCATTCTCGGCCGCCCGAACGTAGGCAAATCCAGCATCATGAACCGCATCGTGGGCGAAAAGGTCGCCATCGTATCCAATCATCCGCAAACCACCCGAAATAAGCTGCTGGGCGTGGCGACCGGCGATGATTGGCAGATCGTATTTGTGGATACGCCCGGTCTGCACAAGCCGCGCACGAAGCTGGGCGAATACATGATGAAGAGCGCTAACGACGCGCGCGAGGGCGTGGACGCGGTGCTGGCTGTGGTGGATGGACAGAAGATCGCGGGCGGCGATAAAGCCGTGCTTTCCGATATTCAAACCATGAACTGCCCGCGCTTTCTGGCGGTCAACAAGATCGATATCGTGCCGCCGGAAAAGCTGATGCCGCAGCTTGCGGAGCTGAACGAATTCCATTTCGATCAGATCGTTTCCGTTTCCGCGCGCACGGGGGAAAACATCGATCTGCTCACGCATAAGCTGATTGAAGCGATGCCGGAAGGACCCAAGTATTTTCCCGATGATATGATTACCGATCAGCCGGAGCGCATCATGTGCGCCGAAATCATCCGCGAAAAGGCGCTGAACAACCTGCGCGATGAAATCCCGCACGGCGTGGGCGTGGAAATGCTGCAAATCAAGAAGGTCAGCAATACGCTTACCGAAATTCACGCGAACGTATACTGCGAAAAGGAATCCCACAAATCGATCATCATCGGCAAGCAGGGCAGCATGCTGCGTACGATCGGCACGCAGGCGCGCATCGATATTGAACGGCTGCTGGGCACGAAGGTAATGCTGAAATTGTGGGTCAAGGTGCGCGAGGACTGGCGCAATCGCGCGGGCGATCTGCGCGCGCTGGGTTACGAGGACTGATGGCGACGTTTTCATCCCCCGCGCTGGTGCTGCGTCACGCCGATTATTCCGAATACGATCGCATGGTTACGCTGTTTACGCCGGAATACGGCCGAATTGATGCGGTGGCGCGCGGCTGCCGCAAGCCGAAATCGCCGCTTCTGAACGCCTGTGAACCGTTCGTCAGCGGCGAATTTCACCTGTTTCGGAAGGGCGAACGATTCACCATCGAACAATGCCAGATTCAGGAAAGCTTTTATGATCTGCGCACCGATTACGACCGGCTGCTGCACGGCGTATACTGGCTGAAGCTGCTGGAAGCATCGGTAATGATCGATGTGCCCATGCCGCAGTTGTTTCTGACCACGCTGCGCGCGCTGGCGCACCTCGCCTATTCCGAACTGCCGCTGGAAATGCTCACGATGGCGTTTGAAATGCATCTGATTGCCCAGCTGGGTTATGCGCCCCGCATGGATTGCTGTATGCGCTGCGGCGCGGCGATCGACGGCGACGCGCGCTTCGACGCGGATCGCGGCGGATGCATCTGCCTGCAATGTCCGTCCTCCGCCCCGCTGATTTCCAACGGCGCGCGGCGGATTATGCTGAAGCTCCCCCGCACGAAGTACGATCAGGTGCGCCTGCTGGACGGGCACCCCGATTGGCCGGAGGCGGCGCGGCTGTTCCGCGGGTATGTGGATCGGCGCATTTCGGCGCAGCGCTTCGCGCCGCCGCTTCCGCCAAACAATAATCCAAAATAATTTTGAAAAAATCCAAAAAATATGTTTCAAAGGCAGTGCTTTGTGGTATATAATAACCATAAGCACTGCTTACTTAATAAAACAATTTGGAGGTCACAATTATGAAGAAGTTCGTTTGTTCCGTTTGCGGTTATGTATACGAGGGTGAAGCCGCTCCCGAAAAGTGCCCCATCTGCCATGCGCCCGCATCCGCTTTCAAAGAGGTCGTCGGCGAAATGAAGCTGGCTGCCGAGCATGAATTCGGCGTCGGCGCGAAGCTGGACAACGTTCCCGAAGAGGATAAGAAGTTCATCCTCGAACAGCTGAAGGCCAATTTCAACGGCGAATGCGCCGAGGTCGGCATGTACCTGTGCATGGCGCGCGTCGCGCATCGCGAAGGCTATCCGGAAATCGGCCTGTACTGGGAAAAGGCCGCCTTTGAAGAAGCGGAGCACGCCGCGAAGTTCGCAGAGCTGCTCGGCTCCACGCTGGAACCCAACATGACCGCTTCCACCGAAAAGAATCTGGCGTGGCGCGTAGATTGCGAATTCGGCGCAACCCAGGGCAAGTTCGATCTCGCCGCCTGCGCGAAGAAGAACGGTCTGGACGCCATCCACGATACCGTGCATGAAATGGCTCGCGACGAGGCTCGTCACGGCCGCGCGCTGAAGGGTCTGCTGGATCGCTATTTCGGAAAGTAAGAACCGCAATCGCAAGATTTACGGGAACCGCTCTGATGAAGGGCGGTTCCCGCTTTTGTGCTTATTAGCGCGTTATTTTCATAACACAAAAAGTGCCTCCTGTCCATAAGAGGCACTAAAATAGTTAACGAAGTTCGATGCGTTCCAACTCAAATCGCGGAATAGTTCTGAGTTCGTTATTTATCGTTGTGTAACTATACAGTCCGATGTATTTTCCGCAGATTACAACCTTGTCACCTTCAAGGTAACGGGGTTCACCCTGTTCGCGATCATACTCGATATATACATCATCATCATATCTGCCCTTTGTATTTACACCCATCGTGACAGTTGTATAATCAGTTGTGCCATTAACATTTTCGGTTACCCAGCCAATTACACCATTGAACTTGTAATGAATACCTTCATAGTTACTAGAATTTCTGGAAATCTCTTTATAATTTAAGGACTCATATGCAAGAGCTATCGGTGCATCATCAGCCATCATAGAATTCATGGTGTTTGTATCTATCTCACCAGTTACAGAAAGTCCTGCGTTAGCCTGATAATCTTTAACAGCAGTTGCGGTCATATTGCCAAACCTACCATCAGCAGAACCTTTCAAGTAATTAAGTTCGATCAGTCTTGTTTGTGCCAATTTTACTTCTTCGCCTTGGCTACCAACTCTAAAAACCATATTACCTAACTCAACAGACTCTACTTTAAAAAGAATCTGTTGCATAGCATTATCGGCAATACCAGTGATTTCAAGACCGTTTGCCATCTGAAATTCCTTAATAGCCGATTCGGTCATTCCGCCAAAGTTACCATCAGCACTTCCAGAGAGATATCCTCTGGAAATCAATTTACTTTGTAAAACTTTTACCTTTTCGCCTTTATCGCCCTTCTTTAGTTCTTCATAAACAATCACTGGTTCTTCTTTAGGTTCTGCAGTTACAAGTGAAGGCCTTTCGGGTTCTTCAGAAGTGACTTCCTCTTTGTTACCAAGCTCAGGTTCTGGGGTTGGTTCTACAGTGGGTTCTACGGTAGGAACAGAAGTAGGTTCAGGACTCGGCGTTATCGTAGGAACTCCGCTTGCAACAAAGCAATCGTCCAGCTTAAGATACTCTCCCTCTTTGATAGTAATATATGTAGAATTGTCGAATATTCCGTTATTTTTAATATGGTCTAAGATGCTGCTGTTGTAGATAACGTAGTATGCATCGTCTTCCACAGCGGATAATTTATATTCACCTGGTAGAATATCATATTCCGCTCCAACTTTTAACATTGTCCCTTTAGACCCTTGGTCGATACAATATGCTGCATAAAACTCCTCTGACGGAATGGCAAGGCAGTTATCCAGATCAATGTACTCCCCAGCCTGAACTGTAACAATAGCGTTTACATAAAAAAAGTCGTTGAAAAGAATATCGTTTCCATTAGCATCGCTTGTAACGGAAAAATACGCTCCATCGCTTTCCATTGAAAGAATTACGTATTCACCAGCATCAATATCAAATCCACATTTGTATTGGCCGGTAGTATAGACAGTTTCAAAACTGTCCTTGATGGAAATATAATCGCCATCATATTTAGTTCTTTCTGTAGAAGTTTCAGCGTATGTTATCGATGCAGTTAAAATGCATACTAACAACAGAATTGCATAATTTCGAATTTTCATATAAGAACCTTCTTTCTGTATCTATTCTCTTAAAATTTCTCAACCATGTGTTTTATAACCCTTGATGCCTAGTGCCGACTTCACGAATGGCAGAAAAGATCAGTCATCGTCCTACTTGGTAAGCGAACACACATAATCTAACGGAGAAAGCCATTCCAAGGATTAATGCATATAGAACAATATGCATTCCAAAATCGCATCATCTCTCTAGTCGATTTTAGAAAGATATATTCCCCTTGCATACCTTAAAAAACACCCCCTGCGCAATTTATCGTAGTGCGTTTCTGGACACCCCCCTACTTCTTAAATAAATGCAGACTTCCCTCACTACCTTTTCTTTATCGCATTTTCGCCACGCTCCTTTTCAAAATCTCCCAAATATGTTATTACTGCAATTATAACATATATTCCTTGATGTTTCAAGAGTTATAACAAATATTTCTTGTCTATTCGTCATCTTAAAAACGATATGATGATACCAAGAGGTGATTGGGATGGATGAGCAGTTTGTGCGGGACAGGATTACGCAGCTTCGCCTTCGCAAAGGCGTTTCAGAATACAGGATGAGCTATGACCTCGGACACAGCCGCGGCTACGTCCATAACATTTCTTCAGGTAAAGCCACGCCGCCTATGAAGGAGTTCTTCGCGATCTGCGAATATTTTGAACTCACCCCGCAGCAGTTTTTCGATGAAGGAACGCAGAATCCTGAACTGATTCAAAAGGCCATCAACGGGATGAAGCAGCTTGATGAAAAGGACATGCTGATGCTGCTGGGCTTTATCAATCGAATGCTTGAAAAATAGCCCAGAGAATCGTATAGCGAAAAAAGCTGGAATCAAGCTTCGCAGCCTTTTCTTTGTGTGAATGTCCGTCATGATATAAATACATAGAATACCAAAAACGGTCATGGTTTCAATTCAAAATGCATTTTTTCTGTATAGAATCGAAATCCGATCGATTTTTGCACATTAGAGCAGCTTGCATTTTATGCAAAGTTATGTTATAATAGCTTCGGATTAAATGATTACTTGACTAAAAGCCCTTTTTCAAGGGCTTTATGGGGATGTTCCTTCCGGAGCGTCCCTTTTTTCATGAATAGTACATCTCATTAAGTCCTCCTATTTTCGTTTTTTGTTAGTATATCGTTAATATTCATATTTAGTCGCAAATAAATATTGATATTAACAATTCATTGCGTTATAATAGAGAAAATATCATTTGATCATTTATGTGACAGGAGGTATAAAGATGGGATTGCAGGATTCAATACAGAAAACTTCCGAAATTAGTGAACAATCTAAGATCATTCGCAATATATGTTTGCTAGATATTTCCGAAGGGTATAAAACAATGGCAAAACACATCTATAAAACAATCTGTGATGCAGCCGCGAATCAAATTAAAAATCGGGTTCGTGATTGCGTTGGCATTGTGAATATCACCGGAGATTATGATATTCGTGGACCGCGATGGGTTGCTTACAAAGTAGAACAGATGTATAAAGAT
>CAKUKP010000078.1 GCA_934663625.1 uncultured Clostridia bacterium
TTCTTTCCATCACGGATATTCTTCAGATTGTTGCAAAGGGCGGTGCCCACCATGCCCTTCGCGCCGGTCACCAATATGTTCATCATTTCACCTCAATGTACCGCCGTACAGTCGGGAATGCCTGCATCCACCAATAGAAGCTTTTTCAGACGTTCGGAATGCCCTTCAGCGCGTTCTGCACGTAATCGGTGGTCAAAATCTTTTTAACCGTGCCTTCCACATCCAGCCGGTTGGTATTGTGGCTGGTATAGCTTTCATCCGCCATGGTGTGCACTTCGCCCTTGACCACGAATTTATCGTAGTTCAAATCGCGGTTGTCCGCCGCCACGCGGAAATAATGCCCCATGTCCTCGCTGCGCAGGCGTTCTTCGCGGGTCATCAGGGTTTCAAACAGCTTTTCGCCGTGGCGCGTTCCGATGATATTCGTGCCCGTATCGCCGAACAGCCGCTGCACCGCCTTCGCCAGATCGCCGATGGTGGAAGCATCCGCCTTCTGAATGAACAGATCGCCGGGGCTGGCGTGCTGGAACGCGAACATCACAAGGCTCACCGCCTCATCCAGATTCATCAGGAAGCGGGTCATGTTGGGATCGGTGATGGTGATGGGGTTGCCGGATTTGATCTGATCGATGAACAGCGGAATCACGCTGCCGCGGCTGCACATCACGTTGCCATAGCGCGTGCAGCAGATGGTCGTGCCGCCGCGCTCCGCCGCCACGCGGGCGTTGGCGTAGATTACGTGTTCCATCATCGCCTTGGAAATGCCCATGGCGTTGATGGGATACGCCGCCTTATCCGTGGACAGGCAAACCACGCGCTTGACCCCCGCGTCGATCGCCGCGTGCAGCACATTATCGGTGCCGATGATGTTCGTCTGCACCGCCTGCATCGGGAAGAACTCGCAGGACGGAACCTGCTTCAGCGCCGCCGCATGGAAAATGTAGTCCACGCCCGGCATCGCATCGCGAATGGACTGCGGATTGCGCACGTCGCCGATATAGAATCTCACCTTCTTTGCGTTCTCCGGATGCTTCGCCTGTAAATCGTGCCGCATATCATCCTGCTTCTTTTCATCGCGGGAAAAAATGCGAATCTCCTTCAGATCGGAATCCAGAAAATGCTTCAGCACCGTAGAACCAAAAGAGCCGGTTCCGCCGGTAATCATAAGGGTTGCGTTATTGAATGCGGACATGATTCGTACCTCCTACATATACATCTTTTCGACAAAGAAGATTTACAAGTTCTTTTTGCACCAGATTATTTGTGCTATACAATACGGAAGCATTGAAATAATATTTGCGATCACGATTGAAATATAGCTGCCCGAAATGCGCGAAAACAGATATGACAACGGAATATTGATAACTGCTCCGATTGTCATATAAATCGTTTGGATTTTCAACTCACACAACCCATTCGAATAGCTTGCAAGAATCGTTCGCAAACTCATAATCGTTCCGGACAAAGCAAATATCGCGGCAATGCCATAATCGACAGGTATTGTTTTATCGCCAAGCCACAGATTGAAAACCCATTGCAGTGGTATAATGATTGCAAATTCTACAATCCCCACCAAACCTGCGATCTTCATATACTTATCATAGCTTGCCCTGATCCAATTCCTGTCATTTTCTGCTTTCGCTTTCGTAATTGTTGACCATAACGAAGTGGTTAGCAGCATCACCATTGTCATTGGCAAACTGAAAATCTTATAATAAATCTGATACTCTACTACTTCCGAATTACCAACAAATAATGCAATCAAATAGTTGTTCGTATTGTCAACAACCATCGCAATCAATTGCAGCCATAAGAATACCGTACCGACTTTCAGGACGGATACCGCGTAATCCTTTCTGAAAAATGCAAACGACGGTCGCGCCTCCGGCATCTTACGGATGAAAACCCACAATGTCGCTATTGCAAGCGGAAGATTAACTGCAATTAAATATACATAAGCCATAGAAGTCAGGCTGTTGTTCTTACCGGTGGCATTTGCGATAAGAACAAAGCCAAGCATTATAACTGTGGTAGACAAATTCAACAGGCCGGGGACAAATGCATTTTGCAGTGCATACAAGATGGAAGTAACCAATCTGAGCACAAATTGCAATACAATTGAGGCTAGAAGTATTTGCACGGTTTTGGTCATATTGTCCGTGCTTACCAGACTTGTTGAAATATTAAATACCTTGTTCCAGCTTACAAAGTTTCCCGCAATGAATACAGCCAGAAGAATTACAATACCAATCGCCGACAAAAAAAGGAAAGCTGATGAAATATACTTCTTTGCCTTATCCCAATCTTTTTCGTTGATCGCATAGACCAGATGATTTCTTAGCCCATTTCCGATTCCCATATCGCAGTTCAGAATCCATGCAAGCACAGAAAGCAATGTAAACCATACGCCCAGCACTTCATCATTGCCAAAATAATACATGTATGCGGGCGTTGTAAGCAAAGCGACAACCAACGATCCGCCTTTGATCACCGTTGCCAGCAATGTATTGCGCAGAACGATTCCCGTATTATCTTTTGATTTAAGCTTTTCAATTAAGTTCATCTTTTACTTGCTCCAGCAACTGCTTCAGATTTTTTACGCACTTCATATCAAGTTCATTCAGCAAATGTCTGCTATCATAATCCTCTTTAATAGGGATATTCGTGATTGCCTTTGCCATCTCCTGCGGCTCCTGACTATCATAATAATAAAGTGCATCGCCTACTTCAGAATTCACCACTACTGAAATTCGCGCTGCTAAAACGCGCAGTCCATTTGCGAGATATCCCAAAGTTTTTGAGGGAAAAGAGGTTTCCGTATATTTCACATCGGCGCCTTGTGTACACAGACCAATATGGCACTTCTGCAAAAATTGGATATACTCTTCCCCAGTTTTTAATCCATCATATGAAATCGTGCATTTTGCCCTTTCCTGAACCTGCCGGATATGTGTCTTGGTATTCTCTATCTGTTCTTCAGTTCCGAACCCAAGAATATGAACATGATAGTTTTCGGGCAGAAATCCAGCAGCAGCAACAGCTGTTGCACTCCCTTTGGCTGGCTCGAATGTACCGGCATACACGCAATGAATCTTATCATCATTGAACCCGACATTGCGTTTCGGCTCTGCATGATAAGTTCCATTTACTACAATATACGGCTTGCTCGGCTGAATCACTTTAGAAAGAGTTTCTGTCGATAGAATATACCCATCCGCAGCCTTAATCGCTTTCCTTTCCCAATATGCTCTCATTTTACCACATGATACCACATCCTGGTAGATTTCTTCTACCTCCAGAATTAATTTGAATCCTCGAATCTTTTTGGCAATGCAAAGCTCCATCGCATGATTCAAGGAATGATATACAATGATCGTATCCCCTTTATTCTCTTGAAGGAATTGTTTCAGTATCCGAAAATGGTAGCGTATACTGGATATGTATTTTCTCAGCCCACTCTTGTATTTTTCGTCTTTTAGGGCTTTGATTCTTATCCCATTTTGATTCGTATATTGTACTTCAGGATAGCACACACCTTCGTTGGCTGTTCTTGCCAAAGTAATTACCGAAAAAGGTTCCTTAATATCCTTTAATTTCTGAATAATGTATTCACTTTTCGATTGTGCTGCGGGACTGACGTTTAATTTCCGTTGTTTAACCGCTGGATCATCAAAATACGTATAATAATTCACAACCAACACTCCTCTCCACTACCAGAAAAAGCTATATGGGTTTGTCATGGCCCAGCCTGTTCTCGACGATAATACATTTAGTCCAAAAACTAGGAACCCGCAATATACAACAAATCTGACTATCTCTCTTTGTTTATAATCTTTAATGTTTTGCGTAATCAAAGGTAAGAGAAATGGTAAGGAAATCATATAATAATATCCCATTCTTATCCCTGAAGAGTAAACACTGCTAAACGATTGACACACGCACGCTATAAAAAACAAATTCATATATCCGTTTATTCGTGTATCGCCATTTTCAAACATACAGCAGAACAGGTATACCAATACGAAAGCTATAAACAATGTAACTGCACCATTATAATCAGGCACATCTGTTCTTCTTATTAATCGTGTCAGTATTTGAAAGAGTGGTACTCTGAAAATATAAATAAGTGCAAGCAAGCCCATTGTTCCCACTCTCCATTTCCTGTTGATTGGCATTGCATATATAAAATATGCAAAGGCAAAACAGAGCGCCGATGTGTGAAACAACGATGCACCTATTATCAAACCTATAAATGGAACAAATTTCCTCGCTTCAATAAAACGCAGCGAAAATACACAAATTGCTATTGCTATCGTCTGCCGTAACCCTGAAAACTGTATCAGGAAGCTAGGCAACGCAACATAGACGATAATTGTCATTAGTATATTGCCATTATCACTTAGTTTGAAAAACGTCGCAACAATCAGTCCAGTTGAAATAAGGGATGTGGCAAATAGTAAAAACTGCCCATTTTTTGATACAGCGCTAATTGCTTTATTATAAATCACATACCCTTTTTCATAATTTAAAAAACTCTTTAGGTCTAGTATTTTTTTCCAATCCAATCTCGAAAGTTGTTCAAATGATGATAAATATCCATAGTCTTGTCCGTATCCCAAATCACGCCCCATACTGGGATGTCTACAGCCAAGCATAATCGTAAATATCACAAAGAATGCTATAGATAGAACTTTCTTTGTAGCATCGCTACAAAGAATTTTTGCTGCACAATACAGAAAAATCAAAATTCCATACGCCAAGTAGTATACAGTCATGTGCTAGTTACCTCTTGATATAATTGCAGATACTTCGTCACCATTTCTTTAACCGCATAATATCTATGCGCTGTCGCCGTAATTGCCATCTTATCTTGTTGCATGTTCACTATTCTTTGCAGCGCACTGACCAATTCATCTGTTTTCCCGTAATCGCAAAAAGCACTATACTCCGCAATTGCAATCTGTTCAGGTGCCCCCGCCTTAAATCCAACAACTGGCGTACCACAGCAGAGGCTCTCCGCGCAAACCATCGAGAATGTTTCTCTTTTACTGGTAAGCACAGTTACATCTGCCATAGAATAATGCTTTGCAAGCAGCTCCTGAGAGTCCAATTTCCCCAGCAAGATCATATTGCGCGGGACTTCAAAATCATCCACAACTTGTCCAGCTACAATGAAGCAGACGTCTGGCATCATTTTTGCCAATTCAATTACATAATACCCGCCCTTTATGTGATTAGGATCCGAACTGAATGCCGGTGTTGCATGGAATACTACTTTTTTATCTTCACACTGATACTTCTTCTGCAAATCTGAAGTATCATAATACTTAAATACATTTGTGTCCAATCCGTTGAAGATAACTTGATGTTGTTTGCCCATCAAAATCGGAGCGCGAGATGCTCTTTCCATGAGCCACGGCGAAACCGATACAACAATCAGATTATCATCAAATCCATCGAACGCTTTTTTCATCCTGCGCCACATATATCCGGAGCGATCCCCGAATAATGATTTTAATTCCGAGCGATAGCGAGGACAAATGGAGTGACCGCATCCCTCGCGGGTACTCCATTGATTACAATCAATGGAGTGACCGCATCCTCCGGTATACATAAATTCCGCATGAAGCGTAAGTACCGTTGGAACATGGTTCTCTTTTAACCATTCCACCAGTTTATAGATGTTTACGAAGTAACCATTCAAGCATTGTAAGTGTACAACATCCGGTTTTTCCTTTTTGATAATTTCAATCAGTCTATGCGTTGACCATTCGCAGCCACCATACATCACACCAGTTATATTCGCCCGAAGGTGCTCAAAATGCGAATAAGTATCATTGCAGATTCGATAAACCCTCTTATCCGTAGTCTTATCTCTTCTACCATAACACGCTATGCTGTCTATACCGTATTCAGGCAACAGTCTATGAATATCTGCCGTGATTTTTCCGGTGCTTCCAAAGTCATAAACACTGTTTACTTGCAGCACTTTCATTCTCATTATTCCCCATTCGGTTTTACTTTTGAATTATCTACCGCCTGTTGCAGCCACATCCGAACTCTCTTCGGATTCACCTCTGCATTGTGGTTTTTAGCAGCCAGAGCCCTGGCATTTTTTATAATATGCTCGCGCATATCTCTGTTTGTCAGTATTTCCTTTAGCCCCTTCTCCAAATCCTCTGGTCGTGTAATAACATAGGCCGCGTCGTTTTCCTTTAAATAGTCAATCGATGCAATCCCTTCTGGGCCATATGCAATCAAGCATGGCCCATACATCAAGGACTCAGCTATTTTAGTAGATACTGAGAAACGAATTTTTTCCTGTATCTTCGGTTCAAAACTCTCTGTATGAATCACTGCAACTGAGTTTCCCATAACCTTTAGCACTTCTTCAGAAGATACTGCTCCACGGAATACAATACCTAGTGCCCGTTCTAATTCGGAAAGAACTTCCGAACCTTTTTCTGCCGAATAGATATCGATATGTTTTCCCAAGCTATGCAGTACTTTACCAAGCTCAATCAACTGCTTATATCTATCAAAGTCCAAATTGCCAATATAAGAAATTTGAGTCGCATCTTTATTTAGTGACAGCTTTATGTTTTCAGCCGAAGTATAAAGTGTGTGACACCTTTTATTAAACAGTTTTGCATACTCAGCTTGCATTGTATCGCAAATCGTGAATATACAGCTTGCTTTTTTCATTGTATCATAAACAGACTGCATAAACAGTTTTTGATACAAATCGCCCCAGAAAGTTCCCGCATTTGCATTGTTCAAATAATAATCGTCGACACACGACACCACCAGCGGTTTTTTTAGGTATGCAGAGACCCATCTGGCAATATCATACATGAATGCATAGTCACCCGATGCAAACAAAACAACATCCGGATTCGCACCGTTCAGCCATTCCTTTAGCTTTCTTGTTTTCCAGTGTCCGAGTTTCCACAAGGTATTCCGAAGTATATAAATCAGCCCTGTTCTTTTACGTCCAAGCTGATATACCTCTCCAATTACTCCTTCATCGATCCTTGTTGATGCCCTGCCTACTTCAATTTCGTTTTTGCTAAGTATACTACCTCTTCCTTTTATAGGCAGTATCGATTTAATTGCGTCTATATCTGTAAAGCGAAAATAGTTCCGGCATATAGAGTTATCTGTTGGAACCTCCGAATGAATATAAAACTGCGCCACCTCATCCGGCGTATAATCCATAAGGTATCCACGCAAAGTTTTCCCCATATTTCCAGTTTTGCTTAAAACCGTATGACTAATTAATAGAACTTTCATCTTCACCTGTTCCACATCATTTGAAATCTGAATAACTCCACTTGAGCAATCCCTATGCTAGTCTGATAGACCTTTCAAGCGCCTTTTTCATATCTGACGAGCAAATTCCTGGTGTTTTCTCTTCTTTACTTCCTCAATGCCCTTTCAAACATAAACTTCCGCAGCCAATTCGGAGCCAACGACGATCCACTACGAATCACACAACTCTTTATGTACTGACCATTTCCAATGAACCCTTGCTGCTTCATAAACTTGAACAGCTTAGCCTGTGTCTTGGCATACTTCCAACCAGCACGCCGCAGATACATATCCGAGCCTGCCCTCATGTGGAGCAGCGGCTCTTGAATGTTGTAGCCTTGGTATCCAGCCATCAGCATCCGGAGCCAAAGGTAATAATCCTCCAGTAGATAGAAATCCTGATAAGAGCCAACTGCCTCGACTGCGGATTTCTTATACATCACGCAAGGATGATTAAACGGATTGCGCTTCTTTGCAAACTCTACGATTTCCGCATTCGTCTCTGGTGGCACTCGCCTTGTATCAACAGTGTTCGGATCAGTTGTAAACTCTTCTACAATGCCGGAGCATATACTCACTTCCGGATGTGCGTTAAACACAGCAATCTGCTTCTCGCAACGATCTGGGTAAGCTACGTCATCGCTGTCCATCCGAGCTATCAACTCATTCTTGCAATACATGATACCTTCATTCAGTGCATTCCCAAGGCCACCATTCTTTGCAAGGCGTACAACCTTCAAGACCACTCCCATCTCCCGCTGCTTTGCAGCAATCACAGCATCCAGCTCCGGAACCAACGGGCCATCGCATATCAACACAAAATCATCCGTAGGAAGCGTCTGTGCCTGAATACTCTCTATTGCCTGCTTCAAATAGGCTGGCTTTTCTTTGTAATATACAGACATGAGAACTGAGTATTCTCCGCACTTTCCAACACTCATAAGCACTTACCAGCCCTCTCACATGTCACATCAAGTCATACCCTACCAAAGAATCCCTATTATCTACCCTCTTGTCTCCACAAAAAAAGCGCCATAACCTGGCGATACATTTTTCTGCCCTGTTTTTTCCCGCTCTTGACTACGCGATATTCTCATCGTGATGATCGGCATGGTTTGGCGCGGTTTGGGCGATTTTTTCTTCGCCCATCGCCGTGGTTTTTCCCTGTTCTACGCCTTCGGTGCTTTCGGACATGAACAGAATGCGGATGGTGGCGAAGATGATCTTCAAATCCTCTACGATGCTCGGATTGGCGATGTACATCAAATCCATCTGGAGCTTATCATAGGGCGTGGAATTATACTTGCCGTAGATTTGCGCATAGCCGGTCAGACCCGCCTTTGCCTGAAGGCGCAGGCTGAATTCCGGAATTTCGCTTTCGTACTGGCGGGCAATTTCGGGGCGCTCCGGTCGGGGGCCGACCACGCTCATGCTGCCGCCGAGGATATTGAACAGCTGCGGCAGTTCATCCAGCCGGCACGCGCGGAGCACGCGGCCGACCGGCGTGATTCGATCATCATTTTCACCGGTGGAAAGGCGCGCGACGCCATCCTTTTCGGCGTCGGTGCGCATGCTTCTGAATTTCAGAATGTTAAACGCGCGGCCATTCTTGGTGAGCCGCTTCTGTCGGTAAAATACGGAGCCGCCGTCCTGCGCCTTTACCGCGATGGCGACGCCCAGCATCAGCGGGCTGGTGATCAGAATCACGATCGCGCTGGACACGATATCAAACGCGCGCTTGATCAGCAGATATTCCGGCGCGGGGCTATAGCGCTTCACGCGAAGCACCGGCAGATGGAACATATGCATCCGCTTCGCGCCGCTCATGATCACATCGCCGACGCGCGGGATCACATAGGTATCGATTCCGTGCGCCACGCAGTATTTCAGAATCTGGTTCCGTTCATGGCTCTGCACGCCGCAGAGGAAAACCGCGTCCAGATCATTCAGATCGCGCATATTCGTGCGCAGGCATGCCTCCGCCGTGCAGGAGCCCTGCACAGAAAAGCGCTTGCCCAGCCCGTATTGACCCAGCAGGTCGGTTATATCGCGATCGCGATCATAAACCACGAAGGTTTTCTGCCCGGCAAAGCGGCTGAAATACCAGACGTGCGCATATTTACACCAGAGAAAGCTGAAAAGTACCTGCCCCGCCAGCGCCGCCAGCGCGGGCAGAAGATTGGGAAAGCTGCCGCTCATCAGCCAGAGCGTGATAAACATAAACGCATCCGCCATGAGGATGCTCAGCAGCTGACTGAAGAACAGATCCGAAATACGCTTGAGCGAGATCAGAAACGCATCGTACACGCGGCCGAAGAAGGAATACAGCAGCGTAAAGAGCAAAATCACACCCGCGCTGCGCAGCGGGGACGGGCGCATGATCACCCGATTTACATAATAGAGCAGCCAACAGCCCGCGAAGGCGGCGACGATCAGAAGGATATTGAGCAGCTTCATCAGCCGAAGGCCAATATCATAATACAGCCCCTTCGCAGGCCTTTGACCCTTGATTTCTGGATTTGGCGTATGCATATGTATACACGCTCCCCTGTTTTCCAATTGTATCTGATAAGCGATGATGATCGCGAGTTTGCTTTTGTTTTGCTTTTGTATAGAAGGATGTTTTGGCTCCCTCTGATGAGGGAGCTGGCTGCACGCTTGCGTGCTGACTGAGGGAGAGAAGCCCGTTTCGCAGAGCTTGCCGGAATTCGGCAGGTGCGTTATCTCTCCTTCCGTCAAACCTGCGGTTTGACACCTTCCTCGTCAGAGGAAGGCAAGAGGCTACGAGGCTCCCTCTGATGAGGGAGCTGTCGGCACGCTTGCGAGCTGACTGAGGGAGAGAAGCCCGTTCCGCAGAACCTGCTGGATTCGACAGGTACGTTATCTCTCCTTCCGTCTGCCTTCGGCAGCCACCTTCCTCGTCAGAGGAAGGCAAGGGTTACGGCGTTCTTTTGTCTCCCTCTGATGAGGGAGCTGTCGGCACGCTTGCGTGCTGACTGAGGGAGAGAAGCCCGTTTCGCAGAGCTTGCCGGGATTCGACAGGTACGTTATCTCTCCTTCCGTCAAACCTGCGGTTTGACACCTTCCTCGTCAGAGGAAGGCAAGGGCTACGAGATTGATGTACGATTACAGCGTTCATTCCAGCGCCGCCATGCCGGCGAGAAAGCCGTTTTCCCTGCCGATCAGGGCTTCTACCGTGCCCTGTTCCGCGATTTTGCCATCCTCCAGCACGATGGCGCGATCCGCCATGCGCACGGTGGAGAGCCGATGCGCGATCAGCACCACGGCGGTTTGCGCGCGCAGGCGGCGGATGATCTGATGGAACATCGCTTCGCTTTCGTAATCCAGCGCGCTGGTGGCTTCATCCAATATGATCAGACTCGGCTTGCCCAGCAGCACGCGCGCCAGCACGATGCGCTGGCGTTCGCCGCCGGACAGGCGAATGCCGCGGTCGCCCAGCGCCGTATCCATTCCTTCCGGCAGATGAGAAACGAAATCCCACGCCATCGCGGATTTCAGCGCATCGATCAAATCCTGTTCCGCGGCATTCGGATGGAAGCGCTGAAGATTTTCGCGCACGGACGCATTCAGGATCAGCGGATCCTGCGGCACATAGCCCGCCTGTCTGCGCCACGCGCGCAGGTTCGCCGCCGTCAGCGCGCGATCATCCACGTAAATCGCGCCCGCCGTGGGCAGCAGAAAGCCCAGCAGCAGGTTGACCGCCGTGGTTTTGCCCGCGCCGTTTCTGCCCAGCAGCGCCAGAATTTCGCCGCGCCGCAGGGAAAGGCTCACATCGCGCAGGGTTTCTTCCTCCGAATTGCGATAGGCAAAGGACACGCGATCAAACCGCGCGCTGCGCCAATCGGAAAAATCCACGTTTTCCGGCTCCGGTTCATCCTGCGCGCGCAGATCGGTAAAGGCGTTCATCAGCTTTTCATAGGCAGGGATACAGCTATCGATGCCCTGAATGCGCCCCTGCAAGCCCGAAAACACCGGCCACAGGCGGGCGAACACGTATACCAGCACCACCAGCCGATCGGTTTCCACCCGCAGCCCCAGCGTGCAGACCAGATAAATACCCGCGATCAGCAGCGCGGCGGCGATGGAATACACCAGCGACGGCACCGAGCTTTGGCGCACATAGCGCATCTGTGCCGTTTTGAATTCGGTACTGATCTTTTCAAACAGCTGCGCGTGTTCCCGCTCCACGCCGTAGGCGCGCACTTCCTTGATGCTGGATAGCTGATTGTTCAATTCCGAATAGAACGCGCGGCCGATGCGAATCATTTCATCGCCGTAGGCGCGCGATTTTTTGCGCAGCGGCCGGAAGATCAGCAGCATGCACAGCCCCAGCGCGCACACCAGTACCGTGACCGGTGGGCTCATCATCAGCGCGATGCCAAGCTGAATGGCGGCGCTGACCAGACTGGCGATCAGATGGATCACGCCGGAGATGCCATAGCTGACCTGCGCGCATTGCGATGTGAACAGGCTGATGACGTCCGCATCCCGACCGGCAGCGATGCTTTCCCAGCTGGCTTCGGAAACCGCCGCATACAGCTTGCCGCGCAGCCGAAGGCCGGTATCTTCAATGAATTCACTTTCGCGAATCGAAAGCGAACGCGACAGCAGCGCCTTGATCGTGACCAGCAGCAGATAGGCGATCAGCAGAATCGCCACGCGCAGCGGATAATCCAGCGCGTTGAACCAGCCGGGCAGGCGGCTATCGCCGATCTGTAACATATTCAAGAGCGGAATTAGCATCACGATGCCGATTCCGCCCAGGAGCGATATGCCGATATTCCAACCGAGGATGGTTAGAAACATCCTGCGATCGTTCCGCCAGACCTCGCGCAGCAGCGGCTTCATCTGTGCTTAGCCCTCGATCAGACCCATATTCTGAAGCTGTTCCAGCAGCGCATCCAGATCGGCGGCGGCGGTGGCTTCATCGATTTCATATTCGGCGAGCATCGCGGCGAGCAGATCATCGCGCCCCACCGGATTTTCCAGCTGCTTATAGACGAACGCCGCCACTTCATTCAGCACCACCGCGCCCTCGAATTTGGCGATGTTATCGCCCGTAGGCATCACGATGTGTTCATCCACGACGTTCCGCAGCACAAAACCCTCTTTAATCTTCATTTCCTGCGTTTCCTTCCTGATCTTTTCCGGATGATGGACGATGATATCGTAAATCGCGCGCGCGTCCTGCGCATCCGGCCCGCAGAACACGCGGTAAACGGGCGTTTTTCGAATCAGCGATCGCACGTTGGACAGCGCCAGCACCGCCGAATCGGTATCCCACATGGGGATGAAGCATTGCTGCGTGATCACCCGCCGCGCCTGTTCCTCGCTGAGCGCGCGGACATAATTGGCGGGGGAACGGCGCACCTCCAGAATGCAGCGAAGCGGCGCTTCCACATCCCGAAAAATCTGTTCCTTGCCGTCCCACGGAACGCCGCACGCCGTGCTTCCGTCCCGTTCCAGCCGAACCGCCGGTCGATCGCCGCTGATCCATTGCGCGCCGAGCCCATCCACCCACGCCTTCGCGCGCGTAGATTTGCCCAGCCCGCTATGACCGGTAAAGGCGACCGCAAAACCGTCCAGCTCCACGCACGCCGCGTGCAACGAAACGATCCCTTCATGGCAGAATCGGCATTCGAATGCCGTGCGGAGGAGGAAACGGCTATTTTCTATATCATCAAAAGCCGTCACATTATCGCTGCAAACGTTTTTGCGCATTTGCTTGTAATTATTGTTCACGCTCACATAGACTGAACGATCACTATTTGCAAAACAAAATGCCCAATTCACATTATTTCTGCAAACAATCAATTCGTCTGTTGATGCTTCCAGCCTGTACGTATCATCAAGCAACGGATAACCAGCATCCCGGCAATCTTCAGTTCCGATTTCATTCATTATCGACGAATACAGGCTCATAGAACAAACTCCACAAAGGCTTCAGTTGCTACAGATGGAATGGACTCTCATCTTTGCAAGGATCCGAATTTGAATACTTTGAAACTGGCGAAAACTGGCGATAATCTCTACAGTCAGGAACGCCAGCCTGCGTTACAGCCTGAAATATAACCCTGTCGCAATTAAATGACCGTGCCTTTACCTGTTCCTGATATTGATAATCAATGTGTATTGCGACTGGCTTTTGATATAATGCTCGCATG
>CAKUKP010000079.1 GCA_934663625.1 uncultured Clostridia bacterium
GGCGATCGGTATGATTATTGCCTGTTCGACGCTTCGACCGGCGCGTATATCATCAATCGCGCGGGCTTCAGCGATTACAGCTATTATGAAACGCTGCTTACGATGAATGAAAAGGGGCGCATGCGGGCGCTGCTCAATGCGTGGCGCGCTTCCGGTCTGCAGCCCCAGGTCGCCGATGTGGTAAAGCATAACGAAAGCGAATTCTACATCGGGCAGGCGGGCACCGGAATTGGCAATATTTCCGTGGCGGTTACGATTCCTCTGGAACAGATGCAGAATGAACTTGGCAATCCGCCGTGGAACAAATGGGTGATCAGCGGCGTGATCGCCGTCGGAATACTGGCGATACTGATCGCATCTTTTCTGGTGTTCCGGCATGAGCGGAGAATCGCGCGCCTCGCCGCGCGCAGCAACCGCATCAGCGATATGCTGCTGCATCGGGCGTCCAACGGCGCGAAGATGACGCTGATGCTCTATGACGCCACATCGGATACATTTTCCGTATATTGCGAAAGCAACCGCGATCGAAATCTGTACGGAAACGAAGATCCCGCCAATCTGCGCGAATTTGCGCTTCGCTATCACATCATCGATGAAGATATCGAGCGCATGTACGCTGCGTGCCGCGGTTTGAAGGTCGAGGATCGTACCACGATGAATTTGACGGCGCTTCGCGAGGATGGCGAACGCAGCCTGCATCTGCATATGCACGCCGTGGAAGAAGAGGGATTGATCATTTGCAGCATGTACGACTGCACGAATGAAATTCGTGCGAACGAACGTATGCAGCAGGAAGAGGTGTTCCGCAATTCCGTTCTGCCGCGCAGCATGGCAAGCTGGGAGATCAATGTAACCGCCAACACTTGGAAGGCGACCTATTGCGCGAAGAACGCGAATAAATACATGCGCGATTTTGCAGCGCAGGCGAAAACGCCGCGCGATTATGAACATGATCTTGCGCAAACGCTTCGCACGATCATTCATCCGGATGATTATCCGTCCTACGTAAGCGCGGTCAATACCGATGCGCTGACCCTGATGTATCACAGCGGCGTTGTGGAAAACGTGCACGAATACCGCGTGCGCAGCAATCAGAAAAAGGGCTATGAATGGCACCGGCAGATCGTGCGCATGCAAAAGAGCATCGACAGCGAAGATATCATCGCATCGCTGTACGTTATCAATATTGATGCAGAACGCACCGCGGAAACGGAACGGCGCGAGCGAAACCGCATTTTGCAGCAATCGCTTACCGCGCTGGGCGGCGTGTATTTCGCGCTGTTTTACATCGATCTGGACAATGATACCTGCTATACCGCCAAGGCGCCGAAGGGCGAACTGGTATCGCAGGTCAGCGCGCCCTACAAGGCAAAATTCGATGCGTACATCGATCGCATCGTGCAGCCGGAGGATCGCGAGCGCATTCGCGATGCGCTGAGCGCATATCGTCTGCGCAGAGAAATGACGGAAACGGATCATCTGGTGTACCACATCTATCACCGCAGGGTGGATGATCGCTATGAAGAAGCGGTGCTGCTGATTCAGGCGGCGCGCTTTGAAAACGGCACCGTGCGCGATGTGGTAATCGCGCTGCGCAACAGGAATCACGAAAAGATATAATTGCCCAATCAAAAACCCCCGTTCACCGGTCGCGCTGCGCACGATCGATGAACGGGGGTTTTTTTGATTCGATTTCGTTTTAGGCTTCGTCGCTGTGATCCGCCAGTGTGAATACTTCAAGCGCCTGATCGGAGAACAGATAGCTTTGCAGCGCGGCGGAGGCGAGCCCATCCGCCGTTTCATAATTCAATTCCCGCTGTGCTTCCCGCACGGCTTCCGCGGTGGCATCGTTATAGGTACTCACGCTGTCGGCGATGGAATCCCGCGTCAACAGCCCGAATTCCCACAGGCGCCTTTGAAGGTTGAATACATCGTCGCCGCTGCTGCCTATCTGCAAATCGCGCAGCTGCGCCATCATATTTTCATACTGTGAATGCGTAAGCAAAACATCGCTTGCGGGCGCGGCGTTGGAATAGGCAAACAGCTGCAAATTTTCGTCCGCACGAGCCGTTTCGGTAAGCCCCGTGCCGCGCTGAAGTCTTACTACGGCGAAGGCGGTCAGATTATCGTATCTTCCGGTGGCGGACGGCGCATAGCCCAGCTCCAGCAGGCGATTTTGCAGGCGCAGCACATCCGCGCCGGACGCGCCGATCTCAAGAGAACGCGAAACGGAGAGCGCTGCATCCGGCTCCGCGGAATCCGCGTTTGCTTCAATATTTGCCGCCGCGCCGTCGATATTCAGCGCGAACGATGAATTGATCACCGCCTGCGTCTGCACGGAGGCTGCGCCCGTTTCTTCCAGTCCGTTAAAGCGCTGGAACAGCTTTACGGCCTCGGTGGTCGCCG
The DNA here is from genome assembly GCA_934663625.1 of uncultured Clostridia bacterium. GTDB lineage: Bacteria > Bacillota > Clostridia > Christensenellales > Aristaeellaceae > SFTH01. The sequence goes on from CAKUKP010000079.1 coordinate 2,407, forward strand.
CACCGTAATTCGAATTCGGTGCGCCGGAAGCATAGCCCAGATCGATCAGCCGCTGCTGGAGCGCGCCGACGCTTTCGCCGGAAGCGCCCTCGATCAGGTTTGAATACAGGTTTTCATAAATGCTGAACGCCGGTGCGCTGTCGCTCGTAAGCAGGGTTTGCAGTTCCGCATCGATCGTATCGGAGGGAACGCGCCCGCAGGCTTCCGCAAACAGCTTGACGGCGATCTGCGTGGCGGTATCGTAGGTACCCGTCGCCGCGCCGGTCATATAACCCAGCTCCGCAAGGCGGTTTTGCAAGTTCAGGATATCGGCGTTATGCGTATCTGCGCCGGTCGCAGCGCCATCCACCGTTCCGCCTGCATAGGCGCGCGCGGAATCGGAATACAATTCCTTTTGCAGGGCGACGTTTGCGGTATCATCCGGCGCAAGGCCGTAGGCTTCGTAGAACAGCATAACGGCGGTGGCGGTTGCATCATCAAACACGCCGCTGATTTCGCTGATGGGATAGCCCAGCTTTTGCAGGCGCTGCTGCAGCGCGTATACGCTGCTGCCCACGTCGCCGCGCTGCAATATCGTATACTGCGAAACGACCGCATCATCGTATTGCGCGCTGCCGTACTGCGGCGCATCGGCGGAGAACAGGCGTGCCTGCAGGCGCGCGGTCGCAACGCCGGTCTGCATCGTGCCGTAGGTCTGTTCAAAGCGGCGCACGGCGGCGTCGGTTTCTTCATCGAATATGCCCGAAATCGCCTTCGTATAATAGCCCAGCTCCAGCAGGCGCGTTTGCAGCGCCTGTACCGCGATGCCCGTGTTGCCCAGCGAAAGCGTTTTGTAATTGCTTTCATCGCTGTCGGAAGTTACGGGCTGCATTTCCAGCACGCTTGCCGAATCATTTACCGTCACCTTGCCATCGCCATCGATCACCAGCGCGTCCTTCTGCTCTACGGCGTTCGGCAGCGGCGTGATCGTGGCATAGGGAAGGGAGATATTGATGCTGTAATCGGCCTGGTTGTCCAATATGGTCTTTTGTTCCGTATCTGAACTGCATCCCGTCAGCGCGGCGGCGCAGCACGCCGCCGAAAGCAGGATGCAAAGCGATCTTTTGTGCATGGCAAACCTCCAAGGATAATCTACCTATATACATTTTAACGCATGTCGCACACAAACACAATACTGCGAATGTGAATCCGGCGTTTCATTTTGGAATTTAACGCGCTCGCGCGTAGACGATGACCGATGCATTCCGGAATACAACATCCATGTTCTGATCAAACCATTCCAGGTCGACGGCGAAATTGGATAATTCCCACGAGGAGATATATACATAGGATACATCGTATTCGTCAAACAGTTCCTGATTGTTTTCAGGATCCGTAAACATCAATTCGCACGCGCGCCACTGATTCGAATAATCCAACCCGTGAAATTTCAAAAATGTATCCGCGCCGCATACGATGTGCCTTCCCGCCAGCGCGGTTACGGCATTGTTGTGCTGATGCCCCGTCAGAAATACACTCTTTGAATCGGTATTGTGATCGATAAATTCCGCGGCTTCGGCTTCATCGGCTGAAAACAGCTGATAATCGGAAACTACCTCGCGCACGATGGATAAGCCGCCCGATACCGTACCGGCGGCGATGAACAGACACGCCAGCAGTCCGCGCAGCCGCAGCCCCTTCAGCTTTTCCCAGATGTGCAGAAGGTAGGATCCGATCGCGGGCATCATCATCATATAGGATACGTAGAACAGCTTGTTGTTATCGTATACGTTCGTCTGAAAGATAACCAGTTCGGCGGTGGCGTAGATCACCAGCGCGCCGATGGCCAGCGTGCGAACCATGCTGCCCTTTTTGGCGTACAGCGTCGCCGGAACCATCAGAATATACGTAAGGCCGACGTTTTTGATCCAGAACCAGAAATAGCCGTCGATCAGCCGCCCGTTGCCCTGATTGTTGACCCAGTTGAACAGAAATCGCAGACTGTGGCTGCTGCCGGTTTGCGGGAACGTCCATAAAAGCAGCTGCGGAAGCGCCAGCACGAGCGCACAGAGCGCGTACAGCGCATAACAGACGATCGTATGCATCCGCCGTTCGGCGGGCGCGCAGATCATGCGGTATATCGCGATTCCCGCGCTGGCCAGCCCAAGCGCAAAAAAGGAATGCGTGTGGATCATCGGCATACAGCCCGCCCAAACGCCCAGCAGGATAAAATCGAACCGGCGTTCCGTGCGAATCGCGTTGACCAGCATATACAATGCGGGCAGCAGTACGCACCAGCCCGCCAGCAGCGTGCGCTGCGGGATCATCATATCGCAGATCACGTTGACCCAGCGCAGGTTCAGGTCGGGCTGGTTCGTGGGCGTTTTATAAAATCCGGTGAATACCTCACGCAGCGCGGTGGAATCGCGGAAAACGCCGTCGAACGTGTACAGAAAGCCCAGCCCGCCGTTGATAAACATGAATACAAATGCCAGAATTACGGCGCATTTGCTTTTCGTAATCTCCCATGCGAAGATGACGAAGCCGATGTATACCAGCGCCATCATCAGCGTTCCGGTCAATACATAGGAAAACGTAAGGTCGGAACCGAACAGCAGCATGGTGGTGACCATGCTGTCCGAAAAGAAGGGGTACCCCAGCAGCGTGCCGGGCAGGATGGAATAATCCGGCGGAAACTTGGCGTTGCGCAGACTGGCTGCAATGCCCAGATGGAGGCTTAAATCACCGTAGGTCGATTGACCCACGTGCAGCGCGCCGCCCACATTGCGCAGATAATGCGTATACATCAGATAGGCGGATAAAATGATCAGCGGCAGCGTAATGCACAGCAGCCAGAGGGGCATATCGCCGGAAAACGATGCGTTTTTGCTGCGCCTTTTGCGCGTAAAGAAGATGCATCCGCCCGCGATCGCCATCGCCGTGCTCAGCCCCAGCAGCTGCGCCGTGCGGGTAAAATTGAACAGAAACGCCCACACCGGCGGAAGGCACATCATCATTACAAGCCCCATGCAGCACCCGATCCAGATTCGAATCAGCTGGCTTTTTTCACGGAAAAGGGCAAAACTCGCGCCCAGTCCGCATAGAATAAATGCAAACAATATAAGGTATCCAGCCATACAGCCTCCGAGAATAACAGAAATACTTACACATCAATTATACCATCGCACACCGGCCGCGTAAAGCATGAAACCGAAAAAAACGGGTGGAGAACGCGCGGTGGGCAATGGTAAAATATGTCGGAATTATTTCTGCATAATACAAATATATTTATATTATTGCGTACAGTTCTCGATTTTATGCATATTATGCGGATTTATTGAAATACACGCCCCTGTGGTATAGAATAATAACAGTGTTGAATATGTATATGTAGGAGGAATACTCCGTGAATCGATTCATAAAGCGAATCGCAGCGATCATTCTGGCAGCGATAATTGCCGTAAGCGTGTACGCGCTGGCGGATAATGTGATATCTACATCCGTTGTAATGCGTATCACCCGCGTTACGCAGAGCGCCGTCGTCGATGCGGGCGAAGATCTCGCCATGGAAATCAATATCGACGGCGTTACCCCGACCGCCTTCCAATGGTATAAGGACGACGCCGCGATCGAGGGCGCAAATCAGAAGGTATACACCATCGTAAACGCCAAGGTAGAGGACAGCGGCGTATACCGCATGGAAGCCTTTGATGAAAACGGCAAAATGCTGGTAAGCATGGACATCAGCGCCCGCGTGGTGGATCGCAGCGTGCCGAAGTCCGGCGATACATCCATGCCGGTGGGCGCTGCCATCGCAGGTCTGGTTATCGCGTCCTGTGCGCTGCTTCTGATGTTCCGTCGCAAGGCGCGCGCCTGATTGCATTTGAAATCAAAGCGATCCGATTGGATCGCTTTTTTCATGCGATGCATCCCGTTTTCATACAGAATTTATATTGATCTGATACGATATTATACGCGCAATCGCGCAAATGGAATTCGGAGGAACGAAATGCAAAAACCATTTGAATTTGAACTTCTGCACGTATGCAAGCAGACCGGCGCGCGCCGCGGCAGACTGCATACGCCGCACGGCGTGATCGAAACGCCCATCTTCATGCCCGTCGGAACGCAGGCAAGCGTGAAAACCATGTCGCCCGATGAACTGAAGGAATGCGGCGCGCAGATCATCCTGTCCAACACCTATCATCTGCATCTGCGTCCCGGCGAAGAACTGGTGCAGAAGGCGGGCGGGCTGCATAAGTTCATGAATTGGGATCGCCCGATTCTGACCGACAGCGGCGGATTTCAGGTGTTTTCGCTCGCCGATCTGCGCAAGCTGAACGATGAGGGCGTGGAATTCCGTTCGCATCTGGACGGCAGCAGGCAGTTTATCTCGCCCGAAAAATCCATCGCCATTCAGGAAGCGCTGGGCAGCGATATCGCGATGCAGTTTGATGAATGTTCGCCCTATCCCTGCGATTATGGCCGTGCAAAGGACGCCATGTACCGAACGCTGCGCTGGCTGGATCGCTGCATGAAGGCGAAGAAGCGCGAAGATCAGGCGCTGTTCGGCATCGTGCAGGGCGCGTTTTATTCCGATCTGCGCATCGAATGCGCAAAGGAAATGGCAAAGCTCGATCTGCCGGGCTTCGGCATCGGCGGGCTTTCCGTGGGCGAGCCCAAGGAAATCATGTACGATATGCTGGATCAGATGATGCCGTACATGCCGCAGAACAAGCCCCGCTATCTGATGGGCGTGGGTTCGCCGGATTGCCTGATTGAAGGCGTTCTGCGCGGCGTGGATATGTTCGATTGCGTGCTGGCGACGCGCGTGGCGCGCAACGGAACCGTCTTTACGCACGATGGCCGTCTGGTGGTGCGCAACGCGAAATACGCTGAGGACTTTACGCCGCTCGATCCGGATTGCGATTGCTACGCCTGCAGGAATTTCACGCGCGGTTACATTCGCCATCTGTTCAAGGCGGGCGAAATTCTGGCGCTGCGCCTGAACAGCATCCACAACATCTATTTCCTCACGCACATGATGGAGGAAATGCGCACCGCCATTGAAAACGACGCTTTACTGGATTGGACAAACGAATTTTACGCAAGGCACGGCAGAGGGAACTGGTAATTTTAATAAATTTACCTGAAAGATACAAATTCTGCGCCCGATTCAGTTGTAAGAATATGCGCGATTGGGTATAATAAATACACCGAACAAAGCAAAGGAGTAATGAAGATGTTCAACAACGTAGCATTTGCGGAAGAAGCCGCGGCAGCTCAGGGAACGGGCAGCGTTCTTTCCATGGTAATCATGATTGTGGTCATGGTTGCGGTTTTCTATTTCCTGCTGATCCGTCCGCAGAAGAAAAAGGATAAGGCCGTGAAGGATATGCTCGGCTCTCTGAAAACCGGCGATCGCATCTGCACCATCGGCGGTCTGTACGGCACCATCGCGGGCATTAAGGATGATACCATCACCCTGAAGATGGGTTCTCTGGAAAACACCATCGTGATCGCACGCTGGGCGGTTCGTTCCGTAGAAAGCATCAAGACCGAGAATGATTCTCAGCCTGAGGTATAATTCGTTTCACATGGTAGAATCACTGCCGACCGATTTTCGGTCGGCAGTTTTCTATTTGATTTCGGCAGCTTCGCTGTCGATTTTTTCTACCAGCTTTCGAATGCGTTCGCGGGCATAGCTTTGCTGAAGCGCGGTATCGTGCGTATCGGACGTTTGATCGCCCATGAGCGATACGAACTGACTTACCTTCAGGCCGAGCGCATCCTGCATATCGCAATCCGATCCCTTCGGTGATACCAGATAATAGCAAAGCAGCGAATCCTGCTGACCGATTCTGTGCGCGCGATCCTCCGCCTGGCTGTGTACGGCAGGCGACCAATCCAGTTCGCCGAACACCACGCAGGTGGCGCGCTGCAAATTCAGTCCGCTGGCGCTGCGCAGGGAAATGCACAACAGGTCGGTTTTGCCGCCCATAAAATCGTCCGCCGCGCGCTGTTTCTGCAATTCCGTTTCACGGCCCGTGATAAACTGCGGGCGCAGGTTCTTCAATTCATCCCGATAGATGTCCATCACGGCGTGATGGTGCGCCATTAAAAGCACCTTTTCGCCGGATTCCACCAGCGCGCGGACGAACGCGGCAACGAACGGCGCTTTCGCAACGCCCGTGGCCTGCCGCTGGCGTTGGCAGATCGCATCTTCAATGATGCTGCGCTGCGCGGGATCATCCGTGCTGTGCAGAAGCTTCAATTGCTGCGCTACGGGCAGCATCAGTTCGCGATATACCTTATCGTCCCAGTCAATTTCCTGCACAAGACGGCGTTTCGGCGCAAGTTCGGTCAGCACATCCGTTTTCAGGCGGCGCAGCATGATGCCCTCGCGGCGCAGATGTTCGCCGAGCAGCTCCGGCTTGGCGACCACCGCGCTGTTGTAGCCGTAGCACCATTCGCGCGAAAAGCTTTCCCAATCGCCCAGAAAATGGAAATCCAAAATGTTGATTACGTTCCAGATCTCGCCGCCGTTGTTGTAAATCGGCGTACCGGAAAGGCCGATGCAGTTTTCGCAGGATTCCGATAACAGGCTGGCAGCGCTGTATTTGCTGCTGCCGTTGCGCCGAAGCTCCTGAATTTCATCGAAAATCGCGGTTCGAAAGCCCAGCTTATGCAAATCTTCCTTCCAGCCGCGCAGCAGCAGATAATGAATGATGTAGATATCCGCTTCCGGCAGCGCATAGGGCGTAAGCCCGCGGATCACGTGCACGCGCAGCCTTCCATCCGCGTTCAGGAATCGGTCGATTTCGCATTGCCAGTTGCGAATCAGATGCGGCGGCACGATGATCAGCGCGGGATACGCCGCCGTTGTGGCAAGAAAGGCGAGTGCCTGCACCGTTTTGCCAAGCCCCATATCGTCCGCCAGCAGGCAGCGGCGTGACGCCAGCATAAATGCAAGGCCCGTTCGCTGGAATTCCAGCAGCTTTCCCGAAAACGTATCCTGCGGCGGATCGGCGGCTTCGCCCATGCGCTGGATGCGCGCGCGCTGAATCGCGTATTCCCGCGCTTCTTCCAACGCGGACTCCCACCGACTTCGGTCGGTTTCACGAATTTCCAGCGGATAGCGCAGCATCAGCCAGTTCAGATCGCCGATGATGCGCCGGTGCGCCGTGAACCGCGCTTCGCCGCGCCCGTGGCCATCGCAGCCCGGAAACAGGCGCTTCGCAAGCTCCGTCACGCAGGGTTCGCCCTTGATCGTCCAGCATTTGCTCCGGCGGTTGTAGGATAACACGCCGTAGGTATGCCCGCTGGCGTCCACATCGCGCAGATACCCCGGATAGCTTTCCATATCCGGAAAGACGAAATCAGAAAAATCATTCACGGCAGCGCCACCCCCCAAAGGCGATTCAAACAAACCACGTAAACCGGCTTTCCGCAGATGGTATCCGGCAGATAGCAGGGCTTTTGTAAAACGATGATCAGCGCGTCCAGCTGTTCGCTGCTTAAGTATTTTTCCGCCTGACGGCGCAGCAGCGCCGATTGCGGCCGCCCTTTTTTGACTTCAATGCCGATGCGCCCGCAGATGAAATCGATGCGCCTGCCGGACGCGATCCGGTATTCATGAATGTGCGGAATATTCGCTCCTGTCAGCGCGCGGTCGATTTCCGCATGGATTGCGTATTCCTCAGGCTGCGCGCAGATTCGAATGCCGTCCAGCGCGCGGATAATTTCATTTGCAGTCATTTTGATGGATCAGCGCCCGCAGTTGATCGGGCAGGTCGGAATTGCATTCGATCGTTTCACCGGTGATCGGCTGAATCAGCCGGATGCGCGATGAATGCAGCGCAAAGCGGTTCGGCAGGGAAGGATCCTCCGCGCCATACAGAAAATCGCCCACGATCGGATGACCGATGGCGGATAGATGCGCGCGAATCTGATGCGTGCGGCCGGTTTCCAACCGCAAGCGCACCATCGTGCGGCGTTGATCGCACGCAGCGGCGCGATAGTGGGTCACAGCGCGCCGCCCATTTTCATAATCGATAATTCTGCGCACCGAGGCGGCGTTTTCCTTGCCGATCGGCAGATCGATCGTGCCTTCGCCCGCCAGAACGCCTTCTACGATGGCTGTATATTCGCGCACAAACGCATCGGTATGCAGCTGCTTTTGCAATCGCTGATAGGCGTGCGCGTGCAGGGCGATGCACATCAGCCCGCTGGTTCCGCGATCCAGCCGGTTCAGCGGACGAAACACGAAATCCGGAAGAGAACGGTAATGATAGATGATTCTGTTCTCCAGCGTGCCCGTTGGCTGCTTCGGCGTGCATTGACACGCCAGCGGCGCGGGCTTATCGATGATGGCGATATCGTCATCCGCGTAGGCGATGCATATTTCGCCCGATTCCGGCAGTACAGATTTCGCCGCGCCCAGTTCGGGCAGATCGATGGAAATCACATCGCCCTCCCGCAGCAGGTAATCGGCGTGGACGGGCGATCCGTTTGCGCAGATTAAATTCATCCGCTTTGCGGCGCAGTATTGCGCGTAGGAGATGTGCAGCGATCCGCGCACGAAATATTTGATTTTTCGTCCCGCGTCCCCAGCGGAAATCACCGCCGTCAGATGCATAAACACCCACCTCCATTGCACTAAATGCACAGCTATTATTATATATAAAATTCGCGGCTTTGCCAAGGGGGATTTACGCATAACAACGGCGGGTTCAAAATGAACCCGCCGACAGGAAACTATGGGATAAATACAGATTATTCCACCCTCTGAAACACAACGCAGGTGCGGCAGGGGATATAAACCTCCAGGCCCAGTCCCAGATCCTTCTTTTCCACGGTGTGGTAGAGATAATCCATGCTGACGCGCTCCTGACCGCCGAAATCGCGTTCGTCGCTTGAGAAGATCGCGCGATATGCGCCCACGCCGGTGGCGTGTGCGTGCAGGAAGAAGTCCGGAAAGCTCTGCGTGGTATTGAAGTTGAACAGATACAACAGATCGCCGCGGGCGAACGCCAGTATCTTCTTATCCTGATCGATCCAGAGATTGATCGCCGCGGGCTTGCACAGCACGCGATACTTGCGGGCAAATTTCAGCATGGCGCGATCAAAATTCTGAAGCCATTCGTACTTCAGATCATGGTTTTCGGCGAGCGACCATTGTCTGCGCGCATATTTGTAGCTCCAACCGTTGCCCTCGCGCGGGAAATCGATCCATTCCGGATGGCCGAATTCATTGCCCATGAAATTCAGATATCCATCGCACGCCAGCACCAGCGTAACGAAGCGAATCAGCTTATGCAGATCAATCGCGCGATCGATGACCGGCGAATGATAGCTCTTCTGCATACCGGTATACATTTCTGCGTCCGCCATGCGGAAGATCAGCGTTTTATCGCCGACCAGCGCCTGATCATGGCATTCGCAGTAGCCGATCGTCTTTTCTGCGGGGCGGCGCGTGGTCAATTCATACCACAGCTTGTGCATATCCCAATCTTCATCGCGGAAATCCTTCAAAAGGTGAATCCAGAAATCCGGAAGCCCCATCGAAAGCCGGTAATCAAAGCCGATGCCGCCGCTGCGAATCGGGATGCACATGCCGGGCATGCCGCTCATTTCCTCGCAAATCGTGATGGCAAAGGGATTTACGGCATGCACAAGTTCATTCGCCAGCTGCAGATAGGTGATCGCATCTACATTCGTATTCAGACCGAAATACTGATCATAGCTGGTAAAGCTCGTTCCCAGACCGTGATCCTGATAGATCATCGAAGTTACGCCGTCGAAGCGGAAGCCGTCGAAATGATATTCCTCCAGCCAGAATTTCAGGTTCGACAGCAGGAAATGGATCACTTCGCCCTTGCTGTAATCGAACAGCTTCGTGTGCCACGCGGGATGCCATCCGCGATCGCCGGGCAGGAAATACTGATCCTCCGTGCCATCCTGTAAATTCAGACCTTCGCCCACGTTGGCGCAGGCGTGGGAATGCACCACGTCCAGCAGCACGAACATGTTCAGCGAATGCGCCTTATCGATCAGATATTTCAAATCCTCCGGTTCGCCGAACCACGCCGACGCAGCAAAGAAATTCGAAACCTGATAGCCAAAGGACGCATAATAGGGATGTTCCTGAATCGCCATCAGCTGCACGGCGTTGTAGCCCAGATCCGCGATGCGCTGCAAATTGTTATCCGCAAATTCGCGGTAGGAGCCGATGCCCTCGCGCTCCTGCGCCATGCCGATGTGCGCTTCGTAGATCGTGGGATTGGAAAGCTTATGCTTTTTATAGCCGCCGTCCGTCCAGAAAAAGCGGCGGCGCGGCGCCCAGATCTGGCCTGAAAACTGATTCGTGCTGGGGTCCTGAACCACGCGGTGGATGTAGGCGGGAATGCGATCGAAGGTTTCGCCGCCGCGCCGAACCTGAAGCTTGACGCGCTGACCGTGCTGCAGGGCGTCCTCGCCCTCCAGTTCGATTTCCCAATCGCCGTTTTCCATCTTCTTCAGTGGATGCGATGTGCGGTTCCATTCGTTAAAATCGCCGATCAGATGCACCTCGTCCGCGCCGGGCAGCCATTCGCGGAAAACCCAGCCGGTTTCGGTTCTGTGAAAGCCATAATATATATAACCGTTGGCAAAGGAAGCCAGATCGGCCTTATCGCCGAGCAGCTTTTGGCGCGCGCTGGTGCAAAGCTCCATGCGCAGCGCGATATCCTTGTAATAGGGCTTCAGCCACGGATCGATGGACAGAATTTTGTAATTGGGTTGTTTTTGAATTCTTTTCATATTATACACCCCCATATACAGTATAACATGGATTCCTGAAAAAAGCCAGATTCATTTTGTGGATTTTCGCGTAAGAAACGCGCATATTTTTGCATATCCGCCATAAAGATACCATGTCTGAAGGGGGATGGACATGAATCCGACGGAACAACTGGCACTGTGCCTGACGGGCGATGCGCAAAATGCGGTGCGATCCTACGC
>CAKUKP010000080.1 GCA_934663625.1 uncultured Clostridia bacterium
TCGCTGTCTTGCGCCGAAACGGTAATTTCGAAGCCCGCAAAATCGCCGTCAACTTCGTACACTTCGATGGTTTCGGCAATGACATTTTCCATACCATTTTCAGTTTCGAGGGCGCCGGTAACTTCAATGCGCATCGTGCCCACGCCGTCCGCTTCGGTATAATTGCCGGTTTCGGTAATCAGCATCGTTTCCGTTTCGCCGGTCGATTCATCGCGCACGTTCATGCGGACTTCGGCGGCAACCTTCGTTTCACCGATGTCAAAAGTGCCCTCCACGGAGAAGTGCACGCCGCTGTCCGCGATGTATGCAATCTGCTGCGCGGCGTCCGTCTGACCGATCATGGTCATCAGATCGCCCAGCCTTGCGCAGATTTCATCGATGATCGTCTGCATGCCTTCCTCGCTGATGGAAATCACATAATGCGTAGCGGTTTCGCCGTCGATTTCAACCGTGCCATCCTCCGTTACGGATTCGGCAACCACCGCGGTGATCTTTTCAATGGAAGCAGACCATTCCGCCGCCAGCTTCGTAATACCTTCCGCCAGCAGCTGCGGCAGCTGTTCCAGATCGATGCCGTACTGTGCCAGCGCCTGATTCAGCAGCGTGGTCACCGTTTCCATATCGATGGAATAGATCTCGGAAACGCCGTCCGCGAACGCGATGATCTTATCCCCTGCAATCTGCAGCGCCAGATCGGCAACGGTGCCGCCATTCGCGTTTACCGCGATGCGAAAGCCCGCGCCGTCATCGCTCTGCGCCGTGCCAAGCACGAGCTCCACGCCGTCCAGAACGTATTCGGTTCCGTCCGCCGTCATGCGCATATTGCCAATCGTCAGATCGCATCCCTCCGCCATCGCAAAAGGCGCGACTGCGAGCAGCATGCAAAGAATCAGTGCAATGAGTTTCTTCATGTTCCATTCTCCCTTGTATTTTATTGACCCACTATGTATTTCGACATATATAACGGAATCCCTTTTTTGACGGACAAGCTTCACACTTTGTTCCCATAAAATACCATATTTTTCCATTGGAATTCAGAAACAAAATCCGTCATCCCTTCGTCTAAAGGGCATAAGCCATGGAACAGGAGGGATCGATTATGAAAAAGACCGGCTTATTGCTGATTCTGTTGGCGCTGATCATTGCGCTGATTCCGGCATACGCCGCAACCACCACGGGACGTGGCGATGAGGTTGCGCGCAACGGCGGATTGGCCGCATTCATGAATAGTACCGGCAGCATCTACATATCCGGACAAAGCACCCCGATGAACCAGACCCCCGCGAAGGGCGTTCTGTCCATCGACGCTTACCGGATCGTATTCTTTGCTACCAACGGCGATCTGATGAGCATTTCATTGGACACCAACCAGGAAACCGTGCTGACGAAGGACGCCGCTGCCGCGTGCGTCGCGAACGACAGCGTCTACTACATCAGCAAGGCGGATTCGAAAAAGCTGATTCGCTGCGATATCGACAGCGGCAAAACGCAGACCGTGCTGACCGCCACCGAGAATCTGAATCGCGTGTACAGCAGCGCCAGCGGCGTAATCGCCGCGCAGGTTTCGAATTCCGGCGCGTACATTCAGGACGCGGTCAGCGGCAAATTCATCGCCTACAACGGCGATATCGCCAATGAAATCCAGAATTTCGATACGTTCGACGTCTATACCGACAGCCAGAAGAACCTGTATATAAAGACCTCTGGCGCGTCCTCCGGCGCGTTTGTGGATTCCAACGTGCAGGATTGGGCGGTGATCGGCAGCAACATCTATTACATCACCGGCGTAAGCAGCAATATCACGCTGAAAAGCTACAGCACCGCGAACGCCACCTGGAACATCGTATTCGTGCCCAACATTGAAATGGAACCGCAGCTGACCGCCAGCGCGGGCACGCTGTTCATGCTGGGCAAGAACAACATCGTATACTGTGTAGATGTAAGCAACCGCTGCCTGGTGAAGTTCGCCACGCTGCCGGATAAATCCAGCTACAACGTGACCTCCGGCAAGCAGGTAACCGGCTTCACGATCGAAGCGGTCAGCGGCCAGCTGAACGTATACGGCACGGTATCCGGCACGGACACGCTGCCCACCTTCACCTTTGTAGACAGCACGAGCACCGCCGTTTCGGATACATCGTCTGAAACCATGCTGCTGTGCGCCTACGCCATCGACGGCGAAGATACGGTAGCCGCGCTGCTGAAGCCCGCGCCGCAGTATTCCACGCTGCGCAGGGGCAGCCGCGGCGAAGCGGTCTCCGCCATCCAGCAGCCGCTCTACGATCTGGGCTACTACAATTACTACATCGACGGCATCTACGGCTGGCGCACCGAACTGGCGGTAGAAATGCTGCAAAGCGATCTGGGTCTGCGCGTAACGGGCGTTGCGAACGCCGATCTGCAGAAGCTGATTCTGGCGGGCGGACTTGAGCCCTACAGCCCCTATCGCCAGATTTCCATCGGCAGCACCGGCTGGCGCGTGCGCAACATGCAGGAGCGTCTGCGAGATCTGGGCTATCTGGCGGACGATGCGGACGGCATCTTTGGCGAACGCACTGAGGCCGCCGTGGAACTGTTCCAGCAGGAAAACGGCCTGACGGTAAACGGCGTCGCAAACGAGGCTACCCTGAAGCGCCTGTATTCCAGCAATGCGGCGGAATGCTCCACCTACATTGAACTGCGCAAGGGCGACAGCGGCTACCGCGTGCGCGCCCTGAACGAACGCCTGAAGGAGCTGTACTACCTCGAAGGCGACGCGGGCAGCTATTATTCTTCGGCAACTGCAGAAGCCGTGCGGCGCTTCCAGGCTGAAATCGGTCTGCGCCAGTCCGGCAGAGCCAGCGCATCCCTGCAATCGAAGCTGTTTGCGAATAGCGCGCCGGAATACAGCGGCTATATCACGCTGCGCCGCGGCGATGATAATTCTCGCGTGGAAGAATTGCAGCGCAGGCTTTCCAAGCTGAACTACTTTGACGGCAACTGCACCGGCTACTACGGCGCAAAGACCCAGCAGGCGGTATGGCTGTTCCAGCGCATGAACGGTCTGTACGCCGACGGCGTAGCGGATCCCGAAACGCTGGCAGCGATCTTCGACCGCAACGCTTCCGAATACAACCCGCCGAAGAAGATCGGCACGCCTGAAATCACCCTGAGCAGCTTTGTGGAGCAGCAGGGCAACGAATACGTGGTATCCACCACAACGAACCCGACCGGCAGCACCACCGCCAGCTGGTTCACAGATGGCGACGTCGCTTCCTATGATATCATCATTACCGATGCGAACGGCAATATCTGCCTTACGCAGGATAATGTAAGCGCCGATACCACGATGCTGGATATCCCGATCGATAGTCTGACCGAGGATCTGCGCTATCAGCTGACGATCACCGCGCACCCCTATGATTACGCGGATGATTCCGATACCGAAGCTTCGATCTTCTTCACCCGCAAGGAAGTATCCCTGCCCATCCCGGTAACGAACCTGATCATCACCCCGCAGGGCGAAGGCATCAGCTACTTCGATAACATCTACAACATGGCGCAGGAAAACCTTTCCTTCATGTGGATCGCGGACGGCGATGTGCGCGGCTACGCCTACAAGGTGACCGACGCCGATGGCAACGCCATCGCGTTCAGCCAGGATGTAACGGATACCCGCGAAGTACAGATCGCCGCAAGCCTGCTCAAGCAGGACAGCGTATACACGCTGACCGTGTGCGCGGTGCCGGTAGATCACGCGCTGGAGGATCCGGAAACCCTGACCAGCAGCATCCAGTTCCGCCCCGTGGCGACCACGCCCGCGGAAACGCCGGATGAAACGCCCAATGGCGAAACCGTAGATCAGCCCTCGCTGCCCGACGGACTTGCGCAGGATGCATCCAACGTTGAAGCCAGCGCGGATCAGAACGCGGAAGCGCCCGCCGAGGTGGTCAACCAGATCGTTTCCGGCGAACCCGCAATCGGCGAAGATATCGTATCGCCCGAACAGCAGGAAGCCATCGATGCGGCGGATGAACCCGATGACGAATCCGATGTGGAAATCCCTGTAGAATCCACGCCGGAACCCACGGTTGAACCTGCGGTAGAGGTTACCGAGGAACCCGCAATCGAAGTCACCGAGGAACCCACGGCAGAACCTACTGCCGAGCCTACCGAGGAGCCTACGCCTGAACCCACTGCCGAACCGGTAACGATCGAAGCGCCCGTTCTGGGTATTGAACCCAACAACGGCTCCACGCCGGTAACCGTGTACGATGAAAACGGAAACGAAATGCAGGTGGACGCTTACCTGCTTGCCGAAGGCGATCTGGCATTCAGCTGGTACGCCGAGGGCGCGGGCAGCTACCTTGTACAGATCAGCGATGAAAACGGCAATCTGTACGTCGATCAGACGCTGGAAATCACCGAAGCGGGCATGAACAGCGCAAATCTGCAGAGCAACATGATCTATCGCCTGCACGTTACCGCCATCGCGGCGGCAGACAGCGGCGTGACCGCCGATGCAGATCTGTACTTCCTGCTCTCCGCGGCGGAAGAACCCGTTGTGGAAGAACCGGTAGTTGAAGAACCCGTGGTGGAAGAACCCATCGTAGAGGAACCCGTGGTGGAGGAACCTGTGGTTGAAGAACCCGTTCCTACCGAGGAACCCTATGTAGAACCCGATCCCACCGAGGAACCCTATGTAGAGCCTGACCCCACCGAGGAACCCTATGTAGAGCCTGACCCCACCGAGGAACCTTACGTAGAAGAGCCCTACATCCCCGATGAGGAACCCTATGTGCCCGACGATAGCGAAATGGAACCGCAGATGACCGACGGCAGCGTAATCTGGGCTGCGCCGATCGATGCATACAGCGATTCTGAAACGATCGCCGCGCTGCAGCAGCGCCTGGTAGAATGGGGCTGGCTGAACGTAGACGATTACACCGAAGGCACGCTGGACGATGCGACCATCGACGCGGTCATTCGCATTCAGCAGTACATGAGCGAACGCGGCGTGAACTACATGATCTGTGATCCGATGGATCCGGTTGTGGATGTTGCAACGCTTCAGCTGATGTTCGATGAAAGCCTCGGCATGACCTTCGAAAATCCCGAAATGTAAAACTAAAACAACCCATAAAACAGAGGGTCGGCAATTATGCCGGCCCTCAAATTATATTCATTTGTAATTCATGCCTTGTCCACGGTTTTCCATTCGCCGTCCACGATGCGCACCCTGCGCCCGCAGCTCATCTTGCCTTCGGGGCATTTGCCCGTCACGGCGCAGGTGGGGCCGTAGAACCGGAACAGCGGCCGCGCGGCCGTCGCATTCAGGCACGCGATCAGATCGCGCGCGATGCCGCGGATTTCCCACTGTGCGCGCGAACAGGCGCGCAGCTTCGCAAAGTGCAGAATCTCGCGCGCGTTCATCGAAATCAGCATCGATGTGGTATGCCCCGCCATCGCAAAATACGTAAGGGACGCATCGTTTGCGCCCAGCGCCCTTGCTTCCCGCGCGGCGGCAGCCTGCGCTTCAAAGGCGCGCACGTACAGTTCGTGCGCCTGCGCGTTCTGCGAAACGCTCTCCGGCAGCACATAGTTGCCGTCCGTCAGGGCGCTCAGTTCATGGTGCAGCATCAGGGAAAGCATCCTGTGGCGCGTAAAATGCGTGACGCACGCGAGTGACGCATGATCGATGCGGAAGGTATAATACAGCGCTTCCAGCTCGCGCGGGCGATCATCCGCCAGCAGCGCGCGAATCGACGCTTCATCCGCGCCGGAAAACCTGCGTGCAAAGCGCATGGCGGTATCCAGAAGCCCCATCGGATCGGTGGGCGCGCCGATGATTTCAACCTTCGGCGGCAGCGCGCCGCCCACGGCGATATCGCCGGACGATGCTTCCATGCGCTCCGGATTGCAGGATTTCAGCTGCGCATCCAGCACGTCCGGATACATTTCGTCAAACTGGCGCTTGAGCTGTTCGCCCAGCGCGCGAATTTCCGCGAAGCGCGCGCCCCTGCCCTGCACCATCGCGCAGATCATGTGCATCAGCTCGCGCGCGTTCATCGTAACGAAGAAATTGCTGCGGAAGCCGTAAGGCAGCACGAAGCGCGCATCCTCCTTCGGCACGCCCAGCTCCATCAGGCGCCGATAGGTATTGAACAGCGCTTCCGCGCTGCGGGCGTACACATCGCGCACTGCGGCGCTCATATCATCCGGCACCACATAGCCCGCATCGGAAAAATCCACGTACCGGCGGGATTTTACCGTGTAGGACGCGAGCCGGTATTCGATCACGAACTGCTCCACCATCACGGATACATCGTTAAACGCGATCGATACCGTTTGATGCTCGATCACCGATTTATGGCCGGAGGACAATACCTTGCCCACCAGCTTCAGATCCTTTTCTATATCGCCGCTCTTTTCATATATTTCCATCGCCGTACCCTGCTGGGTGGAAATGCGCGCGGAGGACGCGACAATCCGCCGCTGATCCGGATTCGGATGCAGGATTACAGCTTTCGATTTATTCATAATAACCCCTCCATTCATTACGATTATATCACAAATCGCCGTCCTCTGTAAACGTCGGTTATGGGAAATCCACATAACCATAATTCTTAATGTATATCAATTTTATCAACGGAACTTTATATGAATCGGAGATTTTGACGGAATCTTGCGCTTTTGCCTTGATTTCGCCACAATTTTCAGGTATAATAGTTGACGTTTGCGGCTTTCCACGCATAAAGCCATGAAATCTTCACGATCTTCCGCGCAACTATTACAGAAGATTGAATAGTATCTTAAAACATATCGACCCATAAAACGGACGAATCCCCCATATATTGTGTTGACTTTTGGATCAGAACACAATATAATGTGTTCAGGAGGTGGAACCCACGATGTTGAGCACAATCATCAAGCGCGACGGGCGCGAAGTGCCTTTCGATTCCGAAAAGATTTCTTCCGCGATCATGCGGGCATTTCAGGCCAGTCACAGCGCCAAAACGCAAATTACGGCGGATGAAATCACCCGTCAGGTAGTACAGAATCTGGATCGGAACGAATCCATCGGCGTACCCACCGTGGAGCAGGTGCAGGATATGGTTGAAAGCGTGCTGATCGAAAACGGATTTGTGCGCACCGCCAAGAGCTATATTCTCTATCGCGCGGAGCGCAGCCGCATTCGCGAAATGAACACGCGGCTGATGCGCATCTACGATGATATTACCAACAAAGCCGCCATCGATTCCGATATCAAGCGCGAAAACGCGAACATCAACGGCGATACCGCGATGGGCGCGATGCTGAAATACGGTTCCGAGGGCGCGAAGCAATTCAACCTGATGTTCATGCTGAAGCCGGAGCACGCGGAAGCGCATCGCTGCGGCGATATCCATATCCACGATATGGATTTCCTCACGCTGACCACCACCTGCTGCCAGATCGATCTGATCAAGCTGTTCAAAAACGGCTTTTCCACCGGTCACGGCTACCTGCGTCCGCCGAAGGACATTCGTTCCTATGCGGCGCTGGCGTGCATCGCGATTCAGGCGAACCAGAACGATCAGCACGGCGGTCAGAGCATCGTAAACTTCGATTACGCGATGGCGGACGGCGTGCGCCTGACCTTCATGAAGAATTACCGCGATAACATGAGCCGCGGTCTGGAGCTGCTGGACGGCGTTGAAAATCCTGATCAGGTGATGCGCACGATCCTCGATCAGATCAAATCCGAAAAGAATCTCGTGCCCACGCTGGTACACAATCCCGAATACGCCGCCGTCGAAAAGGAAAAGCTTTCGGCGCTGGGCATCGCGGATGCTGATATCGATCGCATTCAGGCGTTCGCACAGAAGAAGGCGGAATCGGAAACCGATCGCGCCACCTATCAGGCGATGGAAGCGCTGATTCACAATCTGAACACCATGAATTCCCGCGCGGGCGCGCAGGTGCCGTTTTCTTCCATCAATTACGGCATGGATACATCGCCCGAAGCGCGCATGGCGATCCGCAATCTGCTGCTTTCCACGCAGTCCGGACTGGGCAGCGGCGAAACGCCGATCTTCCCGATCCAGATTTTCCGCGTGAAGGAGGGCATTAATTACAACCCCGGCGAACCGAATTACGATCTGTTCAAGCTGGCGTGCGAAACCAGCGCAAAGCGCCTGTTCCCGAATTTCAGCTTTCAGGACGCGCCGTTCAACCTGCCCTATTATAAGGAAGGGCACCCCGAAACGGAAATCGCCTACATGGGCTGCCGCACGCGCGTGATGGCGAATCACTGCGATCCTGAACAGGAAATTTCCTACGGGCGCGGCAATTTGAGCTTTACTTCGATCAATCTGCCCCGGCTGGCGATCAAGTCGAACCACAACATCGATGTATTCTTCGATCTGCTGGACAACATGGTTGCGCTGGTGATCGATCAGCTGATGGAGCGATTTGAAATCCAGGCGCGCAAGCTGGTGCGCAATTATCCGTTCCTGATGGGACAGGGCATCTGGCTGGACAGCGATAAGCTGGGCTGGAACGATGAGGTTCGCTCCGTACTGCGCCACGGCACGCTTTCCGTGGGCTTCATCGGCCTTGCGGAATGCCTGAAGGCGCTGATCGGCGAACACCACGGCGAGAGCGAGCGCGCGCAGAATCTGGGACTGGAAATCGTCGGCCACATGCGCGAACTGTGCGATCGCGCCACGAAGGAACTGGATATGAACGTAACCCTGCTCGCCACGCCCGCGGAGGGACTTTCCGGACGCTTTGTGAAGATCGACCGCGAAAAGTACGGCGAAATTCCCGGCGTAACCGATCGCGATTATTACACCAACAGCTTCCATGTGCCGGTATATTACGGCATCAGCGCCGCGAAGAAGATTCGCACCGAAGCCCCCTACCACGCGCTGACGAACGCCGGACACATTTCCTATGTGGAGCTGGACGGCGATCCTTCGCAGAATCTGGAGGCGTTTGAAAAGATCGTGCGCCTGATGAAGGAATCCGGCATCGGCTATGGTTCGATCAACCATCCGGTGGATCGCGATCCCGTTTGCGGCTTCAACGGCATCATCGGCGATACCTGCCCGCATTGCGGCCGCGAGGAAGGCGACGTTCGCTTCGAACGCATCCGCCGCATTACCGGCTATCTGGTGGGTACGCTGGATCGCTTCAACGATGCCAAGCGCAGCGAGGTCGCCGACCGCGTAAAGCACGGTCTGTAATTTAATTATCCATGTTTTCTTAGCGGAATATATGCCAGACGGCAAAAACAGCGCGGCTCTGCGAGTCACGCTGTTTCCATTTTCCCATATTTTTCTTCCATTTCCTTCGTATGCGCGCGCAATAGCGCCAGCGCCCGCGCCTGAACGCAGGATAGCTGCGTTTGATCCGTATCCGCAAAATCGCGTTTGATCCGCGCGGAAGCGATCGCATGGCTGTCGCCGGTTCTGCTTTCGTCCGCTTCCGATAGGAACTTCTGCAATCTTCCCAGATCGCTGGAATAATGCAGCTCCACAAGCTTCGCCCGATATTCCAGCTCCGCGGGGGTAATGCCCGCAAATCGCTTCATATCTACGGTATGCTGCGCTTCGTGCTTCAGCAGTGAAACCTGAAATCGCTCGCTTTCAAAATCATACGCCTGTTCAATGCAGTTGATCGTGCCGTCGGGCGAAGCCCAGCCGCCCGTTCCGTACCTGCCGAAGGTCAGATAATCCATCCAGCTTCGAAATACGAAGCCCTTGAGGATGTTGACGGTGTATTCCGCCGTTCCATCCGGCAGATCGACGCGGTATACGGTCGGCTGCGTTTCCCGCCAGATGTACGGGCCGTAATACCCCTGTGTTTTCCCGAAAAGCGCATGATAGCCCTTTTCTTCAAACGCCGATTGAAGTTTTTCCGTCAGAAGCGCCTCATCCGCATCCGGCATATTCAAAAGCCGTTTCAGCTGCGTGCGGAGCTGATTGGCGGCGTCCGCCTCCGATACGCCGCAATAGAATACATCACGGAAATATATCTGATACAGGCGCAGAATATCGTTGAGTGCATCCGGAATTTCAAACGTGCGGTATTTACAATCTTCAAAAATCGCGATATACGCGGGCAGAATATCCTTGAATTCCTCATGATCGCGCATATATGCAATGGCGCCCTTTATATCCCCATTCAGAAAAAACTGGCTGATCTGCATATCCGCTATCCCCTCTATAAAATAAAAATGATAAAACGGTACAAATGATTTGTCTGATCCCATGTTACCACATCGCCGAAAAGAACGCAAGAACAGCCACAGCGGTTCATGCCAAACTGCCGTGACTGTCAACTGTCTTATGATGCGCCGCCCTTCGCCGGCGATCCCAGCTTCATTCAATGTATTTTACGATTCTGCCCTCGCGCAGCGTGCGCCGCAAATCGATCACGCGCTGATTGGCAGAGCCGCGAAACACCAGCGAAATATCCTTCAGCGATTCATCAAACCTGCCGTCCACCAGCACATCGATGCCGGCAAGCATCTTCTCCGTGCATTCGCAATGCGGATGATGGTCGGACAAAATATCCTCCAGCACATAGCCGGAATACGCCCAGATCGTCTTTTTCGGATAGGTTTTGCGAACGCGATCGATCAGCCCAACCAGTACGCGCTGGTTTTCCGGTTCAAACGGTTCGCCGCCCAGCAGGGTAAGCCCATCCACATAATCCGGACGCAGCGCATCGATCAATTGCTGCTCGGTCTGATCCGTATACGGCTGGCCGTAGGTAAAGCACCACGTTTCCGGCTGAAAGCAGCCCTCGCAATGGTTCCGGCAGCCGGATACAAACAGCGTTACGCGCACGCCTTCGCCATCGGCGATATCCAGCGGTTTGATATTGGCATAATACAATTTCGCCACTCCCCCATCTTCCGCAGAGGCTTGATTTTACAGATGCAGCACACGCTCTTTTATTTCCTGCGTTCTGCCCTGATTCCAGAACTGGGTTCCGATGTAGCCGCAGGTACGGCGGGCGACGTTCATCTTGTCCTGATCGGTGTTGCCGCACTTCGGGCAGGTCCAGACCAGCTTGCCGTCCTCGTCCTCCTGAATTTCAATTTCACCATCGTAGCCGCACACCTGGCAATAATCGCTCTTGGTGTTCAATTCGGCATACATGATGTTATCATAGATGAAGCGGATGATCTGCAGCACCGCCTGGATGTTGTGCTGCATGTTCGGCACTTCCACATAGCTGATCGCGCCGCCGGTGGACAGCGCCTGAAACTGCGATTCAAACCGCAGCTTTTCAAACGCATCGATCTGTTCGGTAACATGCACATGATAGCTGTTGGTAATGTACGCCTTGTCCGTCACGCCCTCGATGATGCCGAAGCGCTTCTGCAGGCACTTGGCAAACTTATAGGTGGTGGATTCCAGCGGCGTGCCGTACAGACTGAAGAAGATATTCGTTTCCTTCTTCCATTCTTCGCACGCCTGATTCATGTGCCGCATGATTTCCAGCGCGAACGGCGTGGCGGAAGGATCTGTATGGGATTTGCCGGTCATATACCGCACGCATTCATACAGCCCCGCATAGCCCAGCGAAATGGTGGAATAGCCGCCGTAGAGCAGCTTATCGATCTTTTCGCCCTTATCCAGACGGGCGATCGCGCCATCCTGCCAAAGGATCGGCGCGGCGTCGGACAGCGTGCCCTTCAGGCGGTTATGGCGGCACATCAGCGCGCGATAGCACAGCGCCAGCCGTTCATCGAATATCTTCCAGAATTTTTCCAGATTTCCGCCGGAGGAAAGCGCCACATCCACCAGATTGATGGTGACAACGCCCTGATTGAAGCGTCCGTAGAATTTATAATTGCCGTGTTCATCCTTCCATGCGTTCAGTGCGCTGCGGCAGCCCATCACGGGGAAGCAGTTGCCCTCCTTCAGCTCCTTCATTTTCTTTTCGGAGATATAATCGGGCACGAGCCGCTTGGCGGTGCATTTCGCCGCCAGCTTCGTAAGATACCAATACGGGGAATCCTCGGTAATGTTATCCTCTTCCAGCACATAAATCAGCTTCGGGAACGCCGGCGTTACCCATACGCCCACTTCGTTCTTCACGCCCTGATAGCGCTGTTCCAGCGTTTCTTCAATGATCATCGCGAGATCCGCCTTTTCCTGCGCGGACTTGGCTTCGTTCAGATACATAAATACCGTAACGAACGGTGCCTGACCATTCGTGGTCATCAGCGTAATCACCTGATACTGGATCGTCTGCACGCCCTTGCGCACCTCATCGCGCAGGCGGCGCTCCACGATCTGGTGCACCGTCGCATCATCGGGATGCGCGCCCATGGCGGCGATTTCTTCCCGTACATCGCGCTTGATCTTTTCGCGGGAAATCTGTACGAACGGCGCAAGATGCGCCAGCGAAATGCTCTGGCCGCCGTACTGGTTGGAAGCCACTTGGGCGATGATTTGCGTTGCAATATTGCACGCGGTGGAAAAGCTGTGCGGCTTTTCGATCATCGTGCCGGAAATCACGGTGCCGTTCTGCAGCATGTCCTCCAGATTCACCAGATCGCAATTGTGCATATGCTGGGCGTAATAATCACTGTCATGGAAATGAATGATGCCTTCCTCGTGCGCGCGCACGATATCCTCCGGCAGCAGCATGCGGCGCGTCAGATCGCGGCTGACCTCGCCCGCCATATAATCGCGCTGGACGCTGTTCACCGTGGGATTCTTATTCGCATTTTCCTGCTTGGCTTCTTCATTATTGCATTCAATCAGCGAAAGGATCTGATTGTCCGTGGTGTTCGCGCGGCGAACCAGGCTGCGATTGTAGCGATAGCGAATATAGCTCTTCGCCACTTCGAACGCGCCGTGGCTCATGATATTGGTTTCCACCATATCCTGAATTTCCTCTACGGAAGGCGCGCGATGCATTTCTTTGCACTTATCCTCCACAAAATGCGCGATATCCAGAATCTGCTGATGGCTGAGACATTCCGCCTCGCCGACCGTTGCATTTGCCTTTTCGATCGCGGCGATAATTTTGCTGATGTCAAATACCACTTCTGAACCGTTGCGCTTGATGATCTTCATGTTCCCGCTCCTAAATCATACATATTAGGCTCCTGCCCTCAACAAACGTTATAGATTATACCATATTTATACCCAGAATTCAATACGATATACCATATCTTGTGCAATTTAATATTCGTGTATCCAATATATAGTCTTTATGAACTTCTGATTGCAGTTCCGCCGCCAATTATTATTTTTCCTTCATACCTTGTACATAAGGCGTGGATGCTTAACGAACTCGCAAATCGGGCAATCGAGTAGGAGACTCTCCTAAGATAAAGAGCCGACCTCTCACACCACCGTGCGTACCGACCGGTACACGGCG
>CAKUKP010000081.1 GCA_934663625.1 uncultured Clostridia bacterium
ATTTTGGGCTCCCTCTGATGAGGGAGCTGGCTGTGCGTTAGCACAGACTGAGGGAGAGAAGCCCATAGATCGCTGTACTCACATAGTTTTTGAAGCTCGAATATATGGCTTCAAAAACGTCGTTTGATTGCGGTCATTCTTGCCGACCGCAATCAACAGCGCGGCAGCTACTGGGATCAAACGCCCTGCGTTTGGCGCGGCAGCTGCTGGAAGCCGACACTGTCGGCATATTTTGGTGAAATCGTGAATATATATAGTAATATAGACATTTATTTCACATTTATTACAAAAGTATTGAAGTTCGAAATAAAGTGGTGTATAATACTTGCGTATTCACGATTGGAGGCGGACTTTCGATGCGAAAGCTGATCACCTGCGCAGTTACGGGCGCGATATTGCTGGCGATGCTAGTATGCGTTTTCCTTCCTTCCGCGGTATTTTCGGAGGATCGCGATACCGTGCTGCTGGCGAAAACCATCTATGCGCTGGGCAAAAACGAAAGCTATAAAACCAAGCTGGCGCTGGGCGCGGTGGTAATGAACCGCGTGGACAGCGGCTGGTTCGCCAACGATCTGGGCGGTGTGCTGCGCGATCAGCAGCAATTTCCCGCCGGTACGCGCTATGATAACGAAAGCCTGCGCGCGGCGCACGATGTGCTGTCCGGCAGCCGCGTGATCGACGCCTCCGCGCTGTACTATCAATCCTCAGACGCCAGCGATCCCTGGGGCGCGGAAAACCGCGTGGCGCAGGTCGGCTCCTACAGCTTCTATTCCGAATCCGGAAATCATATCTGAACCAAGGAATCGCTTCGATTCGCACTTGCACGGTCGGAGCGATTTTTTATGATTTTTGAAATTTGTATTGGCTTTCTTACTTCAATTGTGTATAATACATATGATAAATGCATGTGATTCTGCATGAATGCGAATCGCAGAAAAGGAAGTATACCATCATGCAAAAGCTACGCAACTACATATCGCGCTGCACGCCGCGCACCCGTTTGTTCATCGCCTATTTTCTGGTGATGGGCATCGGCAACAGCATATTTACGCGGTTCGCCGCCGGCGTTCACAACGTATTTCTGCTGCCCGCCATGCTGATTCTGGCGGCATTCGCCATCCGCGATGAGGGTCTGAAGCGCGATGTGCCCATGCTGCTGGGCTGCGCCGGCATAACCTGGGCAATATTGGCGGGGCTGCTGAACGGGCGGTTCTTCAGCACCGGCGGCGCCATCGGCTATCTTTCGCTGATGGCATGCTGGTTCTTTACGCTGCGCCTGCCGCGCGATACCACCGCCGCGCAGATCGATGACGAATTTACCGCCATCGGTCTGGTATACATGACGTGCTATCTTCCGTTCATTCTGGTGGCGCTGTATTCCCTGTTTTCGGGAAAGCTGATTCAAACGCCGTTTGACGCCAAAGGGCTGGGTCTGAGTATCGAGGGCTTCCTGAAGGATCGTCTGCGCGTGCTGGAAAACCAGAATATCTGCGGCCGCGTTATGATGATGAACATCCTGTTTTCCATCTACATGCTGATCCGCCGCAAAAAACGGGGCATCCGCATTTTCAGCGTTATTGTGCTGATCATCAACCTGATCGGAATCACCCATGTGCAATCGCGCGGCAGCACCATTTCGCTCGCCATCGCCATCGGCGTGCTGGCGTTCCGCTGCGTGTATCTGTGGGTGCATAAGCGCGGCGTTCGCGTGGTCGCGGGCTTCGCCGCGTGCGCGGCGGCGTTCTTTCTGGTAATCGGCTTTACGAATGTGCTGCTCGATGCGGATATCGCCATCGCGAGAAAAACGGCGGTGGTGATCGATGAAGAACTGATGCAGCAGGATACCTACGCAAAGCAGAACGGGCAATTCGATGTGGAATCCACCGGCCGCGTACTGATCTGGAAAACCACGCTGAAATATTTGAAAACCCATCCCAAACAGCTTCTGCTGGGCTTGAACAGCACCGCCACCATGCCGGAAATCGCTATGGGTGAAGAATACGTGACCGAAATGAAACACGTACACAATGTGTTGTTGGACTGCATCGTACAGCTGGGCCTGCCCTATCTGCTGATCGTGCTCGCGTTCCTCGCATACATGGTGCCCAAATGCTGGCGCGTGATTACCCAAAAATGCAGGGACGGATCGTGCGTCTTTGTGGCGCTGCTGGTGGGACTGCTGACGGATGGCATGGTAGAAATCATGCTGTTTTCCCGCTGGGAGGGCTATAATACGCTGTTCATGCTGATGTGCGGCTATATCCTGCACATCTGCAAATCGATGGATCGAGAAAAAAAGGAAATATCTTCCAATCCCGAAACCTGTGGGAACCAAACGGGAACGGCGGATGTCTAATAGATACCTCGATCGGGTAAAGAAAACACAGGAGGAAGAAAACAATGAAACAAAAGCTTGCGGTAATTCTGGTAATCGTATTGGCAATCGCGCTTCCCGCGATGGCACTGGCGGAAACCGTATCGCTGGCGTATCCCAGCGGCGCGCTGAATCTGCGCGATGGCGCGGGCACGCAGTATGAATCGCTGGGCACGGTGCACGATGGCGATCATATCACGGTACTGGAGCAGGGCAGCGTATGGTCGAAGATCAAGACCGACAGCGGCAAGGTAGGTTACATCAAGAACCTGTACATCAGCGGCAACGGATCCAGCTATGCATCCGGAACCACCTATTTCGACGGCGGCTACACCGTATACACCACCGCGGCGGTGAACTTCCGCGCGGGCGCGGGCACGAACACCGCTTCGATGGGCACGCTGAGCAAGGGCACCAAACTGACCGCGCTGGGCAAGAACAACGGCTGGTATCTGGTAAAGAATTCCAAGGGCACGCAGGGCTTCGTCAGCGGCTCCTATCTGACCAGGAATAAGGTCAGCTCCGGCAGCAGCTCCACCACTCCTTCCGTCGCCACCAGGACCGTAACCGCCAGATATGTAAACGTCCGTGCGGACGGCGGCATGAGCGCGCCGGTCATCACCGTGCTGAAGAAGGGCACGAAGGTAGAAGTGCTGAAGAAAGGCAATTACTGGACGAAGATTTCCTATAAGGGAACCGTCGGCTGGATCAAGAACACCTATCTGAAGTAAAACAAAATATAGAAAAACGCCGCTGCGACGTTCATGTCACAGCGGCGTTCTTCTATTGAATTTCCATAACCGTCAATACATCTCCGACAACCTTGAAGCGCACGTTCATGCCTGCGAATGATACGCCGTACACGCGATCCGGATCATCCTGATAGGATGGGCGCGGATCCTGCTGCAATACGCCGATCAGTGCGGATACCTTGTCCGCGGGCGCCTTCGCGCGCAGATCATCGGGCAAAACCACCTGCAGCGTGTGGAAGCGCACCGAATCGGTAAAACCGCCCGACGCATCGGAGCGAATATCGGTATAGGGAATGTAGGGCTTGATATCGATGATCGGCGTACCGTTCACCAGATCCGCGCCGTATACATCGATCACCCAGCCGTGTTTGGGATCGCGGCGCACGCCGCCCAGACGCACGCAGGATAGCCCAACGGGGTTCGGACGATAGGGCGACCGCGTGGCGAACACGCCCACGCGCACATTGCCGCCCAAACGCGGCGGGCGCACGGTGGGGCTCCATTCTCCGGCAGGGTTTTCAGAAAACAGCCAGATCAGCCAGAGATGGGAAAACTGTTCCAGACCGCGCAGCATATTTTCATCGCGATATTCCTTTTCAAATACGATGGTGCTTTTCAAATCGGGCACCAGATCGCTCTGGCGCGGCACGCCAAACTTCGTATCGAAATCGCTGTGCATCCGCGCGATCACATTCATTTGAACCGCTTCCGCCATACCAACTCTCCCTAAACCGTATTACACATTACACACTTCCAAAACCCATAGATCGCTCATTCAACAAAGCTTTTGCAACTCAGCCTTATGGTTGCAAAAGCGTGTTTTGATTGCGCCCATTCTTGCCGGGCGCAATCAACAGCACGGCAGTTGCTGAAAGCAGGCTCAGCCTGCCTGCCGACTAAATGCCTTGGGAGAGCATCGCATCCGCGACTTTGAGGAAGCCCGCTACGTTGGCAGCCTTTTCGAAATTGTTGCCGAATTTGTATTCCGCGGCAGCGGAGGCGACATTGTTGTAAATGCCCACCATGATCTGGTGCAGCTTGGCGTCCACTTCTTCAAACGTCCAGCTGTAGCGCATGGAATTCTGGCTCATCTCCAGCGCGGAGGTCGCCACACCGCCCGCGTTGGCGGCCTTGGCGGGGCCGAACATCAAACCGGCGGCGACAAAGGCGTCGATGGCTTCCATGGTGGACGGCATGTTCGCGCCCTCGGACACGCAATAGCAGCCGTGCGCGATCAGCGCCTTGGCGGAATCCAGATTGATTTCATTCTGGGTGGCGCAGGGCAGCGCGATATCGCAGGGGATCGTCCAAATGCCTGCGCAGCCATCGCGGTATTCCGCGGCAGCATGGGTTTCGGCGTATTCGCGGATGCGCGCGCGGCGCATTTCCTTGATTTCCTTGACGGCAGCCAGATCCACGCCGTTCGGATCGTAGATATAGCCGTTGGAATCGCTCATGGCAACCACCTTCGCGCCCAGCGCCTGCGCCTTTTCACAGGCATAGATGGCAACGTTGCCCGAACCGGAGATCACAACGGTCTGCCCCGCAAAGGACTTGCCGTTCGCCTTCAGCATTTCCTCGGTGAAATAGCACAGGCCGTAGCCGGTGGCTTCCTTGCGGGCAAGGCTTCCGCCGTAGGATAAGCCCTTGCCGGTCAGAACGCCGCAATACTGGCCGGTAAGTTTCTTGTACTGGCCGTATAGATAGCCGATTTCGCGCGCACCCACGCCGATATCGCCCGCGGGCACATCGCAATCGGGGCCGATGTGGCGATAAAGTTCGTTCATGAAGCTCTGGCAGAAGCGCATAACTTCCATATCGCTCTTGCCCTTGGGATCAAAATCGCTGCCGCCCTTCGCGCCGCCGATCGGCAGACCCGTAAGCGAATTTTTCAGCGTCTGTTCGAACGCGAGGAACTTTACCGTATCCTCCGTAACGGAGGGATGCAGGCGCAGACCGCCCTTGTACGGGCCGATCGCGCTGTTCGCCTGTACGCGATAGCCGCGGTTTACATGTACATTTCCCTCGTCGTCCACCCACGGCACGCGGAATTTGATAATGCGCTCCGGCTCCACAAACATTTCCATAACGCCCATCTTAATGTATTCCGGATGCGCTTCCACCACCGGCTCCAGTGATTCCAGCGCGCTGCGCACCGTGATTAAAAACTGCTTGTCGTCCGGATTGCGCTTTTCCACCGTCGCCATCAGCTTCTGCAGATATTCGTTTTTGATCGCCATATTTTCGCCCTCCCAGCATTGTTCTTTTACGCCATTTTATGTTTCAAGTATACCGATTTTACAGTCGATTGGCAATACCTTACAGATTAAGCTTCTGCGAATTATCCTGCAGTCGAACTTGCATATTTCTGTGTTTTTCTCGCAAAACAACGCGTTTGGTGAATTATTTGAAACATATATGCATGAACCAAATATTTAACTTGCAAATTCGCCGCACACATCGTATAATACAGACTAAATTATTTGAAAGGAGAAAAAACGCATGAACAAGGTATTCATTCCGGAAGGTTATCGTTCACCGCTAAACGTGTACGATATGCAGATCGCCATCGAATTCATCAAGCACAATTTTCAGAAGGAGCTTGCACACGCATTGAATTTGCGCCGCGTATCCGCGCCGTTGTTCGTGCGTGAAAGCTCCGGTCTGAACGACAATCTGAACGGTTATGAACGTCCGGTATCCTTCGATGTGCCCGCCGTGGGCGCGGAGGGACAGGTAGTGCATTCGCTGGCAAAATGGAAGCGGTTCGCGCTGAAGAAATATAACTTCCGCGTGGGCAAGGGCATCTATACCGATATGAACGCCATCCGCAGGGATGAACAGCTGGACAACCTGCATTCGATTTACGTCGATCAGTGGGACTGGGAAAAGATCATCCGCCCCGAAGATCGCACGCTGGATTATCTGCGCCGCACCGCACAGGAAATCGTGGAATGCGTATGCGACGTATCCGAACGCCTGAACCGTGAATTTTCATCGATCCATGTAAAGCTGGGCCGCGAACTGACCACCATCACCACGCAGGAACTGGAGGACATGTTCCCCGATATCCCCGTGCCCGGCGATCGTGAAAATGCGTTCCTCGAAAAGCATGGCACCGTGCTGCTGACGCAGATCGGCGGCAAGCTGAAATCCGGCAAGCCGCACGACGGCCGTGCGCCGGACTACGATGATTGGGCGCTGAACGGCGATATCCTGTTCTGGAACCCCGTTCTGGGCAGAGCCTTTGAAATTTCCAGCATGGGCGTTCGCGTGGATCCCGAATCGATGGATCGCCAGCTGACGCTGGCGGGCTGCGATGATCGCAGATCCCTGCCCTTCCACAAGATGCTGCTGAACGGCGAACTGCCGCTGACCATCGGCGGCGGCATCGGTCAGAGCCGCCTGTGCATGCTGATGATCGGCTGCGCCCACATCGGCGAAGTACAGTCCAGCCTGTGGGACGAAGAAACGCTGCGCGCCTGCCGCGAAGCGGGAATCATGCTTCTCTAAACGGAGTCTCCAAAATCTCAAATTCACCGCGCATGTCGCTGAATTTGATTTAACAGACGGCTCTGTGAAACCTTTTGGGTAAACGAATAGCGGAGAACGAAATCAAATCGTTCTCCGCTCAGGTCACTGACAAACACTGCATAACTTTTTTGTTTCTCGCGCTGTCGTATGTCATCGGAGGAAGACAGGGGTAACGATCGTTCTTGGCTCCACCTGATGGGGGAGCTGTCTGCACGCTTGCGTGCAGACTGAGGGAGAGAACCCCTATCGCAGAACCAACAAACCTGCTTAAATTCGATAAGTACATTATCTCTCCTTCCGCCGACTACGTCGGCACCTTCCTCATCAGAGGAAGGCAAGGTGTACGGAAGTAAAATCACTGACTTTGTCAACATGCAAAACGGAGAACGATTTGAATCGTTCTCCGCTGTTTTATTGGAAGGAAATATTGGTCTAAAGTTTGTTACAGGGTCTTGCCGCGGTTTTCGATCAGCGCTTTTACGGCGGCTTCGATGATTTCTGCCGCGCCATCCGTGCCCACGCGTCCGGTATCCACGATCAGATCATAATTATCGGGCGCGCCCCACTGGCGGTTCGTATGCGACTGATAATATTTGCTGCGAATCTTATCGGTTTTCAGGATGACCTTGCGCGTTTCCTCCTCAGGCCGGTTGTAGATGCGCATGGCGCGCTTTACGCGCAGATCGAGATCGGCGCGAATGAACACATTCAGCGTATCGATCACCTGGCTGCATTCATCCAGCACGTAATCGGCGCAGCGCCCCAGAATCACGCACGGGCCTTCGCCCGCCATGCGGCGAATGGCTTCGCATTGAGCGGCATAGATGCGCATATGTACGGGCAGCGTGAGCGTCGGATCCTCGCGATACCACAGGGCGGCGAACTGCTTTCCCTTGCGCGTGGCTTCGAATCGTTCCTCGCGGGATGCAACGGTTTCATGATCCAGATTGGTATTTTCCACCACCTGATCGATCAGATCGCGATCATAATAGGGAATATTCATGCGTTCGGATAATTTATGCGCAACCTCTGCGCCGCCGCTGCAAAATTCCCGTCCCAGCGTAATAATTACATCTTTCTTCATATGCGCTCCTTCGCGCGGCGATGCGCCTTTTTTGCCGCCGCACCCTGAATTTTCGTTTATACAATCATCACCGCCGACATGGATCTGCCGACGGTGAGAATATATATGATTTTATATCCCTTTCATTCGATTCAAATACAGATCACAATTGGCAAATCCTGTCTGTTCGTGCTCTGCCCCGAATGACTTTCGCCGTAAACCGGCTTTCTTCGGAATCTGTCCGGCGCGTTTTACGCTCTTTCCGGAACCTGCGCTTATCTATAACACTGCATCGCGGGGCAAAGCACAATATGCGTGGGTAACGTCTACACGATCCAATGGAATCGCCCCCCTTTCCGTCGATTGCGGTCGGTCGCATTCGCCAAATTGCCGGTCGGTCGCCATACGCCATGAGGAGATATTGGCTCCGGTCTTGCCGTGCGCTTCTGTCCCCTCGCCCGCTGCCGAAGGTACCTTCTTCAACGAACGACAGCCTTTCTCTACATCCGCGCGATTACCGGAACCGGAAGCGACGCCTGCGCTCACCACTCGATTTAAGTATCTTCCTTGGTTCGCCTTTATCATAGCATGTTTCGCCCCTGTTGTCAACACCAATTTAATGATAAATTCCGCCCGCGCGCATATTTGTGAAATCAACACATATTATTTGTGCATATCAATGCATTTATGCATCGATATGCGCCGTTCAATTCTTTACATTCCCAATTCGATATACTTGGACGAAGCCCAGCCGATCATTCCATCATATTCGACATAATACCATAAAATGCCGCGCTCATCCGCCTGACTTTCATCCAAATATTCCATGCTCGCGCCCGCGGGAATCACGCCGACCTTATCATAACCGCGCGCAGGCCCTTCGCGCATGAATACATCGCCGATCGCGTACGCCCAGGATGCTTCACTGTAGCCGTAATCATCGTATCCGGATGCATCGCTGCCATAATCACCATAGCTGACGCTGCCAGACGCACTCTTCCCACCGTAATTGAGAATATCGGCGGGATCAAATTCGCCGTCCTCGATCGCCCATTCGGTTTCATAATCCATGTATAGACCGACGCTCGCCACCGTTCCATCCTCCGCCACAGCGCAGGTAAGGGTATTCTTATTCGGATCGCAGAATGAAACCCACCGGACGACGTGCTGACCATTATTATCGACAAAATCAGTGGATGTTTCGCTATTTTGCTTTTTTGTCCAGCCGCTGCTCAGAAGCAGATTCTCCGCATCCTCGATCGGCATCGAAACGTATACGCCCACCAGACTGTAATTCGATTTCTGGCGCAGTCCGATCGAAACGATATAGGTTACCAAATCATCGCAGGCAACCTCCACATCCGCGTTTTGATAGCCTTCTCCGCTGGTATAGCCCAGATCCTCCATATCGCCCATCCAATCGACGAAGGCATACAGATCGGTTGCGAAATACACGGATAAATCCATCAGATTGCCCGCGTCCACGCTGAACGCCGCCTGCTGTTCCAGCCGATCGGTCTGATTCGTATGCAGCAATGCATCGATATCCGTCTGCGTAAGCTCCAGTGCATCGCAGCCGTAAAAGATGTTTTCTCCGGCAAAATCCAGCTTTTCCGGCAGATTGATCTGCGTCAGGCTTGAACAATACGCAAATGCTTCATCGCCGATGTTTCGCAGCGTGGAGGGCAGCGTAACCGATTCCAGATTTTCACATCCATAAAACGCGCGGTATTCGATGCTTTCCACGCCCTCGGGAATCACGATCGTGCGCAGATCATCGTTATAGGCAAACGCTTCGTCGGCAATCGCCAGCACGGTAAAGGGAATTTCGGCATATTCCAGTTCAAACGCCTCCGGTACGATCACCGAAGCATCCTCCCCCATGTACAGCGTGATCACGGTATTGCCGCTTTCGGTTTCATAGAATTCATAATCCCCATCGGTTTTTGCCTGCGCGCAGAACGCGCTCATCATGATCAGAGCCGCGATCAGAACCACCATAGAACGCTTCATGTATCCATCCTCCTTAAAATTGGTACGCTTGTATCAGTTCGCCGAGCCGGCGGGATCCGCAAATTTGTTTTCCGTATACACCGTAATGCTGGCGGTAAAGATTTCCCTTCCGCCGGTCAGCCTATCATCCTTCCATGCGTTTAATTCAATCGTATAGCTGGGCTCCGTCAGCGTGCTGCGCGGAATGACCACGCTCGTTTCGCCATCGTACAAAATCGTCATCCATGAGGTATTGTAGGACGGCGTACCCGCGGGATACGCTTCCACGCTGTAGCACTTCGCGCCGGGAATTTCCGTCCACGCCAGCGGAAGCTTTTTGCCCACCTGTATGGTTATACCGTCCGCAGGCTCGGTAAAGCCCAGACCTTCCATCGTCGCCAGAATCGACGCCAGATCGGGCGTCGGCTGCGGTGTTGCTCTCGGTCTGGGGGTCGGCGAAGGCGTAGGGGTAACCTCCCATTCGTCCGTCCCGATCTTCTCCAAATCCACACAGACAACCGGACGAACGCAAACTTTACCCTGCTCGTTTGGGACGAGCCGACCGAACCCATTGTAGGGCACCATGCAATAGGTTTCTGCATCGTCGTTCTTATACGTTCGCAGCAGCCAGGCACTGTGATCCTCGCTGTTCCGCAGCGCGCCCTGGTCTGCAGCATATCTGCTCGCACTGGCAAGTTGATCCTCTGCCCGCGGGAAAAATGACCTTGCTTCGCTTATATCCAGAATCCAGACCAGATCTTGACTAATGTCCGGCGGAAATTGATCGCTGTCCAGATAGGTGCGCTTCCCAATATCCCATTCCGAGGTTTCAACATCGGTTTCAATCAACGCCGTTTTTTCCGTATCCGTAAAGGCTGTGTTCAGAAAGTCTCGATTCAGCCAGTCTCGCAGCTGGGTGTCGCTCCAACTCACGGCTTCCCTGCTGGTATCATATTTTTGTACATCGATGCAGTCTTCCGTGATCAGCAGGGCGCTGTTTTCGCGGACGTTCAGCACCACCCAATCGAGCGGTTCCATACCATTTTCCAGATTGCCGTCCTGTTCATAGCTGCCCAACCGAATCACGCTGCCCTTGCGGAGTACGCCATCATCCGGCGCGGGCGTTTCCACGACCCAAACGTCATCATCCACAACTTTCAGGATTCCCTTCGCCTGATCCGTGCGCACCCAAACGGCGGGTCGAATCCCCGACAGCCACGAATAAGGATTAGCGCTCTGTACTTCGCCTGTATCGCTGACTGTGTGCGCATATTTCATATCATCAGAGGTTCGGAGCAGCCATTCTTCCCCCGTTGCGCGATGCGCATCGTCCGGCAGCCAGTCCCGCGCTTCATAGTAGCTCAGCAAGAACAGACAGCAGAACTCCGCCTGCCCCGGTTCTGCGGAAAGGGCATACGGGCTCGCAGGATCGTATATCCTGTGTGCAGCGAGGATTTCCGCTTCCTCGGGTGAAAACAGTTCAAACAGCAAATCATCATTCAAATACTTGCGAATATAGCTGTTGTACCACTGAACATTTTCATCCCACGAATAGCGCTGTGTGGTCAATTCATCCTTTGCCAGCAGCAGCGCCTGATTTCCCTCCACCTTCAATACCAACCATTCGATTTCCGTACCGTCGCACGTTCCGAAGGCTACGGTATTGCCGCGGGACAAGGAAACGCCGTCCCTATCCTTTGCATAGGTATAGGGAATGGAATGCTCCTTCGCATATTGTTCGGCGTAAGAGCCATTTTCTACCGTGAAATGGAAGTAGGAATTCCGCAGATCAAATGCGTTTTCCGAAATGCGCTTCACCGAGGCCGGAATGCATACCTGCATCAACCGCGGACATTGATTGAAGCTGTCCTCAATGATCTCTACGCCGTCCTCCAGCACAACCTGCGTCAGCATATCCATTTCACTGAACGCGCCCGTACAAATTCGCTGTACGGAAGCGGGCACCAGAATGCGCGTATTTCCGCAGCCACGAAACGCATCCTTCCCAATCTGCACCACCGGCAGATCATTAATCAAGGCGGGCAGCTGCAATTCGCCATCATCGGGCGATCTGTAATCCGCTGCCGCACCAGAAATCGATACAGCCACTTCGTTTGAAATCACCTCGAAGCGCTTCTCCCAAACGCTTTTCTGGTTCAGGGAGGGCGTATCGCCAAAAGTTGCATACGCGGGAATCGACCGATCGATCACCTCGACATCGGGCAGCGGACGCATGGCAAGAAAGCTGCTCAAGATTTCCTCCATTGTTTCCCGCTCCATGTTGTATGCCCAGAATTCAAGCGCAGGCTCGCCCACATTGGCCATCAGAAAATGACCATTAATATCGTCATCACCGATGGAATCTCCTTCACCAAACGCACAGACAAATTCATATCCCATTTCGCCGTATTGATATAAACCGCGGTCGATCTCGGTGCAGCCATTCTTCTGCAGCTCACTGATAACACTATGATACATCTTATCGAGAACCGAATATATCTCATTGGTATCATCGTACTCAATCAGTTCAAATCGAACGCACAGCCGCCCATCATCGCTCATGATCACATTTTTCTGGTCGGCGATTATGGTATACAAAAAATCCTCGCCCTGCGCGCGCTTCAGGTGTTCATATGCCTGCATATCGTTTTTAAGCGCGTCCTTT
>CAKUKP010000082.1 GCA_934663625.1 uncultured Clostridia bacterium
CGCCGTGTACCGGTCGGTACGCACGGTGGTGTGAGAGGTCGGCTCTTTATCTTAGGAGAGTCTCCTACTCGATTGCCTATTTTGGATTTCAGATTTTGGATTGGAAGCCGACCGCCTTGCCCAGAATGCGGATCGAATCGCAGTCATCCAGCGTGAACAGCATCGGCGCATATTTTGGATTTTCTGAAAGCAGCTGCACGCCGTTTTTGATGTGGTACACGCGCTTCAGCGTGGCTTCATCATTCAGCACCACGGCGGCAATTTCGCCATCGTCCACATCATCCTGCGCGCGGATGAACACGATATCGCCATCCATGATGCGCGCGCCGATCATGCTGTCGCCGCGCACGCGCAGCGCAAAATCGCAGTGAATGCCTTCGCTGCAGGATACCACGTCTGCGGTTTGATCGGCGTAAATCGGCGTGCCCGCCGCGATTTCGCCCAGCAGGGGAATGGATCGACGCTGCACCGGCAGAATGTCCGCCGCGTTTGTAATGCCGACGGAATAGCTGTAATCGGATTCATCCTCCCGCAGAAACGCCGCGCCGCTGTAGAGCGCCTGCACGGGGCAGTTCAGCGCATCGGCGATTTTTTTCAGCGTGCCGCCCGTGGGGTTGCGCGTTTCACCGTTCAGCAGCTTATTCAGCGTGCCCTTCGGCACGCCCGATCGCACAGACAACATTTCCGTGGTTAAACCGTTTTCGGTTTTCAATCTGGTGAGTATATCCCGCAGCTCCATGCGTTTTGCCTCCCTATCGCTTCTATAAGGGTAGTATATTCTATATGATTGCGAATTGCAAGCAGGAAAATAACCGAATTTGGGAAATTTCTTTGGAAAAACGCTTGACATTAACCGAAAACGGTGGTATATTATCCGCGTAACCGAAAACGGTTAATTCAAATGCGAATGGGAGGCGTACCATGGAAACGACGGAAAAGAAGCTTACGGCGCGGCAGCGGCGGTTTGTGGATTTGTATTTGCAGCTGGGTAACGCGTGCGAGGCGGCGGAACGGGCGGGCTTCAAGCGAAGCTACGCGGCGGGCGCGATGCGGCAGAGCGCCGTGAAGACGTATTTGAGCGAGCGGCTGGCGGAGGCGCGCAGGCAGGATGTGGCGACGGCGGATGAAATTCTGGCGTACCTGACCGGCGTGATGCGCGGGGAAACGGATGTGGAAAAATCGGCGTCGTCGCCGCGCATGAAGGCGGCGGAGCTGCTGGGCAAGCGGCTGGGAATCTTTCAGGAGGTAAGCGCGATTCTGCATAAGACGCCGGTGCTGGTGGACGACATTGCAGAAAGAAAATGATTGCGAGGCGCGCCTTTCCGCGCTGATCGCGCCGGTGTTTTACGAGGTGCACCGCGATATTCGCGCCCATGGGCATCGCGAATATATGCTGCGCGGCGGGCGCGGGTCGGGCAAATCCAGCTTTCTTTCGCTGGAGATTCTGTGGGGGATGCTGAAAACGCCGGGCGCGAACGCCATCGTATACCGCAAGGTGGCGGCGACGCTGCGCGAATCGGTGTACGAACAGATGCTGTGGGCGATCGAGCGGCTGGGCATCGGCGATTTTTTCGAAATGCGATTATCGCCGCTGGAGATCATCTATCGCCCGACGGGGCAGCGGATTCTGTTCCGCGGCGCGGATGATCCGGGCAAATCGAAATCGATCAAGTGCGCGAAGGGCTGGTTCGGCTATCTGTGGTTCGAGGAAATTTCCGAATTTTCCGGCATGGCGGATGTGCGAACGATCAAGGCCAGCGTGCTGCGCGGCGGGGAGGGGATCACGCTGTATTCCTACAATCCGCCGGAATCGGCTTCGAACTGGATCAACGCGGAGGCGATCGCGCCGCGGCCGGATCGAATGATCCACGAAAGCAGCTATCTGGATATGCCGCCGGAATGGCTGGGGGAAAGCTTCATCGCGGAGGCGGAGGCGCTGCGGACGGCGAACGAGCGCGCGTATCGCCATCTGTATCTGGGGGAAATCACCGGCACGGGCGGCCAGGTGTTTGACAATCTTTCGCTGAGGGCGGTTGACGAAAATGAAATCGATTTTGACCGCCTGCTGAACGGCCTTGATTTCGGCTTTGCGGTGGATCCGGATGCGTTCATCCGGGTGTACTACGATGCGAAGCGGCGCAGGCTGTTCATCGCGGATGAATTCCGCGGCGTGCGCACGCCGGCGGAGCGCCTGGCCAAAGAGGTAGCATCGCGCGCGGGGCGGGACGCGGTGCGCTGCGACAGCGCCGATCCGCGCATGATTTCCATGCTGCGCGAGGGCGGCGTAAATGCGGTTGCGGTGAAGAAGGGGGCGGGCAGCGTGCGCGCGGGCATTCGATTTATGCAGGATCTTGCGGAGATCATCATCGATCCGGCGCGCTGTCCCGCCGCGGCGCGGGAATTTTCCGGCTACGAATACGCCCGCGATGGAAGCGGCGGCTTCTGTGCCGATTATCCGGATCGGGATAACCACATGATCGATGCGGCGCGCTACGCGCTGGAGGAAGTGATTTCCAGAAGGAGCGCGGCGACGGTGAACCGAGAAAAACTGGGCTTTTAGGAGAAATGCATGATTATCAGACCGAAGAAGAATTTTGATCCCTACGCGCCGGATGAAGCGATGATCGAGGGCTGCATCCGCGAGCACGCTGCGGGGATCGGGCGGCTTTCGCGGCTGCGCGCCTATTATGATGGGCGGCACGCGATCGAGGATCGCCATCGCGGCGCGGGATTGCCGAACATGCGCATGGCGCACGGCTTTCCGCGCTACATATCCACGATGGCGGCGGGCTATTTGATCGGCGCGCCGGTGCGCTACAGCTGCGATAATCAGCCGGAAGCGCTCGAATTCATCCTGAACGAATATCGGCGCATTGCCATCGATTCGCTGGATGCGGAACTGGCGCGCGATGCATCGGTGTACGGCAAGGGCGTGGAGCTTCTGTACGCCGATGGCGAAGCCAGACCCTGCGCCGCGGCGCTGGATCCGCGGGATGCGTTCGTGGTATACGACGACAGCGTGGAATGCGCGCCGGTCATGGGCGTATACGTAACGCCCAGAAGGGATGCGGCGGGCAAGATCAGCGGATTTTGCGCGCGCGTCTACACCGATTCGGCGTGCACGGCGTACCGGATCGAATCGCTGCAAAATCCGAAGATCGAACGGGCGGATTCGGCTGCGCTGCATTATTTCGGGCGCGTGCCGATGATCGAATACTGGAACGATGAGGACGAGCGCGGCGATTTCGAAAACGTGCTTTCGTTGATCGACGCTTACGATCTTTTGCAATCCGATCGGATGAACGATAAGCAGCAGTTCGTGGATGCGCTGCTGGTGCTGTACGGCTGCACGCTGGAAACGGATGATCGCGGGCGCAGTCCCGGCCAGCAGCTGCGTGAGGACAAGGCGCTTTGCATGCCGGATTCGGATGCGCGCGTGGAATGGCTGTGCAAGCAGATGAGCGAGGCGGATACCGAGGTGCTCCGACGTGCCATCTGCGAGGACATTCACAAGATGAGCATGGTGCCCGATCTGACGGATCAGCAGTTCGCGGGCAATTCCAGCGGCGTGGCGATGCGCTATAAGCTGCTGGGGCTGGAACAGCTGACCAAGATCAAAGAACGCTGGTTTCGCGAAGCGCTGCGGATGCGCCTTGCCGCATTTGCCGATTTCATAGCGTGCCGCGGCGGCGAGCTTCTGCACACGGATGATGTGCGGATGGAGTTTACCCGTTCCCTGCCCGTAAACGAATTGGAAAACGCGCAGACACTTTCGTATCTGAATGGAATTCTGCCGCAGGAGGAGCTTGCACGGCGGGCGATGCAGTAAAGCGTGAAGCGGATTTTTTCTGATCCGTTCACATAGTACGCGCCGGATGTGTACGGCGCGGGCAAAAAAGGAGGATATTGATGGAAGAGCACATGAATTCCGAAAACAGGGCGGCGGAGAGCGCCGCAAGGCCGGAGCAGGGCTTTGATGAACTGCTTCGGAACCGCGATTTTCAGGCGGAGTTCGATCGTCGGATATCGCGGGCGCTGGAAACTGCGCGCGGCAAGTGGGCGCAGGATGCACAGCAACAGGTACAGCGGGCGCGGGACGAGGAACGCAGGCTTGCGCAGATGAGCG
Organism: uncultured Clostridia bacterium; assembly: GCA_934663625.1. Lineage (GTDB taxonomy): Bacteria > Bacillota > Clostridia > Christensenellales > Aristaeellaceae > SFTH01. The sequence goes on from CAKUKP010000082.1 coordinate 4,127, forward strand.
CCGAGGATCGCCTTGCGCACGAATTCGAACAGAGGAGCCGCAGTTTGGATGAGCGGGAGGCCGCCCTGCGCCGCAGCGAAATGCGCTGGCAGGCCGCCGAAGCGCTGCGCAGCCGCGATCTGCCGCCGGAGCTGGCGGATGTGATCGATACCGGTTCCGATGAAGCCATGCAGGCGAGCATCGATTCCGCCGAGCGCGCGTTTCGCGCGGCGGTGAAGCGGGGCATTGAAGCGCGGATGCGCGGCGGTGCGCCGCAGGCCGCGAATCGAACCGCCGCCGCGGATATGACGGACGAGGAATATTACCGAACGCTGGCTCCGAAAATCTGATGAAGCAAAAATCAAACAATCGGAGGTAATGAAATGGGCAATACTTTTGTAACCCTCAAGGAAATTGCGCGGCAGGCGCTGCCGCAGCTGATGGATAATCTGGTTTTCCCGCAGCTTTGCTACCGTGATTTCGGCGCGGACTGCCACGATCTGGGCGACACCGTACAGGTTCGCAGACCCGCCGTGTTTTCCGCGGATGAATTCAACCAGGAAACCGGCGTGAATTATCGGGATATCTGCGAGGACGGCGTGGATGTGACGCTGGATCACATCGCTACCGTGGACGCGCGCGCGACCGCCATCGAAACCGCTACCGGCATCGATGATCTGAACCGCGTGTTCATTCAGCCCGCCGCCGCGGCGCTGGCGGAAAAGATCAATGCGGACGGCCTGAAGCTGTATCGCGATGTTCCCTACTACACCGGTACGCCCGGCACCACGCCCGGATCGCTTGCCGATCTGGCGAACGCGCGCCGCGCGCTGAACGTAAACCGCGCGCCCGCCTACGGGCGCGCCGCCGTATGGGATCCCGAAGCGGACGCGGCGCTGACCCAGCTTTCCGCGCTGATCAACGCCGAAAAGAGCGGATCGACCGAGGCGCTGCGCGAGGGCGCGATTGGCCGCGTATACGGCATGGATAATTACATGTCGCAGGGCGTGTGCGTGCACAACGTGGGCACCGCGATTTCGGCGGGCGCGACGCTCGCCGTGGACGGCGCGGCGGCTGCGGGCGACGCATACGTGCATATCGACGGCGGCACCGGCGCGCAGACGCTGGAGGCGGGCGATATCATCATCGTGGACGGCGAAAAATATGCCGTTGCGAAGAAATGTACCTTTGCTTCCGGCGAGGGCGACGTATACGTGTACGGCGGCGTGCGCAGAGCCATCGCGGACAACGCGGCGGTGACTTATGTGGGCGGCGCGAGCGCGACGAAGTACACCTGCAATCTGGCGTTCCATCCGATGGCGTTCGCCTATGTTTCCCGCCCGCTGATCAATCCGGACGGACAGGGCGTGGCGAGCTACGTAACCAGCTTCAACGGCATTTCCCTGCGCGTGACCAAGGGCTACGATCAGCAGTACAAGCGCAGCATCTATTCGATGGATGTGCTGTACGGCTTCAAGACGATCTATCCCGAACTGGCCGTGCGCGTGCTGGGCTGATGATCGCGGAGCTGAAGCGGCGCATACCCGATGCGGTGAATCAGGAAGCGCTGCTTGATGATCTGCTCACCGCCGCGGGCGGCATGATCTGCGCCTATACCGGCCGCGGATCGGTGCCCGATGCGCTTGCGCATTTGCAGGTGGAAATCGCCGCCATGCAGTACAACCGCATGGGCATGGAGGGCGAAACGGCGCACGCCGAGGGCAGCGTGAGCCGAAGCTGCGAAAGCCTGCCCGAATGGGTGCGCGCGCAGCTGAACCCGTGGCGGCTGGCGAGGACGGTGGGCTGATGCGGCTGCTGGAAAGAACGCTTCAGATGATTTCGATCCATGCGCGCACGCATACCGAAGGCGCGATGGGCGGACGGGCGCGCGTTCTGGAATCCGAGGGCGTTTCCGTCCGCGCGAGCATCCTGCCGGACGGCGGCGGCGCGGAAACCGGCGCGCGCGGCGATGTGCATACGGATCGCGTTCGTCTGCTGGTGAGTCGGGATACGCGCGTGACCGCGGGCGATGGCGTATCGATGAACGATACGATGTACATCGTGCGGGCGATCAACCGCTGGCGTGCGCATCTGGAACTGATATGCGAAGCGCGGAAGGGTTGAGCGGCGCAAGCGCGCTGATTCGGCGGATCACCGCCGTCGAATCAAAAATCCGTGCGGGCGCGGCGGAAATCTGCGCCCGCGCGGCGGATAGCGCGGCGCAGGCGGCGCGGGAGATCGTGCCGGTGGAAACCGGCGCGCTGCGCGGCAGCATCGCTTCCAATGCGCAGGGGTTATCGGCGGCGGCGACCGCCGCCGCGCCCCACGCGGCGATGGTGGAATACGGAACATCGCGCATGGCGCCGCGCCCGTACATGTATCCCGTCGCGCAGGCGGTGCGCGGGGATTTTTTTGGAGCCATGCGCGCGCTTTCAAGGGAGGCTTCGAAATGAGAACGATCAGAGAACGCATACAGGCGGCGCTTGCGGGCGTTTGCGATTGCGTGGTATACGGCTATCCGCTGGATCTGGCGGATGCGGCGCGCGTGTGCTGGCGCGAAAGTCAGAACCGGCGGTATGCGCAGGCGGACGGGTGCGAACATCTGACGGAGGTGAATTACACCGTGGATGTATTCGCGCCGGATGCGGAAGCGTGCGACGCGCTATCCGAGGCGTGCGATGCGCGCGTGATCAAAATCGGGCTGCGGCGGGAGGATCGCCGCGCCGTATTCGATGCGGACTGCGCGCATATTTCGATGCGCTATCGCGCGCTGCTGGGCGCGGACGGCGGCATTTATCAATAAGGAGGAAGGATTATGGCAGCAACCAGGGCACAGGGAACCACCCTGAAATTTACGCCCGCCGGCGGCACGCAGGTGGTCGTGGGCAAGCTGACCTCCGTGGGCGAAATCGCGCCCGAAGCGGAGGAAGTGGATATCACCACGCTGGAATCTACCGGCGGCTACCGCGAATACATGCAGGGCTTCCGCGATTCGGGCGAATTGGAAATTACGGGCTTTCACGATGCGGATGATGCGGGGCAGACCGCCCTGCGCACGGCGTTTGCTTCGGGCGCGAGCGGAGCATTTGAAGTGAAGTTTTCCGATGATACCGCCGTTACGTTTTCGGGCTTCATCAAGAGCCACACCATCGGATCGGCGGAAGTGGACGGCGCGATCGGCTTTGGCGCGATGATTCGCATCAGCGGCGCCGTGACCGTGACGGAGGGATAAGACATGGAGCGAAGAATCGATATCGGCGATAAAAGCTATCGCCTGCGCTATTCGCTGAACGCGATGTGCGAAATGGAGCGCGCTGCGGGCTGCCCGCTGGAGCGGATGGTGGAAAAGCAGTTTTCCGCCGCGCGGCTTTTGCTCTGGGGCGCGCTGATTGATTTGCAGCCCGAAATATCGATCGCTGAGGCCGGACGCATGATGGATACATACATGCGCGCGGGCGGCACGATTGAGGATGTGATCAACATCTGTTATCAGGCGATGGAGGACGCGGGTTTTTTCGCGCAGGCGGCGATGTAGAATCGCCGGAGGTGATTTCCATGGCGCAATGCGCCGAGCGCGTGGTGCGTGCGGGAATCGATGCGGGCATGGAGCGGGCGTGGGAGCTGATCAATCTCACGCCCCGCGAAGTCGAAAACGCGTTTGCCGCGGAGGCGGCGCGGCGGGAACAGGCGGCGGAACGGATGGATCTGCTGGCGTGCCTGATCGGACGATACGCGATGATCGCCGTGCATGCGCCGCGCAGGTATCCCGATGCGCCGAACGGCATTGTACGCGCGCCGCGCGCGATGAGCGATGATGAAATGCGGCGCGCGCTGATTTCCATTGCGCAAAGGAGGGAAGCAATTGGCGGCAGTTGAAACTTTGGAGGTGCGCTTTCAGGCGAATATCGGAAGCCTGAGCGCATCCATTTCTTATCTGATCGGCCGAATCGGCAGCTTGAACGCGGCGGCGATCAGCGCGCGGGCGGCGATCGGCAATCTGGGCGCGGGCGCTTCGCTGAGCCTGATTCGATTGAGCGGCGCCGCACAGGATTCGGCGCGGCGGCAGACGAAGCTTGCGTCCCGCCTGAAGAACACATCGCGCGCGCTGCGCGGCGTGGCGGCTTCGGCGAAGGCGGCGACGGACGGAATCGGCCTGCACCGGCTGGACGAGGTAAATTTGGTGGGCGAGCGCGACGCGGTGAAGCGATCCGGCGGACGCGGCGGCGGTCGCGGGAGCCGCGGCGGCGCGAAATCGGCAAAGGACGCGATCGCGGCGATCGAGGATATCTGGGCGAAGCTCGGACGATTTATGCAGCGCGTGGGCGAGGTATGCAAGGGCGTGGTCGGCAGCTTTGCGGGCGCGTTTCAGAAGGTGGATGATTTCAGCGGCGGGATGCTGAGCGGAGTTGCGGGCACGCTGGCGAGCGGCGCGAGAAACGCCGCGCAGAAGTTTGCACAGAATCTGGCGGACGGATTAACGCAGAGCAGCGCGCCGCAGACCGCGGGCGGCAAAATCACATCGCGGTTTGCATCCGCCATCGCCGCGGGCGCAGCGCGCATTCGCACGGCGGCGCAGACGGCGGCGAAGAGCGCGGTATTTCAAAACGATGCGACCTACAGCGGCGCTTATGGCGCGGGCGCAAATCTTTCCACCGGCTTTGCAAATGGCATCAGCAGCAAGATTTCCGCGATCGCTTCGGCGGCGAAGAAGGCGGCGCAATCGGCGCTTTCCAAGCTGAAAAAGCTTTTGAAGATCGCATCGCCGTCCAAGGCGGCGTTCGCGATGGGCGGATATTTCGGCGAAGGCTTTGCAAACGGCATTCTGTCCACGGTGAAAATGGCGGAATCGGGCGCGGCGGCGCTCTCCGGTGCGGCGATGCGCGCGGTGCGCAGCGCGGATGTTCCGCTGGAGGACGGCGGTATCGGAAGCACGGTGCGCGGCGCGGTACAGGGCGCGCTGGGCGATGGCAATATCGTGGTGCCGCTGTATGTGGACGGCGTGAAGCTGGGCGAAGCGGCGATACGCGGCATTAACCGCGTAACCCGCAGCGCGGGGCGCGTGCTGCTGGAGATATAGAGCAAAGAATGGAGGAAACATGGCGGTAATTACGGTAAACGGCGCGGCGATGCCCGCGCCATCCACGCTGAAGGTAACGATATTCGATGTGGCTTCAACGGCGGATCGAAATGCTTCCGGTCAGGTGGTGATGGATCGCGTGGGCACGAAGCGCAAGCTGGAAATGACGTGGGCGCATCTCACGCCCGCGCAGCTTTCCCAGCTTTTGCAGGCGGTGGGCACGGATGTATTCTTTACCGCGGGCTATCCCGATCCGCAAACGGCGCAGATGCGCACGATGACCTGCTATTGCGGCGATCGCACGGGCGGCGTTCTGCGCATGGTCGGCGGCGCGCCCGTGTGGACGAACATCGAAATGAACTGGATTGAGAGGTGATCGCCGTGGCGGAATGGAGCACATTGATTGGGGCGCGATCGCGCGAAATTCGCGTATCGGGCAGCATCACATTTAACACCGGCACGGCAGTCGCGCTGACGGGAGATCACATCGCATCCTTTACGATTACGGAGGGCGCAGACAGCGCACTGACGCCCGGCTGCGTGCTGTGTGCGGAATGCGTGCTGGAGCTTGCCAACGATGCGGGACAGTGGAACAGCGGCGAGGGCATATTGGGCGCAAAGGAGCTGATCGGATCCACGCTGCAGCTGAAGCTGGGCGTGGCGGACGGAGATACCATCGTGCAGCGCGATCTGGGCGCGTTTGTGATCAGCGGCGCGGTGTATGCAACCTCCGAAGCGAAAATTCGAATTACCGCGTCGGACAGCATCGCAACCATGCTGTCCGGCGCGTTTTCGGATACGGATGCGTATCCCTGCACGCTTTCGGCGCTGTGGAACCGCGCGGCGGCGCAGGCGGGATATATCTTTTCGGGGACGGTGCCCAACGGCGATGCGGCGATCGAAGCCGCGCCGGAATGGGGCGAGGTATCGCTGCGCACGGCGATGGGCATGATCGCGGCGGCAGCGGGCTGCTTTGTTCGCATCGGGCGGCGCGGGGATTTGCAGATCGTTCCGGTCTGGCAGGATGCGATTTACGAAATCGGTGCGGAAGCGTACATGCGGATGGACGCGGGCGTTTCCGCCTATGGGCCGGTGGACGCGCTGATCATCGGCGATGCGACGTATTACGGTACCGATGCGCATACGGCGATATTTCCGCTGACGATCGATGGAAATCCGCTGCTTGCGAATGCGCAGATCGCGCAGGGCGCGGCGAATGCGATTGCGGGCTGCCGAATGCGCGCGCTGGAGGTTACATGGCGCGGCGATCCCGAATTGACCATCGGCAGCCGCATACGCATCACCGATGCGGCGGGGCAGACATATGATGGATTGATATCCGGACAGACCATGACCTACGCATCCGGATTTTCCGCGCAGCTTACGTGCGCCGTGCCCACTGAGGGCGATGCGGGCGTGCCGCGCATCATTACGCCGGAGGGCGGAATCAACGCCGCTATGCTCACGGGTGCGGTGAACGGAAATTTGATTTCTGCGCGCAGCATCACGGCGGACAAGCTGGCGGCGCGCAGCGTGACCGCTGAGAAGCTTGCGGCGGGCGCGGTGGATGCGCAATCGATCGCGGCGGTGACGGCGAAGATCGAATCGCTTACCGCGAGCAGCATTGCAGCAGATCAGCTCGCGGCGGCGCTGACGGCGTTTCAGGTGATCACGGCGGGGAGCGCGACGTTCGACGCGGCGACGATCCGGCATCTGATTTCGGCGGCGCTGAACGTGGAAAATACGGTGTCGGGCGAGGCGTTCATCAAGAATCTGCGCGTGATGTATGCGCAGATTGTAGCGGCGACGATCGGCAATCTATGCATCAAAGCGAGTGACGGAAACTACTACCGAATCGATGTAAATGCGGACGGAACCGTGGAAGCGACGCTGACCACGGTCACGGAGGATGAAATATCGCAGGGGCACACAAACGCAGGACGCATGATTCTGGCGACGGACATTACCGCGGAAAACCTGTCCGCGGCGAACATCTATGCGACCTATGCACTGGTGAACAAGATCGATGCGGCGCGCATTGACGTGGGTATACTGACTGCGCGTGATGTATTTGCAGATCGGTTGAACACGATGGATATCCGTGCGAACGGATTTCTGCAAATGATGGTCGGTGACGCGACGGTATGGCGCGTGGAGATCACATCATCGAATGCAGATGTCTTGACGGACGGTTCCAGCACCACCCTGTCCGCGCGCGTGTATCAGGGCGCGATTGAACGCACGAATGATATTCCTGCGGCGCGTTTCCGCTGGCGGCGATCCGGCGACGATCCGGACGCGGACGCTGTATGGAACGCGGCGCACGCGGGCGTGAAAACGGTAACCGTCAGCGGCGGGGATGTGCGGTATAACGCGGTGTATTCCTGCGATGTGCTGGATACGGTGGAACTGTTGACCAGCGACGGAAACACCCTGCTGGATGCAAATGACAATGTACTGAATGTGTTGGAGGTAGGCTAATGGCAAACTATACATTGAACCGCACGGGCGCGCAGATCGAATCAATATTGAATCACGCCGCGAACGAATGGACGGTGATTGAGGATGTGACATTGAGCGCGGCAGAGAGCGCGCACGAAAAGACAGGCATCAACTGTTCCGAAATCGTGGTCATGGTGGCGGGATTTTCACCGACTTCGGCGGGCGAAAACATGACGCTGACGATCAACGGTACAAACGTGCTGGCGGTCTGGCACAACGCGCCGCAGGTCAATTCGGCGTACAAAATCCGTGCGTTGCCGGTTTCGACCGGCTGCTATATCGACAGCATGGGCGGCGCAAGCCAATGGCAGAATTTTTCGCCGCTGTATTTTTCGGCGATTCAGGATGCATCGCATTCAAAGATTGAAAGTGTGCAGCTGAGCGCGGCGAGCGGAAGCTTCCCTGCGGGCTGCAAGATCACGATCATCGGGAGGGCGTAGAAATGCTGACCGGTTCGATAACGATCTTCGACCGCACGCAGAACCGAGCCGATCAGGCGCAGATCGACGATGCGGTGACGCGATCGGAGTTTCAGCGGCT
>CAKUKP010000083.1 GCA_934663625.1 uncultured Clostridia bacterium
GCTGATGTAGCTCAGTCGGTAGAGCGCATCCTTGGTAAGGATGAGGTCACCAGTTCGAATCTGGTCATCAGCTCCACAAGGTCAGTCAGAAATGGCTGACCTTTTCTTTTTGTCCGGGCGGATTTGAAGGATTTGAGGCTCAATGTCAAATGTGGCGCCTGCGATTCACTTTTTTCACCTCTCGACCTTCTCCGCCGGTTTTTATAGTATATCACGGCAGACGGAAAAGACGCAAGCAGAAAAGTCCGCCCTTCGCGAGAAGGGCGGGACAGTTCATGGTAAAGCTATTTTTTTGACAATCTGCGCCGGATGTATTTCAAATCTTCCGCCATATTCAGGAAAACCATAATGCCGCTTACGCTGAGAGGAGCCACCAGAATTGTAATCAGGATAATCAAAAATCCCTGGCCAACTCCGCCGTTTATTCCAAGGAATGTACACCCCAGAACAATGCCAGCGATGAGCATGAGTATCATGCAGACGACGGCAGAGAAACGCATTATGGAAATCCAAGCCGACGAATCCGCATCGGCTTCCGCTTTGTCTGCAAAGTAGTCCTTCTGACGTTCTGAAATCGGCTTTTGCTTTTCCTTTTTCGCCGACAGCTCGCCCATGATTTCCGCATTGCTGTCGATAATCTGCTGCAAATAATCCTTTACTTCCGGATCGTCCACTTCTTCTATATAGGTGTAGAAGTAGTTGATGGCTTTTTTCAACTCCGCAGGCTCTTGTGTTTCTGTAAGGGTATTCATCTGTTTTTCGCAAGTCTCACAGCAATATACGGGTTCGTTTCTCTTTTCTGAAAAGAACATCAGAAACGGTTCTTCGCCAGTTATCTGCCTTTTGCAAACAGGGCAATTATTCACAGTCGTCTCCTCCTAAAACAATATACCGCCCGAAGATTTACGCATCTGCGTTTGTTTGTATTCTATCACAATTCCGAAAATAACGCAAGTGCGTATACGCTTTTGCGGAGATTTTTCTATCATTTTGATGGAGGTGCTTGAAAAATGACGGTAAAGGAAGCGGTTGTGGCGCGATTTCTGGAAATTATGAAGGAGCGAAATATGCGTCCAAACGAATTGGCGACGCGTTCAGGCATAACGCCATCGACAGTTTACAGCATGCTGGATGCACAGCGCAAAGAATTATCGATCAACCTGATCAAGAAGCTGTGCGATGGTCTGGATATGTCCCTCGGGACGTTCTTCTCCGCGCCGGTGTTTGATGAATTGGAACAGGAAATTCGATAATTCGATAAAATCACACGCAGCCGGACGCAATCGGGCAAAGGGGCGATGGTTTTCGCTCCCAATTCCCCCTTTCCCGATATGCACCCGGCACAAATGACCTCTGAAACCTCTATGAAAATACATTAATTGAAAAACTGCGCATGTTCCACCGGATAATTCGCAATTGCCACAGACGAATCAACATTTTTTCCGCGCATACATATGCATTTTTCTACACTTTTTCCGATGTTAACGCCTGGGCGCATTACATTTTTTCTGACATTGGCAAGATTATCTTCATTCTGCACCAGTTACCCAAAGGTGCGTACCTGATAAAAAAGTGCGTACTTGTATTGCGGGTGAAAAGCGTGTATTCTATATTCGTGGCCACGAGATATGAACTTCTGAAACGATCAACCCACGGAGGAAAACCCCATGAAAAAAGTGATTTCGATTCTGATTGCCTGCATGATGCTTTTCGCTTGCGCGTTTGCCGAAACGGACGCGGCGTATGAAACGGTCGCGCTGGAAACGGGCAGCGTACAGATTTATGATTTCAGCGAAAACCGCCTGCACGCCTATGTATCCGGCGATGCGCTGGGCGATACCTGCTATGCGATTGAAAGTCCGGAGGGCGTAGTGCTGCTGGAAAGCACGGCGTTTATCGCAGGAAACGCCGAATGGAAGGCGTATGTGGAAACCCTGAACAAGCCCGTTGCGGGCAAGCTGATGGCGTATCATCCCAACGGATCGGACGCATACAGCGCCGACGCGCCCTACGCCACCGAAAACGCGGTGACCAACTGGGCGGAGGGCGGCTCCATCCGCGCGCTGACGGACGGCTTTATCGCGACGTTTGGCGATGCGGTGGCGGCGGATCATCCGGCAAGTGCGCAGATCGTCGCGTTCGGCGATACCGTTTCGCTGGCAGGTCTGGATTTCGTAATCCGCAACGAGGGCGACGATGCTTACGGCGTGGAAATCCCCGCGATGAACATCATCTACATCCACATGATGGGATCGAGCACGCACAACATTCTGACCAGCATCGATCACATCAATGCGTTCCGGACGGAGCTGGAGGGCTTCGATTACGATCTGGTGCTGACCGGACACAACATGCCCGAAGGCAGGGAGGCGGTGCAGACCAAGATTGCATATCTGGCCCAGACCGCCGAAATCGCGGAAAGCGCCGAATCTGCCGAGGATTTCACCGCGCAGATGCGCGAAGCTTTTCCGGATTATGCAGGCGAGAATTATCTGGAAATGACCGCCGGATTCCTGTTCCCGACCGAAAAATAATCTTTGGCGAAAACAGCCTCCGCATCACTGTGGGCTGTTTTCACGAATTCCTTACCAGCTCCTGATAGCCCGCGCCCCAGACCTCCAGCGCCTTCAAAATCGGGCGCATGGATTCGCCCAGTTCGGACAGCGCATATTCCACCCGCGGCGGCACTTCGGGATAGACCGTGCGCGTGATGATGCCATCGTTTTCCATGGCGCGCAGGTTATCGGTGAGTACCTTCTGGCTCAGCCCCGGCAGGCTCTTGAGCAGTTCATTGAAACGCCACGGGCGCGACATCAGATTGCGCAGGATCAGCAGCTTCCATTTGTTCCCGATCAGCTGCACGGCGGTGGCAACGGGGCATTCGGGCAGTTCGGCTTTGGTCAGCATGGCGAATTCCTCCTGTTTCTACTGTATTTGATTGTAAACGCGAAAGGAATTTCTGTCAAGCGCGCCGAACCATTACTACAGCATCCGCATTTTGAACGGAGGTAACGATGAATCAATCCGAACGGCGGCAATATCTGATTCGGTCGCTATTCAATGAAAATCCGGCGTATCGCGGCTGGCGCGTACCGCAGGGCGCGGACGAACAGAAGCGGCTCCTGCGCGGGCTGATGAACGTGCGTCCGGCGCGGACTTCCGATCCCGAATTTTTAAAAACTCAGGATGCCTATCTGTGCGCGGCGACCGCCGAAAAGGGCGTGACGGATATAGACGATCTTTCGCCGGTTCAGCCGGGCATTTATCTATGGCAGGGCGATATCACCACGCTGCGCTGCGATGCGATCGTAAACGCCGCGAATTCCGGCATGACCGGCTGCTACGCGCCCAACCATCGCTGCATCGATAACGCGATACACACCTTTGCGGGCGTACAGCTGCGATCCGTCTGCGCGGAAATCATGGAAGCGCAGGGCGTGCCGGAGCCGGCCGGACGGGCGAAGATCACGCCCGCGTTCAACCTGCCGTGCCGGTATGTGATCCACACCGTGGGGCCCATCATCGAAGGGCGCGTGACCGAGCGGGATGCGGAGCTGCTGGCAAGCTGTTATCGTTCCTGTCTGGAGCTGGCAGCGGAAAACGGGCTGAATAACATCGCGTTCTGCTGCATCTCCACCGGCGAATTTCATTTTCCCAACGAACTTGCGGCGGAAATCGCCGTGCGCACCGTACAGGATTTTCTGCATCGGCAAACCTGTGTGAAAAGGGTGATCTTCAATGTTTTCAAAGAAATCGATAAGGCCGTCTATGGAAAGCTGCTCTGCGCAAATTGAACGGCTGCGGCAGACGCTGAACGCGGCGGACGCGGTGATCATCGGCGCGGGCGCGGGGCTTTCCACATCGGCGGGATTTACCTATTCCGGCGCGCGGTTCGACCGGCATTTTTCGAATTTCGCCGCGAAATACGGATTTCCGGATATGTACACCGGCGGCTTTTATCCGTATCCGACGCAGGAAGAATTCTGGGCGTACTGGAGCCGGTACATCCTCATCAACCGCTATCAGGACGCGCCGAAGCCGGTATATGAAAACCTGTACAAGCTGGTACAGGGCAGGGATTATTTCGTAATCACCACGAACGTGGATCATTGCTTTCAGAAGGCGGGCTTCGATAAGCGCCGCCTGTTCTACGCGCAGGGCGATTACGGGCTTTTCCAATGCAGCCAGCCCTGCTGCCATGAAACGTGGGATAATGAAGCGATCGTGCGCGAAATGGTGCGGCGGCAGGCGGATATGCGCGTCCCGACCGATCTGATTCCCACCTGTCCGCACTGCGGCAGACCCGCCGCCATGAACCTGCGCGCGGACGATACCTTTGTAGAGGACGATGGCTGGCACGCCGCCGCCGAGCGCTATGACCATTTTCTCCGCACCCGTATGGGACAGAAAATCCTGTTCCTCGAACTGGGCGTGGGCTATAATACCCCCGGCATCATCAAATACCCCTTCTGGCAGATGACATACGCAAACCCAAACGCCGTTTACGCTTGCATCAATCGAGGACAGGCGGTGTGTCCGGAGGAGATTGAGAAGCGGGCGATTTGTATTGATGGGGATGTGGGGGACGTGCTGGGCAGGGTTTAGGGAAAATCTTCCAATCTATTCTACCCATCTATTTGATGAGAATGGTTAGAATGTGAGCAGAATACAACAGGGATAGCTAAACCCCCTATCTTGATTTCTAGCCATCCCTGTTTTGATTACATCCAAAGTCAAGATGTCTTTCGGAGTTCCACGATATCCATTTTCATAGATTGAACATCATCCGACGGTGTCGCGATGTTAGTAAATGCCCCGAAAATATTGTTATCGACAATATGTATTCGCTCTTCTAAGGCTGAATTATCTCCATCGGCAAACTGGAGAAAGTATTTCTTTTTCTCATCATTATATTTTAGTCTATCTCGCATCAACAATTCATCTTTTGGAGCATCATTACAGTAAATGAATACGTGAAGATGTGCTTGAACTTTCATTCTCTCTATGATTCTCTGCCACCATAACGTATCTGTTTTACCTATTGACATTCCGTATATATAGATCAGTTCACTGTCCTGGATTATCGAAGATGCATTTTTATCAGTATTAGCTTCACAGTTTATATTCGTTCGCTGTTTGATGAACGAATCCAAATCAAACGGAGAAGCCCCCTCAAAAATCGACATATTTTTAATCTGTGACTCATCATGTACGCCGAAAATCATGTGCCTTGTGGTAGTTCCGTGAACATGTAATATTCGTCCAAGTGAGTTCGGATACTTATCGCCATTATGCGTGCGTGTTCCCAGATTAGTATTCGTTTCTAGTAACGAGTTGTACAGCTGATCAATTATACATGTATAATTAAATACAAGGAAATTGAAACTATATGCACCGCTAAAAAAACGCCCAGAGTTATTCACAGTGCTTTTCTGCACGTCCGTCAAACCTGATGAGAATTCAAGTATTGCTTTGGAAAAATCTTCTTCATGATTTTGAATACAAATTCTTTTCTCCTGTTTCTGTAAATATGCAGCTAATTTTCTACAAAAATCATCATACCTTATCCAGAATGAATCTGCTTTCAGCCCCTGATTTGCTATTTCATCTGTATATTCTCCAAAAGCCAGCTCTGCATTCGCCCATAAGCACTCATCCAGATTCTGCTTGCGAATATCTGCTTTAAATCTTTGAATTTCTTTACTATCACCAGGTTCATCTTTTAGATATTCTTCTAAAAAATCTGTGTACCGAGTTTTTAAGCCGAGATTCAGGTCAAAGCCGTTGCCAATCAGAAACGTAATATTCATTTGTATTCTCTACTCCTTGTTATCATTTTCGTAGTCAGCGCGTCAACTCCTGATATCTTCTCATCAGTTCTGCGACGCAGGTTGCTTCGGTGGTTCCTTTTACGGGTATACCGTAGGCTTCCATGACGGCGCGGTCGTTCTGCTGGTGCGCCTTGCGCAGCTCCGGCGGCATGGTTACTTCATCGTACAGGTCGGCAAGGGAACAATCCGGATACAATGCGCGGGCATCCAGAATCGCCTGTGCGGTCTGTTCGATTTTTGCTTTTTGCGCGTCGGTCGGCGTAGGCCAGGGGAAGTTGTTGTAGACGATATCCTTTGAATAGCGATAATCGCTCTTGATACGTCCGCAGACAACACGCATCCATGCCATATGAACATTTGATTCCAACACTCCAAAATCGTAAATTGTTGCATTTGGTATGCACATTGCCGCATCTGTCAGAATCATTTCTTTACCGATAAAACCGAATGGAATATACCGTCGGTTTTCTGATGAATGTCGTGGAACAACTATGGCTGTATTCGGATTTTTTGTTTCTCGAAATACAGAAGGAGTGTCTGCCAGTTTCTTTCTATCGTCTGCCCCAGTCAACCTATCTGCTTTGCAGAGTTCGACTCGCTGCATCACTTTGGGCATTCTTCGTAATTCTGCCGGTGATACACCAACCAGCCATAGACAATAACGCTTTTTATTATTGATGAATTCTGTTGCACCACTCAATCGTCGAATATACGGAAGCGCATTGGGCTCATCTTTGATAAACTGATCATATTCATCACCTTCAATAATTAAATGTCCACCATCAGCAGGACGATTTCCCGAAGTCATCTCTAGTACATTGCATATCGGTTTTACTCTGCTCTGAATGAACACATCCGGCGCATCAGTCAGATAAGGATTAATATTGTTTACTATCAACATTCGGTCAGCACTATACAAGTAACGCACTGCTGAGTTCTCCATACAACTGAATCCAACGATCACGCAATGCACATGTGCCTTGATGTTGGCTTCACTATCCCAGCGAAACGTTCTATGTGCAAAGTCGATATGAATGCCAAAGCGATCATACAACGGTTTCCATACGCCCGCGACCTGTTCGCCTTGTGTAATGGAATTCGTAGAAACAAGCGCTGTACGGATAGCCGTATTCTGCATCAACTGTGCAGCCTTAAAATACCATCCAGCAACATAGTCGATTTTTCCTGCCGTTTTGTACGATTTTCCCTTTTCATCAATATAAATGGAAAGGATATCTTCTTTCTGATCTTTAGACTGCAGCGAATACCCCACAAACGGCGGGTTGCCCATGATATAATTCAGTTCGTGCTTCGGCACAACCGTTTCCCAATCGATGCGCAGGGCGTTGCCCTCGATGATATTGACATAGGACTTCAACGGCAGGAAGTCCAGATTCATATGGACAATATCCTCCGTCTGTTTCATCATCTGACTTTCCGCAATCCACAGCGCGGTCTTGGCGACGGTCGCGGCGAAATCGTTGATTTCAATGCCATAAAACTGATCGATGGAAACGCGAATTGGATTGATGGCAATGCCCATCATAATCTGATCGCCATACATCAGGGACAGCACTTCATTTTCCATCTTGCGCAGGGAAAGATACGTTTCCGTCAAGAAATTTCCGCTGCCGCACGCCGGATCGAGGAATTTCAGGGATGCAATTTTATCCTGAAACGCGGTCAGACGCTTTTGACGGGGTTTGATCGCGGATATCTGCCGGGTTTCGTTTAGCTCCGCCCGCAGATCATTCAAAAACAGCGGATCAATCACCTTATGGATGTTTTCAATGGATGTATAGTGCATTCCGCCCTTGCGGCGCGTATCAGGATTCAGCGTGGATTCAAATACCGCACCAAAGATCGTGGGGCTGATTTCGCTCCAATCGAATTCTTCGCTGGCGCGGGTCAGCAGCAGATTGTATATTTCATCATTGAACGGCGGGATTTCGATATTCTCATCCGAAAACAGACCTCCGTTAACATACGGAAACGCTGCCAGATCGGGGGCATCATCCGCCAGATAGGGATCGCGTTCCTCCGGCTTCTGATCCAGCACGCGAAACAGATCGCGCAGGGCACGGCGGCCGTTTTGCATACCGTGATCGTGTATATAATCATGAAACATGCTGCGTCTGCCGAAAATGCCCGCATCCTCGGCGTAGAGGCAGAAAACAAGGCGCACGCACAGCGCGTTCAGGCTTTTCAGCGTGCTTTCGCTGTCGGGATTTTTATACTGCTTCAAAAATGCATCGTACAATCTGCCTACCAGTTCGCCCGCCTGCATGGAAATTTCCATTTCACGCTTGATATTCGCATCACCGGTATCCACAAGAAAATTCAGACGATTGTATTCCTTTTCCAGATTCGAAAGCAGCAGAACTTCCGGCGCATCGTTGGGACGATTCATATCGTGGATATGGAATTCCTGAAAGTTGCAAACAATGATCCAGCGCGGGTTCAGATCATGGGGCAGGTAGCCCGCGTATCGCCGCGCCTGCTGAAAAGGGGTCAGCATCGAACCATCCGATTGCTTATATCCCCTGTTCAGATCAATGTCTTTCCCCTTCTGTTCGATCAACACGCGGGTAGTCTTGATCAGACCATCGATGAAGCTGGTATGATCCAGCTTTACGGGCACTTCAAATTCAATGTATTTTTCCGGCTCCGCCACGCCATAGACCTTTTGCAGAAGCGACAGCCAGAAAGCCTGCGTTTCCTGCTTCTCATCGCCGCGCCCTTTCCAATCGGCCGCAAATCCTTTCGCCGCTGCTCTCTGTTCCATATCGGTCATGGCTGCATCCTCCATTTGTAATTCCAGATTGAAATTATCCGCGCACAGCGCAGCGCCGCCGCGCGGAAAAATACCAGTATTTCTTAATCCATTATATCGCAAAACTTTTCAAACTTCAATCGAAAGATCACAGATTTTGCATTCTTGACGAATCCAAAAAATCGGGTACAATGTCAATAATATGATCGAGCGTTTGAATCCCTGAATTCGGGCATAATTATAAGGGAATGATCGCACAGGCGTTGACGATTTCCTTAATTTGTGCGATAATTTAAGGGAAACAGGACGGAGGTAAGGGAATGCGGCGTTTTCATTATTCCTCGATACGGGAACAGAAATGGGATTCGGAAATTCTGGGGCTGATTGCCGCCATATACCGGGAAGCGGGCAAGCAGGAGCTGTATTTAAAGCAGCGCCCGGAAGAAATTGAAAAGCTGGTTGAAATCGCCAGAATTCAAAGCACCGAAGCATCGAACGCCATCGAAGGCATCGTCACCACGAATACGCGCATCCGGCAGCTGGTTCAGGAGAAAACCGCGCCGAAGAACCGCGATGAACAGGAAATCGCGGGATACCGCGATGCGCTGCGCATCATTCATGAAAGCTTTGATGCAATCCCGATTACACAGAACTACATCCTGCAGCTTCACAAGATACTCTACAGCCATATGTACAACCCGATCGCGGGGCATACGAAGGCCGTTCAGAATTATATCAGCGCCACGTATCCGGATGGTCATGTGGAGATATTGTTTACGCCGCTTTCACCGTATGAAACGCCGGAGGCGCTGGACAGAATCTGCGAAGAATACAACCGCGTGATTGGAAACATGGAGCTTGAACCGCTGATCGCGATTCCGGTATTCATCCACGATTTTCTGTGCATCCACCCCTTCAACGATGGCAATGGAAGAATGAGCCGCCTGCTCACCACGCTGCTTATGTATCAGAACGGGTTTTATGTGGGCAAATATATCTCGCTCGAAGCCAAGATTGCCAAAGACAAGGATTTGTATTACGATGCGCTTGCGCAGTCCCAGACCGGTTGGCACGAGGGTACGGAGGACGCGGTTCCCTTTATAAAATACCTTTTGGGCACGATTCTTGCGGCGTATAAGGATTTTGAGGATCGCATGGCTCTGGTGGAAACGAAGCTGTCTGCACTTGAAATGGTGCGCAGGGCGAGCCGGCAGAAAATCGGACGGTTCAACAAGCAGGACATCCGCGAGCTTTGTCCGACGATCAGCGATAGTTCCATTGAGGGCGCGCTGCGTAGGCTGGCTGCATCCGGCGAACTGCAAAAAGAAGGGCGCGGAAAGAACACCTGCTACTGCCGATTGACGAATCCAAAAAATCGGGTACAATAATGATATCACGATCGGGTGGTGATGATGATGGGCTTTGCGGATCTGCACATTCATTCGCAATATTCGGATGGGACGTTTACGCCGGAGGAAATCGTGCGCCGGGCGCGCAGGGCGGGCGCTTCCTTCCTATCGGTCTGCGACCACAACGTGGTGGAGGGAACGGCGCGCACCGCGCCGCTGGCGATCGCCGCCGGATTGCGATACATCCACGGCGCGGAGATCGATTCGATCTGGGACGGCGTGGACGTGCATATATTGTGCTACGGCGCGGACATCGCGCATCCCGCCCTGACCGCAGTGCTGCGCCACGCGCGCCGGAAGCTGGATGATATGAGCGTGGAGCTGCTGCGCCGGATGGCGGCGGATTACCCCGCGCTTTCGATTTCGGAATACGATCAGATGGCGCACGATCCGCGGCGCGGCGGATGGAAAATGCTGCAATACCTGCTTCAAAAGGGCGTAACCGCGAAGCTGAAGGACGGATTTCCCCTCTACGCGCGCTACGGCGTGACCTACGCGGACGCGGGATTTCAGGATATTGAAACCATCGCGCGCGCGATACACGCGGCGGGCGGGCGCGCCGTACTGGCGCATCCGCAGGTAACGTTCACAGACGAGGGCATCGCCGAATTGGAGCGGCGCGTACTCGGCGCGATGGAAATGGGGCTGGACGGCGTGGAATGCCATCATCCGGCGCAGGACGGCGGCGTTTCGCGGTATCTGCGCGCGCTGTGCGACGCGCACGGGTGGATGATCACCGCGGGCAGCGATTGCCACGGCGATTTCAACGGCAGGAACATCGCCTGCAATCAAATTGATGAAGGAAGAATTCGGCTGTAATATCATTTCGCCGTCAGTTAATACGCGGTTGACATTGATGTGCTATACTTTCGTATATGGTTTGAAATTTCGCATCGGGACTGAAGGGAGTTCGATCAATTTGAATACACCCAATAGGCTAACGCTGCTGAGAATCGTATTGATTCCCGTGTTTGTGGTATTTGCGCTGCTTCGCGCGCAGTGGGCGCAGTATGTGGCGCTGCTGATTTATATTCTGGCATGCATTACGGATATGCTGGACGGCAGAATCGCCCGCGCGCGCAATCTGGTAACGAACTTCGGAAAATTCGCCGATCCCATCGCGGATAAGCTGCTGGTAATGTCGGCGCTGGTGGTACTGGTGGCGTCGAAACGAATGCCCGCGTGGGTATGCATCGTGATGCTCGCGCGCGAATTCATCATCTCCGGTCTGCGGCTGGTCGCCGCGGGCAACGGCCGCGTGATCGCGGCGGGCAAGCTGGGCAAGCTGAAAACGGTGTTCCAGATGTCGGCGACCATCGCGCTGATGCTGCTGATACCCGTGACGGGCAAGGCGCTGCTGGGGCGCTTCGGCGTGGTGCTGGCGAACGTGTTGATGTACATCGCAACGGTGCTGACGATCGTGAGCGGCGCGGAATACATTCTGAACAACCGCGATTGCATTCGGGAATAAAAATCACCAAACGACTGAAAAAGTCCCGCGCTTCTGCGGGACTTTTTCGTTCACTCCATATGCGAAAATCAGCCTTGTACGGGAGCAACGGCGCAGACGGAGGCGTTATAGTTACATAAGGAGGAAAGTTCATTGACGGAAAGAATCGTTGATCGCGAAATCCGATTGGTTCCCTATTACCGGAACGACGCGGTTTCGCTTCCGTGGTATCAGGATCCGGACGTATGCAGGCAGGTGGACAATCGGGATACGCCCTATGATCCGGATTTGCTGCATCGCATGTATGATTTCCTGAGCGCGCACGGCGATTGCTATTATATCGAATATCGGGGCGCGCTGGTGGGCGATGTAACGCTGCGCGACAACGGCGAACTCGCGATCGTGGTTTGCCGCGAATTTCAGAACCGGCACATCGGGCGGCGCTGCGTGCTGGACATGCTGAAGCTGGCGCGGGAAAAGGGCATGGCGCGGGTCACCGCCAATATCTATGCCTTCAACGAACAGAGCCGGCGCATGTTTACATCCATCGGCTTTACCCAGACGGACGCAGAATGGTATGCCTGTACACTCTGACGGCTTCGGGATTGCCCGAAGCCGTTTAAATTATACCGG
This sequence comes from uncultured Clostridia bacterium, assembly GCA_934663625.1. Lineage (GTDB taxonomy): Bacteria > Bacillota > Clostridia > Christensenellales > Aristaeellaceae > SFTH01. The sequence continues at coordinate 12,097 of CAKUKP010000083.1, forward strand.
ATCCGCTTCCCCGCGCTTTGCGACGACGCGGCACCTTTTATCGCAGAAGGCGATGCCGTACATCCAGATTTCCGCCACGCCGAAGCGGCGCAGCACAGC
>CAKUKP010000084.1 GCA_934663625.1 uncultured Clostridia bacterium
GGATATGATGTGGCAGGATGCCTCCATTATTCGAAGTGAAGATGGGATGATTGCCACCATGCAAAAGATCGAACGACTGAGCGAAGGCTATTTGGCGGGCAGGCGAATTGCGGATTGCGCCATGGGTGATCGCGCGATTACAGCGCAGCACATGCTGGTTCTCTCTCGCGCGCTGCTTGCGGCGATGTTGAACCGGCGGGAAAGCCGCGGCGCGCATTATCGAATCGATTATCCCAATCACGATGATGCAAATTACCTGCGGCGCTTTGAAGTACATTACAATGCGGGCGAATATACCGTTCGACCGGAAAGGAATACGGCAATATGATTTATGATGCGCTGAATAATCTTCGACTCTATGCAAATATAAATGGCGGTCTGCACGCCGTTTGCGCATTCGTTGAAAATAATGAAATCACGGCTCTGGCCGATGGACGCTATGAACTTGAAAACGGCGTGTACGCCATGGTGGGCACGCACGATACGCGCACGGCCGGCAAATACGAAGCGCACCGGCGATACGCCGACCTGCAATTGATCCTGCGGGGCAGCGAGATCATCGAATACGCCCACCTGAGCGATATGACGAACGCGGGCGCGTATGACGAATCGGGCGATTCGATTCTGTTTGACTGCGATCCGAAGAACAAAATCTGCCTGAAAATGCTTCCGATGCGCTTTGCCTTCCTGCTTCCGGAGGATGTGCACAAACCGCTGATGTATTTGAACGATAAACAATCCCGAAAGATCATTTTTAAAATACCCGTATAAGGAGAGCGAGAAAAATGGCGGCAAATCTTCATTCCATGTTGAATCTTGAAAATCGCGTGGCGATCGTCACCGGCGGCCACGCCTGGCTCGGCAACGATATGGCGTGCGCGCTGGCGGAATTCGGCTGCGATATCATCATCACATCCAGAGAACTTGAAAAGGCGCAGAAGGTCGCTTCGGAAATCGCGGCGCAGTATCATGTGGAAACGCTGGGTCTGCAGCTGGAACAGACGGATTATGCATCCGTGCAGCGGATGGCGGAAGCGGCACACGCCTGGAAGGGACATGTGGATATCCTGATCAACAATGCGGGCGGCGGTTCCGGCAGGGGCGAATGCGATTTCCTGCGCCGCGATCCGGAGGCGATGCGCTATATGATCGAATGCAATCTTCTGGGCGCGTTGTACTGCTGCCAGGCGGTCGGCAGGTATATGGCGGAAGCGCAGAAGGGCAGCATCATCAATATGGCGTCGTGCGCCGCGCTCGTCGGCCGCGATCGTGCGATGTATCGCGACAATCATAAGATGGAACAGCCGATCGATTACGCCGCGGCGAAGGGCGGAATCGTGGGTATGACGCAGGATCTGGCGGCGTATATGGCGCCCTACCATGTGCGCGTCAACGCCATTGCGCCCGGCGGCTTCGATAAGCATGATCTGCCGCAGGGATTTACGGACGCCTACGGCCGCGCGACTCCGTTGGGACGCATGGGCAAGATGGGCGATGAAATCATGGGCGCGGCGCTGTTCCTCGCATCGGATGCTTCCAACTATGTAACGGGACATATTCTCTCTGTGGATGGAGGATTTTCCAAATGCAAATAACGGATATGAAGGTATTGCTGGCAGGCTGCGGTTCAATCGGCAAGCGCCATGCGCAGGTGCTGAAGGAAATGGGCATTGCAAATATCGCCGCCTGTGATCCGTTTATCGAAAGCCATGATGCGATGCGCGCCGTGGTGCCGTATGCGCGCATGTATACGGATTATGCCGCCGCGCTTCAGAATTACCGGCCGGATGCAGTATTCATCTTGACCCCGACCGCCATGCATCTTTCCATGGCGAAGCAGGCGCTGGAAAACGGATGCCACGTTTTCATTGAAAAGCCGCTGTCCAACGTGCCGGAAGGCGCGGATGAACTGCGCGCGCTGGCGGAACGGCAGGGGAAAATTGTGATGGTCGGATTCTGCTTCCGCTATCATACCGTGCTGCGCAAGGCGAAGGAATTGCTGGAAAGCGGCGAAATCGGCAGATTGATTTCGATTCGCGCGCTGATGGGCGAACCCTTCTATGAAATCCAGCCGAATTACATGAACATGTATTATTCCAAATATTCCGGCGCGTTTGAACTGATTCACGATCTGGATTTGGCGATCTGGTTTGCCAATCAGAAGATTATGAAGGTGCAGGGAATCTACGGCAGCTATTCCGATATGGGCATGCAATCGCCAGATATCGTTGAAATGTTGATTCAATTCGAAGATCGGTGCATCGCCAACGTGCATCTGGATTTCTTCCAGTCGCCGCGCAGACGGCAGATCGATTTGATCGGCATGAACGGCGTGATCACGGTTGAATTTGCATCGTGGGATGAAGCTGCGCTTTCGGTCTATAGCAAGCGTGAGGGAAAATGGAAACGGGAAACGATTCCGACCGCGCGAAACGATATGTTCCGCGATGAGGATATGGATTTCCTGAATTGTGCGCTGACGGGCAGAACGCCGGATTGCACGATCGAAGAAGCGCTCAAATCGCTGAACGCGGTTTCGAGCATCTACAGACCGGATCTGTAAATGAACTGAGGATACGAAGGTGGCATTCAAAAGATTATTTGACCGGCATTTTTATGGAAATCCGGATCGGCGGGATTACGGGACGCAGGATCAGCCGCATACGCGCAAAGAACTGTTCAAAATGGTGTTTTCTGTGTATGTCGGAAGAATGACCGGCTACAGCCTGCTGTACATCCTTCCATGGCTGCCCGCGATTGCATGGAGCTGCTACGCGCTTTTTCGGGTGTTGATGCTTGCCTATCAGGCGGGGGGATACGATGCTGCACAGATCGAAGGCGTCGCCTACGTCTATGCGCTCATCATGATGCCCCTAACGGCGATCACCGGCCCGTTTCAATTGGCGGCAAGCTATGTAATGCGCAACTGGGCGCGCGATGAATATGCCGATATGGCGCTGGATTATCGCAATGCGCTGAAGCAGAACTGGAAACAGGGGCTGATGTTCAGCACGATGAACGGCGTTCTGATTCAGGTTGCGTTTTTCTACTTCAACCTGTGCGCGCGGATGGCGCAGACGAACGTATTCTTCTATCTGCCGTTCGGCGTACTGATTCTATTGCTGGTGATCTGGCAGCTGTGCTGCATGGTGATTCCCACCATGTGCGTAACCTACCGCCTGCCGTATCGTCACATTGTCCGCAATGCGCTGATCATCAGCTGTTCCTGCTTTTTGCGGGCGGCGGGCGTATGGCTGATCACCATGATCGTTCCGATCGCGGCGGTGCTGATCTGTTGTCTGGATGATTCGGCGACTGTGTGGGCACTGCCGTGTGTGATTGCCTTCAAGACGCTGTTTGGATCGGGCTTGAATCGGCTGATCATCGCCAGCTATGCCAACATGGTGTGCGAAAAATACATCAACAGCAAAATCGACGGCGCGCCGACGAACATCGGTCTGCACGATTCGGATTGCGATTGATTGATTTACGGATTGCAGCGCTTGCAGGGGATATAACCCGCGGAAACGGCGTCCTCGCGGCTCTGCAATTCCACCTTGTTTTTCTCCTTCATGGAATCTACGGATGAACAGTCGGCGTAATGAAACTTATGGCTGTTTCGATTCCCGATGTACGGCGCGGCGGCGGTATTCTCCGGTTCGGGGGATGTGGTCGCCGCGTTGTTTTCCTTTTCAGTCAGGAATTCGATCGAATCGCCGTCGCTTCGGCAGATGATCGTTCCATTTGTATCCGTTCGATAAACCGTGCTGCCGTTTGCTTGAAGGCGGTTCAATACACGCTCCGAGGGATGCCCGTATGCGTTATCGCCGACGCTGATGATCGCGTACTGCGGCTGTACGGCTTCCAGAAACGCATCGCTCGAAGATGTATCGCTCCCGTGATGGGCGACCTTCAATACCGTCGCGCCCACGTCCGCGCCGCTTCGCAGGATATCCGCCTCGGCGGCGGCTTCGATATCTCCGGTGAACAGAAAGGACGTGCGCCCATAGGTGATTTTCAAAACGATCGATGCGTTGTTATCGTCCGCATAGGTGCTTGCCGGCGCGAGGAACGTAATATCCGCGCCGCCCAGCGCGCAGGTATCGCCTGCCTGCGGAATGATGGGCGCAAGCCCCTGCCGCGCCGCGTATTTGATGAGTGATTGAAACGTTTTTGCGTCGCTGCCGACGGCAGATGAATAGATCGCGCCGACGTGGCAAGCGTTCAGCGCGGCGGAAAGCCCGCCGATGTGATCCGAATCCGGATGCGTTGCCACCATATATTGAAGCGCATCCAGACCGAGCGTGTTTTGAAGATACGAATAAACGAATTGGCTCTGATTCGGCTGCCCGCCGTCGATGATCATGGCTTCGCCGTCGCACAGTACTACGGCGCAATCGCCCTGTCCAACATCCAGATAATGAATCTCGATATCGGCGTGCGCGGACGCAAACATCGCCAAGAGAAGCAAAAAAGCAAGAAAAACGCTGAAAATTCTTCTGTTTCGCATAAAATCCCTCCATATACCATGCATATGCGGAAACAGATCGCTTTATACCCGTCAATTTCGCTCGCAGATATCATTGGTCCTAAGAAAAGTAACAGAGGAATAGAAAAGGGAATGGGACGAAAATGGAAAATCGGTACAGTGTGGGTTCAAAAGACGCGGCGCAAACAAATGAAAAAGGCAGTACGTGTTACCTGTGATGATACCGTACGCGGTGTGCGTCCTATTGATAAACGTGCCTCGTGCTAGTATGATATACGATACATATTGATTGAAACACATTTAACCGCGTCAACGCAAGCACAGTGCGGGCGTGGCGATTTGATGCGATATGAACTGAAAGATATTTCAAAGATGGGAGTATTATTTGCCGGATGGCGGGAAACGCTGTTGTAAATATATCGGCCTGTTGCGCGCGATCTGCGAATGTCAATCGGATAATTGAATCGGAACAGAGCGTTCTGCGAAAAATGCCTGAAATTCAAATACAGTGCTGCTCGCGCCTGTAGGGGTGCGAGCAAGTATTTCGGACATGCGCCTACCGAACGGAAGGTAGCTAAAAATCTGGAGGTTTATCGCAAGTACAGTTCCAATTGGGTGCATGATTTTCGACTGTATTAGTTGTTTGTGAATTTTGTTCTGTATGGATTGACAATGCAGAGTTTTTATATATAATGCGAATTATATATAATCTGAATTATACATGGAGGTGCAAACATGCCCGCGAAAGCAAAGGTTACAAGAGAAATGATCATTGACGCGGCGTTTGCGATAGCCCGCGAAACGGGCGCGGAAAACATAAACGCAAGAACCGTATCGGAAAGGCTGAATTGCTCCACGCAGCCCGTCATGTATCATTTTGCGACGATCGAAGAATTGAAGCGGACGGTTTACGCAAAGGCGGATGTGTATCATTCGGAGTATCTGATGCATCTGAAAAGCCCCGCGAAGGGCGTTATGCTTGGGATCGGAATGAATTATATTCGATTCGCGATCGAGGAACCACATCTGTTCCGTTTTCTGTTTCAATCGGATTTTTTCGGAGGAAGCACGCTGCTTGAACTGATCGACGCAGATGCGCTCGCACCGGTTCTTTCGGCGATGCAGGGCACGCTGGGAATCGGCATGGAACAGACGAAAAAGGTATTTCTGACGATTTTTCTATTCGCGCACGGGTATGCGAGCATCATCGCCAACAATTCGCTGAAATACGATGAAGAACTGATCAATGCCCATTTGGAGCAGGCGTATAAGGGTGCGATACTGGCGGCACAAGAAGAAACGGCATGATGGAGAGAGGGACATAAATGATGGAAACAAATTTGCATGGAAGCATGAAAAACAGCGCGCTGGTTGTGATCGATTTGCAAAATGACATCACGAAAAACTACAGGGAAATCATCGATGGAGTCAATGCGGCGATCGAATGGGCAGCCGAAAAGGGCATGTGGATTATCTACATTCAGCACAACAACCTGTCCGCGGGAACCAGAACGTTCAAGCCCGGCACCCACGGTGCGGAATTTGTTCCGGAAATGAAGGTCGTATCCGACCACATCTTTACGAAGTTCAAAAGCAACGCGCTGACCAGCGAAGAGTTTACGGCTTTCATCAAGAAAAACGACATTACAGAGTTTTATATCGTCGGTGCGGATGCGGCGGCATGCATCAAATCCACCTGCTTCAATATGGCAAAGAACGGCTATACTGTTCATGTGCTGTCGGACTGCATCACCAGCTATGATAAAAAGAAGCTGCCGGAGATGCTTACCTATTATGCGGACAAGGGCTGTTCCGTCGTGAAGTTTTGCGACGCCACACGGACTTAAATGCAGCCGAACTTGGAAAATTGTGGAGGGGATATCATGAAAAAGCTATATGAGAAAAACGAACTGACCTTTGCGATCGTGTGGATCGTGATCTATTGCGTTCTGCAATCGTTAGCGAATCCAATCAATGAAATGATCGGGATCGAATATGCGGCGAGCGCCGTTTTCGGCATTGTTCAGACCGCGATTCTATTTGCCTTTATCCGAAGAAACAATTTGCAGAAGAAATACGGGATTTGCAAATCATCCGTTCCCGCATGGCGTTTTTTGTGCTATGTGCCGCTTGCCGTCATTGCGACGGGCAATCTCTGGAACGGCGCTGCAATCAATTATTCCGCGGCGGAAACGGCGTGCCGAATCGCATGTATGCTCTGCGTTGGATTTTTGGAAGAAATGATCTTCCGAGGCTTCCTGTTTGCCGCCATTGCAAGGGATAATATCAGATCGGCAATCATCATCTCCAGCGTGACCTTCGGCATTGGGCATTTGATCAATTTGTTGAATGGCAGCGGCATAAGCCTGATCAACAACCTGTGCCAGATCGCCTTTGCGATCGCGGTGGGCTTTTTGCTGGTCACGATCTTTTACCGCGGCGGAAGCCTGATTCCCTGCATCATCGTTCATGCCGCGATCAATACGCTCGGTACGTTCGCGAATGACACCGGCCTTAGCATGGGACTGCACCTGGCACAGCTCGCCGCCCTGATCGCAATTACGGTTGCCTATACGCTGATCCTGACAAGGACGATTCCGAAAATTCAGCGGGAAAAAGTGGATTAAAAGAAAATTCAGGGGGGAAGAAACCATGCCAATGTGGAATCCGTGGCGCGGATGTAAAAAGTGCAGCGAGGGCTGCCTGCATTGCTACATACATAAGGGCGACGCCAAACGCGGCGTCGATACGAGCATGATCGTCAAGACGAAGGACTTTGATAAGCCGGTCGCGCAGCTTAAAAAGGGCGGTTATAAAATGAAGTCGGGAATTGTGTATCTCGGCTTTTCTACCGATTTTCTCATCGAAGAAGCCGATGCATGGCGCGGCGAATGCTGGAAAATGATCCGAGAGCGGTCAGACTGCACCTTTCTCTTTCTGACCAAGCGCATTGAGCGATTCGCGCAGTGTATGCCGGAGGATTGGGCGGACGGATATAAGAATGTTACCGTGTGCTGCACCATTGAAAATCAGCGCAATGCGGATAAAAAGCTGTCCATATTTCGAACACTTCCCATCAAGCACAAGTGCATCACCGCACAGCCGCTGATCGAGCGGGTGAATTTGGAGCCGTACCTGGACGGCGTGGAGCTGGTCGTCGTCGGCGGAGAATCGGACAGGGACGCAAGGCCGCTCGACTATGACTGGGTACTGGACATTCGGGAGCAGTGCATCCGGAAGCAGGTCGATTTCGAGTTCCGTCAATGCGGAACGTATTTTATCAAGGATGACAGGCAGTATAAGCTTCAGACCAGAGATCTGTGCAGACAGGCGCGGCTTGCCGGCATCAACTACAAATGCACGAATGAATCGCTTTAGTTTCAAAGGCCACAGGAGGACAATGGGATGAATAACAAAGCCAGCATTACCGCTCTGATGAGTGCGTTCGGGCGGGCATTTCATGCGGAAAATGAAGATCATCCGGTTTTTGCGGATTATCTGGCAAAAAAGCTGATGACGGCGGAGGAATATGCCGCCGTTCAGGGCTATATCCTCGGCGGGGCGCAGTTCTTTGAACCGGAGATCGATCCGAAAAAGCAAGCGCCCAAGGAGCTGCTGCGCAGATTGATAAACGTCCATATCGCGCCATCGCCGCTTTGCCGCGCGTCATATACGGAACAGGCGTTGAAAGAAGCCGCGCTGAACGGCACAAAGCAATATGTGATGCTCGGCGCTGGGCTGGATACCTTTGCCTTTCGGGAAACGGAGTTTCTGTCAAAGCATCGGGTATTCGAGGTAGATCATCCGCTGACGCAGGCGGATAAAAAAGAAAGGATTGCGCGCGCCGGTTGGACGGTTCCCGAAAATCTCACGTTTGTACCTGTAGATTTTACGAAGGATGATGCGGCGGAACGCCTGATTGCCGGCGGCTTTGACCCATCCGAGAAATCCTTTTTTGCATGGCTCGGCGTAACCTACTATCTTTCGGCAGGGGCGATTGAAACGATGCTCTCCGCGCTTTCCAAAATCTGTGTAAGCGGCAGCGCGCTTGTATTTGATTATCCGGATGAGAATTTCTTTGATGCGTCCGAAAGGCGCGTGCAGAACACGATTATGATGGCGAAGGCGGGCGGCGAACCGATGCAATCGGCATTTTCGCATGAAGAGCTTGAAAAGCTGCTGAAAAAGCACGGCTTCCGGATTCGCGAATTGCTGACGCCCGATGATATTCAAAGAAATGTAATCGACAGGGCGGGGGCAGAAATGAAAGCCTTCGAGCACGTCAATTACTGCCTTGCCGTCAGGATAGCTTGATTTAAGGAGGGCTAGCATATGAATCAACTGATTGGCTGCTGCGGGTTGGACTGCGAAACCTGCGATGCCAGAATCGCGACGATTACCAACGACTACGCCCTGCGCGAAAAAACCGCGGCGCTGTGGACGAAGATCAATGGGGTAGAGATTACGCCGGAAATGATCAATTGCACAGGCTGCCGGATTGCGGGGGCGAAAACACCGTTCTGCGACCTGCTTTGTCCCGTACATAACTGCGTTCGCGAAAAGAAGCTGGATACCTGTGCGGACTGCGCGCAGATGGACGGATGCGCAATATTGGGACGCATCGCCGCAAGCAGTCCGTTCGTTCTGGAAAATCTGAAGCGGCTCCGCGAATCGAGATAGCGAAAAGGGATGGCAATTGTAGAAAGGGTAAGAACCGTTATGAAAATTAAAATATCGCGGATAAACAGGCGCTTACGGTTGGCGAGCGCGATGCTTGTATCGGCAATATGATGCGCGAGATACAGGAATTCTGGAACGGAATGAATATTGAAGAAATGCTGACCATGACAAAGGATGATATTGTAAGCAAGCTGCAGGGCATTGCGGCGGAGCACAGCAATACCCAAATAACGATTACAATACGCGAAGATTCCGTATGGTTTGAAAAACTGGACGAGCGAAACAGGGCAGCATGAAACATTATTAAGACAAAAACATCGAAACCCGACGTTCCCAAAAGCCGGTTTAATCATTTCAGCGGAAATAGCTGCAAAAAACATACATACGATTCAGTATCAAATCCCGAAAGACCAGCTTGTTTTTCGGGATTTTTGTATGTATGTCCAGAAATTGAACCACAAGTCCAAAAAGAATTGAACCGATTGTACCTGCGGTGCCTTTTCTCTCCGCGCGCGGCGCGGTATAATGTTCTTGAAAAGACGAGGGGGTAGGGAATATGAAGCTTTCACTTTCTGAAAATATCAGTCGGCTGCGCAGGGAACGCACCATGACGCAGGAACAGCTGGCGGAGGCGCTGGGCGTGACCTTCGCCGCCGTTTCCAAATGGGAGCGCGGGGCTGCAACGCCGGAGCTCAGACTGATCGCGGAAATGGCGGATTTATTCGAGGTATCCATCGATGCGCTGATCGGGTATGAATTCAGAAACAATGATCGGGAAAGCACGATCGCGAAGCTGAAACAGTATGTGCACGATCGGAACGAGGATTCCGTGATCGCCGAAGCGGAAAAGGCGCTGCGCCGCTATCCGAATTGCTTTGATATCGTCTATTACAGTGCACGAATCTACCGCGTGCGCGGGCTTTGTCAGAAGAAAAATGAATATTCAAAGCGCGCGCTTGCGCTCTATCGCCATGCCTGCGATTTAATCCGCCAGAACGATGATCCGGAAATCACGGAAATATCGATCTGCAAAGAAATGGCGCAAATCCATCTTGCGATTGATGAGTATGACAAAGGTGTAGAACTGTTAAAACAGAATAATCCCTGCCGAATGAATCATCCGTTGATCGGAGAAACGCTTGCATCTTCGTGCAATGATCCGGAAGGCGCAATGCCATATTTATCGATGGCATTGCTCGATTTCACCGTGACGCACATGCAAATCGTAATGGGATATCTCAATGCTTTCTGCAAAACCAAAGACTATCTAAACGCTTTGGCGCTTGTGGATTGGGCGCTTGCTTTCTATCCCGGTTTGAAAAATCCAGAAAAGCGAAGCTACATGGACAAAAGTGAAGCGTTTCTTTGGACGATTCGTGCGGATATTCAGCTGTCGTTGTGCAAGAACGAAGCTGCAATAAACAGTCTCCGTCATGCAAAAGAAATTGCGCTGCGATTCGATGAAGCGCCGAATTACGATGCATCGAGCATTCGATTTGTTTCGTGCCAAAGCCCTGCAACCGCTTTTGATGATCTGGGCGATACCGCCATGATCGGCATTGAAGGCGTAATTGCCGAATGCGATCATCCGGAGCTGATGAATTTATGGAGGCGTATCCAAAATGAAGCGTAAATCCGCCCGACAGGAATATGCGGCGCAGTTTTATCGGAAGAATCGGCTTTCCTTCGCAATCGCGCTGATTTCATCCGTGATGATCGCTGCGCTGAATCTTTGGGTAGCATGGGTGGTGCAGCAGATGATCGATTGCGTATCAGGCGTATCCGGCGCGCGGGATTTAAAGCAGCTGTCGCTGCTCGTCGCCTGTGTAATTCTGGCGATCATCGCGCTGAAGGCGGCAAGCTATGTATCCAAGCCGCGATTTATGGAAAAGGCGATGCGGCAATATCGGGATTATGCCTTTCAAAAGCTGACGAAAAAGAGCATTTCGGCGTTTTGTACGGAAAACACCGCGAATTACCTATCTGCATTTTCCAACGACGCCGCGACCATCGAAAACGGTTATCTGGAAATGCAGTTTAACATCTGGGCGAACGTAATCAAACTGATTGGTGCGCTTTCGATGATGATCGCCTACAGTCCGCTGATGACGATCGTCGCGTGCGGATTCTTTGTGCTGCCCATCGGCGCATCGTACATCGCGGGCAATCGCATGGAGCGGGCGGAGAAAACCGTTTCGGAGAAGAACGGAGAATTGACCGCCACACTGAAGGATTGCCTGAGCGGGTTTTCGGTGATCAAAAGCTTCAAGGCGGAAAATGCCATCTTCGGCCTGTTTTCCCGAAGCAACGCCGTCGTTGAACGGGCAAAGTGCGATCGGCGCAAGCTGCTCACGGTGATCAGCGCGCTGGGCGGCGTGACGGGCATCGCCGCGCAGCTGGGCACGTTTCTGGCGGGTGCGTATCTCGCGCTGTCCGGCCATGGCATTACGCCGGGCGTGCTGATGGTGTTTATCGATCTGAACGCCAATGTGATCATCCCCATCCGTGAACTGCCGGAGCAGCTGGCATCGAAGAAGGCGGCGGCAGCGCTGATGGATAAGCTTGCGTTGGCGCTGATCGACAACGTGCGCAAGACGGGCGCGCGCATTCCGAATCAATTGATCAAAGGAATCGCGGTAAACAATGTAAGCTTCGGCTATGAAGCGGGCAGCGATATTCTGCGCGGCGTGAGCTGCACCTTTGAAGCGGGCAGGAAATACGCGATTGTCGGTGCGTCCGGCAGCGGCAAATCCACGCTGCTCAATTTGCTGATGGCGAGCCACGGCAATTACGCAGGTGAAATCCGATATGATGATCAGGAAATCCGAAATGTGGATACCTTCGGATTTCCTGATCATCATATCGGATTTCACC
>CAKUKP010000085.1 GCA_934663625.1 uncultured Clostridia bacterium
CCTTCCGCCACCATCTGGAAATGGCGAAGGCCAACGGCATCACCCACAGCGAAATCGCCGAAATCCTGACCCACGCGGCGTTTTACGCGGGCTGGCCGAAGGCGTGGGCGGCGTTCCGTCTGGCGAAGGAAGTCTGGACGGAGGCGGACGCGGATAGCGCCATGCAGGCGCATCAGAACGCCATGGTATTCCCGATCGGCGCGCCCAACGACGGCTTTGCGCAGTATTTCAGCGGCAAGAGCTATCTCGCGCCGGTTTCCACGGATCAGGTGAAGGTGTTCAACGTAACCTTCGAACCGGCCTGCCGCAACAACTGGCACATCCATTGGGCGCAGAAGGGCGGCGGACAGATTCTGATCTGCGTCGCCGGTCGCGGCTATTATCAGGAATGGGGCAAGGAAGCGCGCGAATTGCGCCCCGGCGACGTGGTGAACATCGCACCCGGCGTAAAGCACTGGCACGGTGCCGCGCCGGACAGCTGGTTTTCCCATCTGGCGGTTGAAGTACCCGGCGAGGAACCCCGCAACGAATGGTGCGAACCGGTATCCGATGCGGAATACGCCAGGCTGAAATAAAAGAATAATTTGATTTTAATTCAGGATTGGTCACAGACGGTGCGGAAATTCGCCTTAAACGGTGAATTTCTGCGCCGTTTTCATATAAAAAATGGCAATTTACCGCCGTTGCATAAACTTCCTTTTTCATGTAAACACTATCAGCGCATGTAAAGCAAGCAAATTCAAACAGAAAAGGAAGATTTATATGAGAGCAACCGGCATTGTCAGGAGAATTGATGAACTGGGGCGCGTGGTCATTCCGAAGGAAATCCGCCGTACCCTGCGCATTCGCGAGGGCGACCCACTGGAAATATTCACCGATCATGATGGCGAAGTGGTGCTGAAGAAGTATTCGCCCATTGGCGAAATCGCCGCCATCGCGCGCGATTATACCGATTCGCTGTACCGCACGCTGGGGCATGTGGCGCTGATCAGCGATCGCGATGCGGTGGTTTCCGCATCGGGCAGCGCGAAGCGCGAATATGCGGAAAAGCCGCTCAGCCCCGAAGTGGATCAGATTCTGCAATCGCGCAGAATGCAGGTGCTGAATCTGTCGTCCGGCGCGCGAATGATTCCGGTGACTGGCGATGATCGTTCGGATCAGTATTCCGCGCAGATCATCGCGCCGATTCTGGCGGACGGCGAAATCATCGGCGGATTGATTCTGCTGAGCCGCGAATCCGGCGTGCAGATGAGCGATATCGATCAGAAGGTAGCGGAAACCACCGCGAATATCGTCGGCCGCCAGATGGAACAGTAATCCGATCGCGTATCTGCTTGCGATAACCGCGCCGATGTGATAAAATGAACCCATTCCATAGGATTTCGAGGTATGAAAATGGGCATGATTACCATCATCGGCGTGGGGCTGCAAATCGGCGATTTGACGATGCGCGCCGCAACGTATTTGAAAAACAACCACCCCATCATTTTGCATACGCAGCACATCGGCTGCGCGGACTGGCTGAAAAAGAACGGGATTTCGTTTCAGTCGCTGGATTATCTCTACGATAGCTGCGATGATTTTGATCAGCATGCGGATCTGGCGGCGCAGAAGGTGCTTGAAGCCGCGGAGGATTATGATCAGGTGGTCTACGCGGTGTACGATGTGCGCGACCGGAGCGTATTGAAGCTGATGCAGCAGCATAAAGTGAATTGCAGCGTGGTATCGGGGCCGCCGGTGGAGGGCGCGCTGTGCGCCTTTGCCGACGGCGCGACGCGGATGCTGGAAGCGGCGGATTGGGAAAATTACGCGCTTTCGGCGATGGATAACGCGCTGATTCGCGAAATCAATTCGCGCGAACTGGCGAGCGAGGTCAAGCTCAAGCTGATGGATTGCTATCCCGATGAAACGCCCGTGCGTTTTCTGGAAGAAAACGGGCGCGTCGCGCGCATTCCGCTGTACGATCTGGATCGCATGAAGCGCTATGATCACCGCACCTGCGCGCTGGTGCATGCGCAGCGGGACATTACGAAGCTGCAGCGATACACCTTCGATGATCTTCTGCGCGTGATGCGGGTGCTGCAGGGGCCGAACGGATGCCCGTGGGACAGGGCGCAGACGCACGAATCCCTGCGTACATTCTTATTGGAGGAAACCTATGAAGCGATCGACGCCATCAATGAGGGCGATATGGATCACCTCTATGATGAGCTGGGCGATCTGCTGATGCAGGTGGCGATGCAGAGCGAAATCGCGCGCCAGCACGGCGAATTCGATATTTCGGATGCGACGACCGCCATCTGCGAAAAGATGATCAGCCGGCATACGCACATATTCGGCGGCGATCACGCCGATGATCCGGATGCGGTACTGGATCTGTGGATGCAGAACAAGATGAAGGAGCGCGGCCAGCGCACGCACACCGAAGTACTGCGCGAAATCCGCAGGAGCCTGCCCGCGCTGCTGCGCACGGCGAAAATCTGCGATAAGGCGGGGCGCGCCGGCGTGAAATGCGCGGATGCGGCGATCCTCGCGCGCGATACAGCGGAATGCGTGGATCGTGCGCTGCAGGATACCGATCGGGAAGCGCGCGTAGGCGATGCGCTTTTCATGCTGTGCGCGCTGGCACAGCGGCTGGGCGTGGATCCGGAACTTGCGCTGAATTCCGCGGCGGATCGATTCATCGATCGCTTTCAAGCGCTGGAGCGCGAAACGGGCGTTGTTTCGGAAACAACCTGCGATGAACAGGCGTTGAAAAACTGGAACAAAGTAAAATTGTGAATAAACGGCGGAATCTGGCAGGAATTGCCGTGAACATATCGAATATTATAATGTTGAATGTCGAATATGATCCTGTGGATCAATGAAAAATTTGGAGGAGCAGCTACAATGAATAAGACCACGATGATTGCAAAGATGGCAGAAAAGTCCGGACTGAATAAGAAACAGGCGGAAGCCGCGCTGGCAGCCTTTACCGATAC
This sequence comes from uncultured Clostridia bacterium, assembly GCA_934663625.1. GTDB lineage: Bacteria > Bacillota > Clostridia > Christensenellales > Aristaeellaceae > SFTH01. The sequence goes on from CAKUKP010000085.1 coordinate 2,982, forward strand.
CGTTGTTGAAGCCCTGAAGGCGGAAGAAAAGGTTCAGCTGATTGGTTTCGGCACGTTCGAAATCAAGGAGCGCGCGGCGCACACCGGCCGCAAACCCTCCACAGGCGAAACCATCGAAATCCCCGCCAAGAAAACCCCTGTTTTCAAGGCTGGCAAGGGTCTGAAGGATCAGTTCTGATTCATGGAACAAACAAGGGGCTGCCGTGTGCAGCCCCATTTACATATAAGGAAACCTATCTTGGGAGGAATTATGAGCAGAAAGGCGATCGAAGCGAGAAAGCCCGTGGAACGACCGGCGGTTACTTCCATCCGGCTGGATAAATTTCTGAAAATTTCCCGAATCATCAAGCGCAGAACCGTCGCCAACGACGCCTGCTCCACCGGTCATGTTACCGTGAACGGCAAGGAGGGCAAGCCCGGCATGGATGTGCGCGTGGGTGATGTGCTGGGCATTCGGTTTGGCGAGCAATACCACGAATACGAAATCGTGTCCATCGCGGAGCACGCGGCGAAGCAGAACGCGGCGGATATGTACCGCCCGCTATCATGAATACCTGGTGCGTGCTGGTGGCGGCGGGGCGCGGAACGCGCTCCGGACTGCATGAAAATAAGGTTTTTTTCCAGATTCGCGGGCGCAGCGTGCTTTCGCGCTGCCTGGATGCGCTGGTAAGCAGCGGCGCGTTTGATGGAATCGTACTGGTGATGAACCCGCAGGATGCGGCGCTGTACAGCGATATGATCGCGCGGGACGGCGAATGCGGTTTGGTTCGCAAAATCGTTTCGGGCGGCGATACGCGCCGCGAGAGCGTTTTAAACGGCCTTCGCGCGCTGCCGGAGGATACGGATGTGGTGGCGGTGCACGATGCGGCGCGCCCGTTTGTGACCGCAGATGTGATCCTTGCAACCATAGCGGATGCGCGCAGATACGGAAGCGGCGTGATTTCCACGCCCGTCGTAGATACGATCAAGCGCATCGATCCCGAAACGGGTGAAATCACTACGCCGGATCGAAAGCAGCTGCGCGCGGTGCAAACGCCGCAGACGTTTGATTATCAAAAGCTGATGGCCGCCCATCTGTGGGCGGAGAAGGAGCGTTTGAACGTGACCGATGATGCGATGCTGTTTGAGAAGATGTATGGAAACGTGCATCTATCCTCCGCCGAGGGCGCGGATCGCAATGTAAAGCTGACTACGCCGCGCGATTTTGCCGCGTTCGGCGCGCCGGATATGCGAATCGGGTCGGGTTACGACGCACACCGCTTGAAGGCAGGCAGAAAATTGATCCTGTGCGGCGTGGAGGTTCCGCACGATCGCGGGCTGGACGGGCACAGTGACGCCGATGTGGCGGTACACGCGCTGATGGATGCGCTGCTGGGCGCGCTGGGCGAGGGCGATATCGGGCGGCATTTTCCGGATAGCGACGATCGCTATAAGGGCATATCCTCGATGCTGCTGCTGGAGCATGTGATGGAAATTGTGCGCGCACACAATATGCGCGTGGCGAACGCCGATGTAACCATCGTGGCGCAGAAGCCGAAGCTGGCGGCGTACATCCCGCAAATGCGCGAGAACATCGCGCGCGCGCTGGGCGTGGACGTATTCTGCGCGAATGTAAAGGCCACCACCACTGAACGTATGGGCTTCGAGGGCGAGGGAATCGGCATATCCGCGCAGGCGGCCGCGCTGCTTGTGCGGCAATAATTGTATAATTTGTAAATATCTTCGGGAAACGGGCAAATTTGCCGCGGTTTCCCGTTTTTTCTGCTTGCAAAAAGCGCGAACATGCATTATAATGATAGTCAAAGATGGTCAAATATTCGATCGATCATTGGATTTCCCACAGAGAGGGTGAAGTCATGGCGCAGCTAAGCGATACCATAGAACGTTTTATCAAGGAACTGATGAGCGAGGACGCATTTATCGAAGTGCGGCGCAACGAACTGGCGCAGCATTTCGGGTGCGCGCCATCGCAGATCAATTACGTGCTGTCCACGCGGTTTTCGGTAGATCACGGCTATCTGATCGAATCGCGCCGCGGCGGCGGAGGCTATGTGCGCATTGTGCGAATGCACCCGCGGCAGGAGGGCAACATGCTGGATGCACTGCTGAAGCGAATCGGCAATTCGATCGATGAAGAAACCGCGTTCGCGATCACGCAGCATTTGAAGGATTGCAATCTGGTTACGGATCGGGAAGCAGCGCTGATTCGCGCGGCGGTGGGGCGCAACGCGCTGGCGCTGCCGGTCAGCGGCAAGGATGTACTGCGCGCGGCGGTGCTGAAAAATCTGCTGATTCAGGTATTTCGCAATGCGGAGGAGGAAGATAGAAAATGATGTGCGAAGAATGCGGAATGAATCCCGCTGTATTTCATTTTGTTACGATACGCGACGGCGAAAAGACGGAAAAGAACCTCTGCGCCGCCTGCATGGGCAAATATAAAAAACAGCTGCCGGGGCTGGATATCAAGAATCTGGCGGGTATGCTGAGCAATCTGATCGAGGGTCGCCGCACCTCCGCAAAGGAAGAAATCGATCCGGCGACGGCGGCGATCAGCTGTCCGCAATGCGGCATGACGTACGCCGAATTCCGCAAATGCGGCATGCTGGGCTGCGCGCAGTGCTATCGCGCGTTTCAGGAGCCAATGACGCAGCTTTTGCAGCGCATTCATGGCAATACCCAGCATGCGGGGCGCATCCCGAACGGCGTGCACAGCGGTACGGCGATTCGAATCAACATCGATCATCTGCGCCAGCAGCTTGCCAAGGCGGTCGCGGCGGAGGAATACGAACAGGCGGCAAAGTACCGCGACAGCATCCGTGCGCTGGAGGCACAGCTCAAGCAGCGCGAAAGCAGCATTCATGTAGGACCGCCGGAGCGGATCGAACCCTTCTTCGGCGCGGAGGGAGGCGATTTCGATGCGTGATTATGTATGCGCGCCCGATCAGGATGTGGTTATTTCCAGCCGCGTTCGCCTGTCCCGAAACTATGAAGATCTGCCGTTTTCGCCGAAGCTGACCGTCGAATATGCGAATGAGGTCATCGATCGCACGGCGAAATCCGTGTTCGAAAGCCGAAACGGCGCATCGTTTATGCTGCTGCGCATGTCCGATCTGGAGGAGGATGCGCGCAACCGGTTGGTGGAGCATCATCTGATCAGCTATGATCTGCTGAAATATGCGTCCCGCTCCGCGGCGATGGTATCCTCGGCGGGCACGATCAGCGTGATGATGAACGAAGAAGATCACGTGCGCTTTCAGGGGCTGCTGCCGGGGCTTCAATTGGAGCGCAGCGCGGAAATGGCGCTTTCGCTGGATGAAAAGGTGGGCAAGGACTACGCTTACGCCTTCGATTCGCAGTGGGGCTTTTTAACCGCCTGTCCCGCAAATACCGGAACGGGTCTGCGCGCATGCGTGATTCTGCACCTGCCCGCGCTGGCTGCGGCGGGTCAGATGGGCGCGGTGATGCAGTCGGTGGGCAAGCTGGGGCTTACCATCCGCGGCATGTATGGAAATGGCGCGGACGCGCAGGGACAATTGTATCAGATGAGTAACGTGGCGACCCTCGGCCGAAGCGAGGAGGACGTGGTACGTTCGCTGGCGGCGGCGACGGAGGAAATCGTCAATCATGAACGCGCCGCGCGCGAAACGGCGGAAAAGAAGGATATGCTGCAATTGCAGGATGGTCTTATGCGTTCGTGGGGCGAAACGATGTACGCGCATCTGATGAGCACGAAGGAATTTATGCGCCGCTATTCGGATATCCGGTACGCGGCGAGCATGGGCTATCTGCATCTGCCGATACCGGCGCTGGATCTGTTGATGATGGATCTGCAGCCCGGATCGCTCGGCGTTCGCGCGGGGCGGCTGATCGGCGAACGGGAGAGCGAAATACTGCGCGCGAGCGCATTGCGAGAGGAGCTTTCCCGACTGACCAATTTGTAAACTGGAGGAAACCAAATGGCATTGAACGATAGATTTACCGAACGCGGACAGCGCGCGATGCTGATGGCGCAGCATGAAGCGCTGAACCTTGGGCGTACCTGCGTGGGCACGGAGCATCTGCTGCTGGGCGTAATGAGCGATCCCGGCGCGGCGGCGAACGTGCTGCACGGCATTACGCTGGATGCGGTGCGGAATGAAATCATCTCCATCCTCGGTAAGGGTATGGAGAACACGCACGGCAAGCAGATGATGTATTCGACCCGTACACAAAAGGTGCTGGAACAGGCGGTGCGCGAGGCAAACGATCTGAAGCAGAACGCGGCGTCGGTGGAGCATATTCTGCTTGCGCTGATGCGCGAACGCGAGGGCGTGGCGGCGCACGTGCTGATCAAGCTGGGGCTGGATCTGAACAAGGCGCGCGATGAGCTTTTGCACATTCTGACCGGCAGCGATGATGAAGCGAGCGGAGCGGAGGAGGCGGATACGCCGATTCTGAATCAGTTTTCGCGCGATCTGACCGCGGCGGCGCGCTCCGGCGAACTGGATCCCGTAATCGGGCGCGAAAAGGAAATCGAACGCATCGTGCAGATTCTGTCCCGCAGGCGCAAAAACAATCCCGTGCTGATCGGCGAACCGGGCGTGGGCAAATCTGCCATCGTAGAAGGACTTGCGCAGCTGATCGTGGAGGGCAATATCCCCGAAATCCTGCGCGGACGGCGCGTGGTTTCGCTGGATCTGGCGGCGATGCTGGCGGGCGCGAAGTACCGCGGCGAATTTGAAGAACGCCTGAAGAACGCCATGGCGGAAATGCACCGCGCGGGCAACATCATCATGTTCATCGATGAATTGCACACCATCGTGGGCGCGGGCGCATCCGAAGGCGCGATCGATGCGGCGAACATCATGAAGCCCATGCTGGCGCGCGGCGAAATCCAGTGCATCGGCGCGACCACGCTGAGCGAATACCACAAGCACATCGAAAAGGACGGCGCGCTGGAGCGCAGGTTCCAGCCCGTACAGGTGGGCGAACCGACGCGCGAGGAATCCATCGAAATTCTGCGCGGCCTGCGCGATCGCTACGAGGCGCACCACCATGTGCGGATTTCGGATGAAGCGATTCGCGCGGCAGTGTACCTTTCGGATCGCTATATTTCCGATCGCTGCCTGCCGGATAAGGCGATCGATTTGATCGACGAAGCGGCTTCCCGCGTGCGGATCAAGGCGTTTACCGCGCCGCCGGATATGAAAAAGCATCAGACGGCGCTGGCGGCGCTGACCAGGCAGACCGATGAAGCGGTGGAAAGCGAAGATTTTGAAACCGCCGCAAAGCTGCGCGATCAGAAAAAGCAGCTGCAGCAGGAAATGCAGCTGGTGCGCGCCCAGTGGGAGGAGCGCATGAGCCAGCGCATGGAAACCGTGGGCGAAGAGGAGGTTGCGCAGATCGTGGCGCTGTGGACGGGCGTGCCCGTCAGCAGACTTACCGAGGATGAAGCGCAGCGGCTGGTGCATCTGGAGGACATTCTGCACAGCCGCGTAATCGGGCAGGACGACGCCGTGCGCGCGGTGGCGCGCGCCGTGCGCCGTGCGCGTGCGGGGCTGAAGGATCCCAGAAGGCCGATCGGATCGTTTATCTTCCTGGGGCCCACCGGCGTGGGCAAGACCGAGCTTTGCAAGGCGCTGGGCGAAGCGCTGTTCGGCGATGAGGATAATCTGATTCGCATCGATATGAGCGAATATATGGAAAAGCACTCCGTTGCCCGCATGATCGGATCGCCTCCGGGCTATGTGGGCTACGAGGAGGGCGGCCAGCTGACCGAAAAGGTGCGGCGCAAGCCCTATGCGGTGCTGCTGTTCGATGAAGTGGAAAAGGCGCATCCCGATGTATTCAACATCCTGCTGCAAATTCTGGAGGACGGCAGGCTGACCGATGGCCAGGGGCGCGTGGTGGATTTCAAGAACACCGTGATCGTAATGACCAGCAATGCCGGCGCGCACACGCTGCGCAAGCAGCGCTCGCTGGGCTTTGGCGGCGGCGATGATGATGGCAAGACGTATGAAAACATGCGCGAAAATATCATGGGCGAGGTACAGCGCCTGTTCAAGCCTGAATTCCTGAACCGCGTGGATGAAATCATCGTGTTCCATGCGCTGACCGAGGAGGAAATCGATCAGATCGCGCGCCTGCTGCTGGGTCAGGTGTGCGCGCGGCTTACGGAACGCGGCATTTACCTCACCGTGGAGGATGATGCGCTGAAGCTGATTTCCAAGGCCGGATACGATCTGAAGTACGGCGCGCGCCCGCTCCGTCGAGCGATCCAGCGCATGGTGGAGGACGCGCTGAGCGAGGAAATTCTGACCGGCAACGTGCATCTGGGCGATCATGTGCACGCGCGCGTGGCAGGCGACGAGCTCGCGTTCGAAGTGGAGGAACAAAAGGAACCCGCGCCGGTCGGTTAAACGGTATAAAAAAGGGGCTGTGAGATTTTCACAGTCCCTTATCTAACGTCCGGATTTTACGCCGCCTTTTTGCCGAACAGCTTCATAACGCTCTTTTTGATGGAGCCGCCCGCGGTCTGAATCAGAATGACGATGATCAGAACCAGACCCTGGAAGGCGTTCTGCAGATCGACGGACAGACCTACGGATGTGATGATGAAGTTGATGGTGGCGTAGGACATCGCGCCGAAGATTACGCCCAGAAGCTCGCCGCGGCCGCCCGCCATGCTGACGCCCGCCAGTACGACGGATGCGATCGCGTACATTTCGTAGCTCTGGCCGGAGGAGGCGGGGGTGATATTGCCGATCTTGCACGCCTGCATGATGCTGGCGACGCCCACGCACAGGCCGGTCAGCACGAATACGGAAATCTTCACGCCGGTTACGCTGATGCCCGCCAGACGCGCGCTCTTTTCATTCGAACCCACGGCGTAGATGCTCTTGCCATATTTGGTGTTGTGCGAAATCATGATGAACAGAATCGCCATCAGCAGAAATACGAAGAAAATCCACGGAATGGCGAAGCCGAACAGGTTCAATTTGCCCACGCCGAATTTCATGCGCAGGAAATCATAATTGCTGTTGGCGCTCATCATGGCGAACTGGCTGGAGGAGGAACCCGTGATGGCGGGATCGATTTCGCGAACCACGGAAAGGGTCAGCGAACGATAGATCAGCATCGTGCCCAGCGTTACCACGAACGGGGGCATTTTGCCAAAGCCCACCAGACTTCCGTTGATCAGCCCGCACAGCGAACCCACAACCAGCGCGGACAGGATGAACAGAAGGATGGAATTCGTCATATTGAACACCATGATACATGCGCCCGTGGTGAGCACCAGCGATGAACCTACGGATAGATCGATCTGACCGGTGATGATGACGAACGCCATGCCCAGCGCGATGGTGCCGATGATAACGGTCTGCTGGCTGCCCAGAATGCTGGCGATGTGCTTGGAATTGAAGTGGTTGCCGCCCAGCTGAACGGTGAGCGCATAGCCCGCGAGGATGATCAGGAATACGAAGATGTAGCTGTACTGCGCCAGAATCTTACCGATTGATATTTTCTTTTTCATTGTTGGTTTGCCTCCTCGTTCAACCGAATTGCATTGGTGGAATACAGCATCACATCATGCTCGTTCACTTCATCGTGGGCGAATTCATGCACGATGCCGCCATTGTAGAACACAATGCATCGATCCGCAACCTGCTGTACCTCAGGAATTTCAAGCGTATTGATGATTACCGTCTTGCCGTTTTCAACAAAGCCCAGAATCAGGCGATAGATTTCCGCCTTCGCGCCCACGTCCACGCCCTGCGTAGGATTGTCGAACAGCAGAAGATCCGCGCCGATGTTGAGCCAGCGCCCCAAAAACACCTTCTGCTGATTGCCGCCGGAAAGGCTGGTGATGGGATCATTCATATCGTTTGCCTTGATGTGCAGATTGTCCTTCTGCGTATCGAAGCGATCCTTTTCAACCTTGCGGCGGATGAACGGCTTTTTGCCTCTGGAAATCTGATGCTCCGCCAGATAGAAGTTTTCCAGAATCATCATATCGGGCACGACGGAATTTTCCTTGCGGTTGGAGGGCAGCATGGCGACGCCGTTCTTCATGAATTTTACGATGCTGCCGCTTAGCTTCTTTCCGTTTACCCGAATGGTTCCGGACGTCGCAGGCAGCGCGCCGAACATGGTTTGCATCAGTTCGCTGGCACCGCAGCCCGCAAGCCCCGTAAACGCCACGATTTCGCCCTTACGCACAGTCAGATTGATGTTGTGGAAGCCCTCGCCGCAGAAATCCTTCAGCTCCAGCACCGGTTCGCCCAGCTTGCGGGGAACGTAGGTTTCCGTATCCACATATTGGCGGCCGACCATATCCGTGGTCAGCGCGTGCGCATTGGTATCCTTTATATATCCGGAGGAAATGAATTCACCGTTTCGCAATACCGTGTAGCGATCCGCGATTTCGAAGATCTCCGGCATTTTGTGCGAAATGAAGATGAAGCTCGTTCCCTTTGCTTTCAGCTTTTTCAATATGCCGAACATATGGGCGATTTCGCTGTTGGAAAGCGCCGTGGTCGGCTCGTCCAGAATCAGCAGCTTTGCATTCATGTGCAGGGCGCGGCAGATTTCAAGCATCTGCTTTTCGCTCGTTTTCAGATCGCCGACCATCGCGTTGGGATCCATATCCACGCCGAGATCGCTGAAAAGCCGCTGCGCTTCTTTGAACTGTTCCTTTTTATTGATCATGCCCAGAGAACCCTTCAGCTCTCTGTTTAAGAATATGTTGTCGAGTACCGTCAGATCGTTGATCACGTTCAATTCCTGATGGACGAACGCAACGCCCGCCTTTTCCATGCCGCGAATGGTGGGCGTGGGGTAATCCCTGCCCATGAAGGTGATCCTGCCGGTATCCGCGGGAATTACGCCGGTCAGTATATTCA
>CAKUKP010000086.1 GCA_934663625.1 uncultured Clostridia bacterium
CGATGAATTTGAAGAAATTCGCGATCCATAAGTGGTCGCGCTCGCTTTTTCCTGCCTTTTTATCGTATAAGAAGCCACTTCGCAACCTCGCAATGTCACTTCTTTGACAGACTGTGCGATCTGAAGAAATAAATCATTCCTTCGGATCGCTTTTTACAGGCATTTGCTTTTTTGCGCATTTTCAGGTAAAATGGAAGCAGCAATAAAAAGGGGAAAATCACGATGCGCAGATGGATTTGCACGCTTCTATCGATTCTGATGTTGATCTGTGCCGCACAGGCGGAAACCTATTTCGGCACGCAGAAGGATGATCTGTATTATCATATCAACATGCGCTGCGGCGGCGCGAACGGCATGATTCCCATCACGGCGGAGGATGCGGATGCGGATGGCAAATATCCCTGTCCCATCTGCATTCAGGATGATACCGAATGGGAAAGCGATGCTTCCGCCGTCGCGCGCGGCAATACGATCGTCGTGCGGATTTCGGATGGCTGGATCGAACGGCACGAACTGTACGGCGATTTCCATTGTTCTTTCTACGGCTACCAGCAAAAGGAGGAATCGCCAGAAACCCTTTCGGAATATCTGCACGGCGACGCCTTCAACCGCGTTCTGCGGGAGATTCAATCCGGAGAAACGAACGCCGTTCTGCGCGCGCCCGCCGTGCTGCGAACGGATGAAAACCGGCAAAGCGTGCTGATCATGAACCGCCGCCACATCGGAAACGCATGGTACATAACATTCCGTCCGGAGGCGCAGATCGGCGATCACTGGGACATGCGCTGGCGCATCAACGCCTTTGAAATCGATGTGCTCTCCGAAGGTCACTTCGCCTTCGATCTGGTTCAGCAGTCTCCCGTCGCCAGCTATCCGCTCGCCACGCCGCAATTTTCCGAATCCGCCGCGTTCAGCGCCGAATATGATGGCTGTCAGATCGATGTATTTGCCGATGCAGGGCAGGATGTACGCGCGAACGTCGCGGTGATCACGGTGCCGAATGCAGACACGAACAATCTGACAAACTGCGCGCTGCGCATCGGCGATCGGGTTTCCATTCCCGTAAACGGCTATATGGACGGCGAAAGCGCGATCTTCTGCTGCACGCTGACGGATGCGGAAGTCGCCCATCTTGAAAACGGCGCAAAGGCGCAGGTAAAAACGCCCTCCGCGTTCGAGCGCGCCGCATATTTCAACGATGAATACCACATCGTGCGCGATGAAACCGATCTGGTCGGGATCATGAACAGCGATGGCACCTACGTCGTGCAGCCGGTGTACGACATCATTTCTCAAGACAACATGAAGGATAGCCTGTTTGAATATCCCGCCACGATCGCCATTCCGTTTTTCTGCTTCCGGAATGAAGAAGGGCTTACGATACTGGACGGCGAAACGCTGGATACGATCGCGCAGTACGCGGCCGTGAACGGAACAATCAGCGCCTATTACCTGAATCCTTCCGCATTTGAAATGCGGGATAATCGCGGAACCCGCATCATGTCGCTGAGCACCGGCGATCGGCTGTTTGAAATCCCGCAGGCGGCAAGCGGAAGCTCTGAAGATGCAATTGAGCGCGTGGATGGCTGGTATCGCTGCATGGCGGATGGCTATCCGGAACGGCTGATCGCGGAATACGCAAACGGCGACCGGCTGATCGATCTCACCGGCAATCCCGTATCGGAGGTCTATTCGCGCATCACGCCGCTGATCTGGAAGGACGGATGCGGCATCTTCCTCATAGATACTTGGGATCCCTCGGAAACGGATCAGTTTTTCGTAGGGCTGCAAATCAGGCGCGGCGAAGCTCTGTCCTTTCCCGATTCCAAGGGGCGCTGCGGGCTGATGGATGAAAATGGCACAATCATTGCGCCGATTGAATATACCTCGATCGAAGTTACCGATGATCTGAATATCCTGCTGGGCGGCGCGGACGGATCGACCGTCGTGCTCTTCTGATCGCAGAAAGCATCGGGAAAGGAGCTGCATTTCATGCGCAAATTCATCGGCATACTGATATTGATTGTACTGCTCGCATGTTCCGCGCAGGCGGAGCTAAAGCTGATACAGCAAACCCAAACTGAAGAATATACGCATACATGGATGGAGTTTTCCGGCTCCGCCGCATTCGTCAGGCAGTATGATACCTGTCAAATCGAGGTATATACCATGGATGATGCGATACAAACAAACATTGCGGTAATTACGCTGCCCAATGCGGATCCGGAAGAACTGGAATACTATGGGCTGTGCATCGGCGATCAAGCTGCCATTCCCATCTATGGATACATGAACGGCGATGAGGGCATATTCTGCTGCATGCTGACGAAAGCTGAATTTGATCATCTGATCAACGGCGCAGCAGTGCAGATCAAAAACCCGTTTTTCATGGCGCGCGACCCTTACGTACCGCCCAAATATCGAGTCGAATCCGATAAAAACGGAAAACAGGGAATCAAGAATACGAATGGCACATTCGTTATCGCGCCGGAATACCGCCACATTGACCATCCTTCATTTCCGGACTTCCCCACAACGATGTCCACACCCTTCTTCTGCTATGATGATTTCGGCTTAACGCTGCTCGATGGTGATACGCTGGATGCCATCGCGCAGTATGCCGTCCTGTACGGCCATCTCGACGCGCGTTATCTGAATCCTTCGGTATTTGAACTGAAAAGCAACCGTGGAACCCAGATTGTATCGGCGATCACGGGCGATACATACTTTGAAATCCGCTGCGATGCAAGTGGGTACCCAATCGGGGAAATCCTGTTCATCGATGGCGAATATCGCTGCACGGCGGATGGATATCCGAACCGACTGGTCGCAAAATATGAAAACGGCGACAGGCTGATTGATCTCACCGGCAATCCCGTATCGGAGATTTATCCGCGCGTCACGCCGCTGATCTGGAAGGGCGATCGCGGCGTATTTCTAATCGAGGAATGGGATTCCATCGTGCCCGATGCCGCCTTTATCGATTCCTTTCAGGGCAAAAATGGGCTGTCCGCGCCTGAAGCGCTGGTCGGCTGGCGCTGCGGGCTGATGGACGAAAACGGCACAATCATTGCGCCGATTGAATATACCTCGATCGAAGTTACCGATGATCTGAATATCCTGCTGGGCGGCGCGGACGGATCGACCGTCGTGCTCTTCTGATCGCAGAAAGCATCGGGAAAGGAGCTGCATTTCATGCGCAGATTTATCGGCATGCTGATATTGATTGTGCTGCTCGCATGTTCCGCGCAGGCGGAGCAATACTATCTGACGGAACAGGATGATCTGTGCTATCACGCCTACTACAGCTGCGGCGGCGCAATCGATGTGCAGCCGATTTCTCCGGAGGAAGCGGAAGCGGGCGGGCGGTATCCCTGCCCCATCTGCATTCCGAATGATAACGAATGGGAAAGCGATATCGCCGCCGTCGCGCGCGGCAACACGATCATTTTGCGCATTGCGGATCATCTGATTGAAAGCGCTCCGCTGCACGGCAATTTCTCCTTTGTCCAGAAAAGCCCTGTCATCCCTTGCGCCGATGTACCTATATGCCTTGCCAAATACATAAACGGCGATGCTTACTGCCGGTTCGTGCAGGATATGAAATCCGATTTCGCGGTCATCACCGTGCGCATTCCGGCGGTATGCAGCGCAAACGATAATGATCCGCGCATTCTGAACCACCGCCACATCGGAAACGCATGGTACTTTGCGCTTCAAACGGATGCGCCCATGGACGATACCTTCGATATCAGTTGGCGCGCAAACGCCTTCAAATTCAAGTTTTCGTACGACTCCGGTTTGACCGTAAACGATGCGCAGCAAACCGATCTATATTCATCCTCTCTGAAGCCTTCGCCGCAGACCGAACCCGCCGCGTTCAGCGCGCAATACGATGATTGCCGGATCGATGTATATACCGACGCCGGACAGGACGTGCGCGCAAACATCGCGGTGATCACGCTGTCAGGCGCGGATGCGAACAATCTGGATAACTGCACGCTGTCCATCGGCGATCCGGTTTCCATTCCCGTAAACGGCTACATGGACGGCGAAAACGGCGTATTCTGCTGCACGCTGACGGACGTTGAAATCGCCCGCCTCAAAAACGGTGAAAAGGCAGAAATCCAAACGCCGTCCCGCACGGAACGTTTGGAATGGGAACATGACAAGTATACCGCCGTGCGCGATATCGATCTCGGCACAACGGGCATTGCGAACGCGGACGGAACTTTCATCATACCGCCGATATATGATGATATCTTCATCAGTTCGTTCTCCAGCGCCCCTGCTTCGATTCCCACACCCATCTTCTGCTACAGCGATGCAGAATCCTGCGTAACCGTATTGGACGGCGAAACGCTGGATACGATCGCACAGTACGCATATATCCACGGCGCTATCGCTGCAAGCTATGAAAATCCATCGGTGTTTACCCTGAACGACCGCCGCGGAACCCGAATCGTATCGCTGACCACATTGGATACACTGTTTGAAATTCCCCACGATGATTGCAAAGATGATTATGATGGAATTCAGAGTATTGACGGATGGTATCGCTGCATGGCGGATGGATATCCGGATCATCTGGCGGCAGAATACAAAAACGGAAGCAGGCTTACTAATCTTTCGGGCAATCCCGTATCGGAACTCTATCCGCGCATCACGCCGCTGATCTGGGAGGGCGATCGCGGCGTATTCCTGATCGATACATGGGATTTACATGATTTTGATTTCTACCATCATTCCTTCAAGCGCGGAGAAAAAATGTCCGTGCCTGATTTTCAGCCCGACTGGCGCTGCGGGCTGATGGATGAAACTGGAAAAATCATCGCACCGGTCGAATATACCTCGATCGAAGTCACCGAGAACCTGAATATCATACTGGACGGCGCGGATGGGCCGACCGTCATATACTGGAAATGATATTCACACATTAAAACTTGACAGATGTTCGTTTCTATTCTATAATCATACTGCGAACAGGTTCGCCGGTGCTTTCATGATCGCAAAGGATCACCGCAGCGCCGAATCTGCCGCAATCCACTTGGTAAGGAGATAAAATTATGGGCATCGTATGCATCTTTCTGGGCATTATTCTGATGATCGGTTTCATCGGCGGTGGCTTTTATGTATTCAATGCGTGCGAAAGTCTGTTCCGCGCGTTTCCGAATTTCTTTGGCAGTGCAGATCCTCAATTTGTTATCGTAGGTCTGTTCGCACTGATCGGTCTGATCATTTTTTTGAATTTTCTGATGACCGGCATCGCCTTTTTCAAGATGAATTCGATGAGCAAGCGGATGGCACGCACGCGCAAGCATAAGAAGGACGAAGAATAACATGCGATCCTCGGATCGCATCATGCTGAAATGGCGGAATCGGCAGACGCAGCGGACTTAAAATCCGCTATCCGAGAGGGTGTACGGGTTCAAGTCCCGTTTTCAGCACCAACCCCCGAAAGCACAGCGTTTTCGGGGGTTTTTCATTTTCTAAAATTCGCTTCTCCAACAATGCAAAAGCCATCGAATTAATCGAATTATATGAAAGCTGCCGAGAGAACGGCGGCAAATGGTGACATGCGCAAGCATTCTATGCTCGTTTTAGTCCTGACAATATCCAGCCTTCGGGACAGACTTCATCTGCTTTCCATATTCGTAAATGGTATCGCTGGGCAGATCAATTTCATCATTCCAGAATACGCACGTTCGGCTTTGATCAAGCTGCACGCTTTGGAACAGCCCCGGCAGCGTGCGCAGCGCGTCATAGCCGGGCAGATGCAGATCCTCTTTCACATCATACAACACGCACCGACCATCATCAAAAGTAACCGCCAGCATCATATCTGGCTGGGGAACAATTTCACGAATGCGCCGAATCATGTAAGCACCTCCTGTTCACAACGGCGGGAGCTTCCGAATCTGCTGCTGATCCCACATTGCTTGAAGATCATCCTGATGCATGGACAGCCATTCGCAGACCAACTCCTGCGCCTTTCTCGGCAAATCTCCCTCAATCATCTGCATCGTCTTTATGTTAAATTCGCCCATGTATTCGCCGTACAGTGCGTGAATGTGGCTAGGTTAATGCTCTTTGGGCTTGAAGAACATCTTTATAACGATCCCATAAAACCGGCTTATTTCAGGCATTGTTTTACCTCCTTAATTCAACACGATTCCATGCTGTCTTAATATGTTTTATTGTTGCACCTTCGCATAATTCACACGTCGTATGCAACATTTCCTACTGTATTATTCATTATAACACAATTTGCCTGTCGCCGTCCACATGTGATTGCGTACATTTCAAAAACGTTTCCCATCACGCAAGATATCGAAACAGACTGATGAACGGCGACAGGAGATATATGATCGCGCCCTTCTCAGCCGGCATTGATTTTGGCGGAATTTCGGGGAAAACGGCCTGCGCGTGCGCGCTGACCGGACTGGATTGTTCCGCCAGCGCGTTCATATTTTCCTCCAGTTGGGCGGCGAGCGGCTTGCTGTACACCGCCAGCATCAATTCCGTATCGATATAGGCGGAGCGCGGATCGACGTTGAACGAACCGAAGATGGAAAGATCATCATCGATCAGCACCGATTTGGTGTGCATGGAATAATCCGTCTGCTGTTCCAGCACGATCGCGTTCATGCGGTTGGTCATGCCGCGATGAAAAACGCCGTCCGCCGAAGTGATGATATTATTCCCCGAAGCGGCGGAATTGGTAAGCAGCGTTACTTGAACAGGCTGGCTGCACACCCCGTTCAGCGCATCCCGCATGGCGGAATCCATCACAAAATACGGGCTTTGCAGCACGACGCGATCCTGCGCTTCCATCATCAGATCGATCATTTTGGCATAAACCAGCGGCGCTTTGGGGCGCGCATAGATCTGACCGGACAGCAGTATGGATTTTTCCACGGGCGCGAACGCGGCAGCATCGATCTGCGCAAGATCGCGTTCCTCCGCGATTTTACGCCACGCCGCGCGCAGCTCCTCCGCCGCACACGCAGCGGCTTCCTTTTGCGCATTCGGCGCGCTTTCGTATCGGGTGTGGCAAAGCTCAGACGCCCACATTTCATCAAAATAATCTGCGACCAGATCGCAGGCGCTCCTGCCCGCGCGTTCCCGATGAATCAGAACATCCCGATCGTAATTGTAATGGGGATTGCCCTCCTGCGACAGAAATTCATCCGATACATTGCGTCCGCCGAGGATGAGCCACGCATCATCCACGACGAAGAACTTTTCATGATAGCGCACGTTCAGCCCCGCCGGATGCATCAGATCGATCGGATTGTAGAAACGGATTTCCACGTTCGGATGGCTGCCCAGCGCGTAAGCTGCGGGATCGGCGCGCAGGTGAATCAGCCCGAACATTCCATCCACGATCAGCCGCACCTGTACGCCGCGATCCGCCGCGTTCAAAAGCGCCGCGGTGATCTGCGTTCCGCTATCGTCCATATCGTATAGATACGTACCCGCGCGAATGATCGTTTGCGCGCCGGAAATCAGCCGCAGTCGAACATCCAGCGCTTCGCTGCCCGTTTCCAGAATGGCGGCGCTGTCCACATTCGTTTCCGATGAAGCCGCATCGCGCCAGTTCTCCGGCAGATCGACAACTGCCGCAGGATGCGCATACGGAAGCACGGCGGCGCAGAGGTACACAAGCAGCGCGAGCAATATGCATCTGCGTATTGTGCGCCCAATGCGGCGCTTTTTCGAAGTAGCTCCGGATGCGGGCATCTGTTTCACGAATGCAAACCGCCTTTCAAGAATAAAGCATTTATGCATTTTCATTATACGATTTCTTCCCGCCGGATGCATGGTACAATTTCTGGAAACTGCCCTAAATTTGCGCACTTCGATGAAATTGCCCAACGAACGGCGCTTGCTTTGCAGAACGCCGTTCGTTATAATAAAGGTACAAAATATACAATTGTAAGGTTGCGGAGGTACAAAAGCATGAAAGCGATTTTCCTATCGGGCGCGGTGATCGCGCTGGCGCTTTCCTTCCTTTTGCCGGTTTCGTGGGCGCTTCTGTGGCAGATTCCGGCGCTGTTTGCCGCCGCTGCATTGGGCGTTGTGATCCTGTACTGGCTGTTTCTGTGGATCGCCAGCCTGCCGATTCGCAAAGATACGCCCTATGAAACCCCCTCGCCCTTTTATTATGCGCTGCTGAACTCCGGCTATCGCTTTTTATACGGCGCCGCCGGAGCGAAGGTGCATATGTCAGGCCTTGAAAAGCTTCCGAAGGATCGCCCGTTCCTGCTGGTATCCAACCATCTATCCAACTTCGATAACATGATCCAGAGCGCGGCGCTGGGCGATCGCAGAATCGCCTACATTTCCAAGCCGGAGAATTTCAAAATTCCCATCGGCGGACGGATGATTCACCGGTGCTGCTATCTGCCCATCGACCGCGAAAACCTGCGCTCCTCCACGATGACCATCCGTCGGGCCTCCGAAATGCTGCAAAGCGGGATCATCAACATCGGCGTATATCCCGAAGGCCACCGCGGCAAGGGCTATGATTTGCAGCCATTCCACGCGGGCTGCCTGAACGCCGCCGTCTGGGCGAAATGCCCGATCGTAGTCAGCACCATCGCCGGTACGGAAAACATCCACCGAAATTTCCCCTTCCGGCGCACCGAGGTACATTTTGATATTCTGGAAACCATCGATACAGAGGGCAGGCGCGCATCGGCGCTTTCCGAGGAAATCCGCCAAACCATGCAGGAACACCTGAATACTTACAAAAGAGGTTAGAAAAAATTGACGTACATTCTTTACAATCCGCTCGCCGGAAACGGCAAGGCAAAGACGCAGGAGCTGGTAAATCGATTGCAGCCCGAATCCCTGCGCACGCTGGATGTGACCACGCAGAATCTGCACCGCTTTCTGGAAAAAACGCCGGTTTCGGAGCGCGTAATCCTGCTCGGCGGCGATGGCACGATCAATCATTTTATCAACCGGCTGCACGGCGTTGTGCCGCGACACCAGATTTATTATTATCCCGCCGGTTCGGGCAATGATTTTATGAACGATGTACAAAAGAACGCGAAGGACGGCATGATCCTGCTGAATCCCTACCTGGAAAACCTGCCGGTGGTGGAGGTCAACGGAGATCGCCGCTTCTTCATCAACAACGTGGGCTTCGGCATCGACGGCTACTGCTGCGAGGAGGGCGATCGCCTGCGCGACGAGGGCAAAACGAACATCAGCTATTCAGGTATCGCCATCAAGGGACTGCTGGGCAGATTCAAGCCGACCCACGCCACGATCACCGTGGACGGCGCGCAGCATCATTTTGACCATGTATGGCTCGCGCCCACGATGAACGGCCGCTATTACGGCGGCGGCATGAATGTCGCGCCGGAGCAGGATCGGCTGAACGCGGAGCGAACCGTTTCCGTCGTAGCGCTGCACTGCCGAAGCAAGCTGAAAACGCTGATGGTGTTTCCGAGCATCTTCAAGGGCGAACACGTTCGGCATACCGAGATGGTTTCCATCTTCACGGGGCGCGAAATTTCCGTGGTCTTTGACAGGCCGACTGCGCTGCAAATCGACGGCGAAACCATATCCGGCGTGACGCAATATCAGGTAACCTCCGCGCGGGAACAGACCGGAGAAATTGCAGGATAACGGAGGGATACGCACATGGGCGAAACCGGAAAAAAGGCGCGTTGGCGGAACATATTCACCATACCCAATCTGATGAGCCTGTTTCGCCTTTGCCTGATTCCCGCGATCATTCATCAATACTGCGCAGTGCAGAATACCCGTCTGGCGGTGCTGCTGATCGCGTTTTCCGCGCTGACGGA
Organism: uncultured Clostridia bacterium; assembly: GCA_934663625.1. GTDB lineage: Bacteria > Bacillota > Clostridia > Christensenellales > Aristaeellaceae > SFTH01. The sequence goes on from CAKUKP010000086.1 coordinate 9,822, forward strand.
TATTCTGGATAGAAAAATCGCCCGCCGGTTCAACATGGTATCCGACGTGGGCAAGGTGCTGGATCCCATCGCGGATAAGCTTACGCAGGCGGCGCTGATCATCTGTCTGATTTCGCGGTACAAATGGGCGCTGGGGCTGGTAATTCTATTTGCCGTTCGGGAAGTGATCGTGGGCACGCTGGGCTATTTTACGCTGACGCGGGCGCATTGCGTCAACAGTGCCAAATGGTATGGCAAGGCGGCGACGGTGACGATCCACGCCGTGATGATGGCGCTGATTATGTTTCCCGAAATTCCGGAGCCCATCGCCAACCTGCTGCTTGGGCTGTGCGCCGCGGTAATCGTATTCGCCTGCATCATGTATTGCCGGTTCTATCGAAAATTCCTGTCGGACAATCTGGAACGGCCGGTACAGAAGCGCCGTCTGATTGTGAACATTCTATTGCTGTGCGTTTGGGCGGCGATCATCATATTATGCATCTACCACAGGGACGCCTTTACCGTGGACGGCATCGTTCGCCTGACGACGGGCAATTCCCATTGGGCGGCGCTGATCATGCTGGCGCTGTTCGCACTCAAAAGTGTGAGCCTGATCATCTATGGATCGCTTCTGTACGCCGCCAGCGGCATTCTGTTTCCCCTGCCCATCGCCGTTGCGGTCAACCTGCTGGGCACGGTGATCATGGTAACCATCCCGTACCTGATCGGCGAAAAGGCGGGCGCGGAAAAGATGCGAAATCTGGTAGCAAAGCACCCGCGCGCCGCCATGCTGCAAAACATGCAGCGCCGGAACGATTTCTTTTTCTGCTTTCTCATTCGCCTGAGCGGGCTGATTTCCAGCGATCTGGGCGGCGCGTATATGGGCGCGGTTGGAATATCGTTCTTGCCGTATCTTGCGGGATCGCTTCTGGGAATGCTGCCGAACATGATCACGTTCCCCGTGATGGGCATGAACATCCGGAATATCCATTCGCCCGAATTTCTGATCGCCGCGGGCATTCAGATCGGCTTTACCCTGCTGTCAGTCGTATTCTATATATTGCATCGAAAACGGAAATGTACGGATGCATGAATACAAACGGCGCAGCGAAGATGTAATCCTTCGCTGCGCCGTCCAGCCTGTCAAAAAAGGTCGCGTTATGCGGTCTTTTTTGCTATAATAGAACTGGTGATGAAAATGCTGAAAAAAGAAACGGAACAGCGGCAGGCAATCGAAATGGTGTGCACGGATA
>CAKUKP010000087.1 GCA_934663625.1 uncultured Clostridia bacterium
CGGCAAACCTGTTGGTTTGCCGGTCTGCCTTTAGGCAGACTGCCGACGACTCAATCGAAGATTGAGGCGCGGCACCGCTGCTCGCAGCCCGCGACCAGCCCGCGCGAAACCTTCGGTTTCCAGCGCAGCGCTGCCGAAACCCTGCACAGCAGGGTCTTCGGTGCGTACCATCAGGTGGAGCCAAGACGAAATCCGTAACCCTTGCCTTCCTCTGATGAGGAAGGTGTCAGCGGCATTCGCCGCTGACGGAAGGAGAGAACCCCCGTAAGTTTTGAAATCTCAAATCAATGGATTTCAAAACGTGAATTCAAGATAAGTCAGAATCGGATAGAAACGCAGAATCCATGTCCCTCGAATCTATGGGGGACATGGATTCGTCTTATTCAGCGCGGCAGCAGATGCAAGCGGGCTCAGCTCGCAGCACGGCAGCAGTTGGAAACCGACACTGTCGGCGGCTGCTGCAGGCAGTCCCTTTGGTCATTATTGGAGTATAAGAACGATTGACATTTCTCTTAAATGGATGGTAGTTTATATCATTTTTGGGCAAAATATTACGGAGAGGTGATGTTTATCAGGTCGGCGATGATTGTCTACTACTCGCCCCACAAAAACATAATTTTCTTTGGAGAAAACGCAGGGAAGGCGCTCTGTACCGTGAATATCGGCATTGACCTGAAAAAATCTAAAGACTGTTTCAAATAGTATTTCAAGTTCCTGAAGTATTATCTTCATTGTTATGTACCCATTTCAGAAATGTTTTGTGGCAGACGTGCAATTGCTTCGCGGCTTCCCTTGCGGAAATTTCGCCGCGCGTCCACATCTTGGCATACGTATCGAAGCCGTCCGGTCGGCGCATCGGCGCGGGACCGAAGCGCACGCCGCGCGCCTTTGCCGCCGCGATGCCCTCCGATTGCCGCCGGTGGATAAATTCGCGCTCCGTCTGCGCCACGTAGGACAAAAGCTGCAATACGATATCCGCGATCAGCGTGCCCGTCAGATCGCGTCCCTGCCGCGTATCCAGCAGCGGCATATCTAAAACCACGATCGCCGCGCGCTTTTCCTTCGTGATCGTGCGCCACTGTTCAATGATTTCATCATAGTTCCGGCCCAGCCGATCGATGCTCTTGATTACGAGCGTATCGCCCTTTTTCAGTTTTCGAAGAAGCTTCCGATACTGCGGCCGGTTGAAATCGATTCCCGATTTTCGATCTACAAAAATGTGATCTGCGGCTACCCCGAATTCCTGCATCGCAATCATCTGCCGCGCTTCGTTTTGTTCCTTTGTGGATACGCGCACATATCCGTAAGCCGTGTTTTCCATAGATTCGCCTCCTGTAATTTAATGGCAGGCTGAGCCTGCACCCAGCTGCTGCCGCGCTGTTGATTGCGCCCATATATCCAAGGCGCAATCAAATGACGTTTTTCTGCCCATTAACGCACCGGAGGCTTTGCAAGGCAAAGCTCCGGCAGCGCCGCGCTGGAATCCGCAGGATTCGCGCGGGCTGGTCGCTACTCGGCTTTGCCGAGGAGCGACTGCTATAGATTCAAGGCAGAAAAACTATGTTGGTGCAGCGATGTAAGGGGCTTCTCTCCCTCAGTCAAAACCTGCGGTTTTGACAGCTCCCCCATCAGGTGGAGCCAAAAAATGCCTTCCTCTGACGAGGAAGGTGGCAGCGGCGAATGCCGCTGACGGAAGGAGAGAACCCCGTAAGTTTTGAAATCTCGAACCAATGGATTTCAAAACGTGAATTCAAGATAAGTCAGAATCGGATAGAAACAAAGAATCCATGTCCCTTTAATCTATGGGGACATGGATTCGTCATTATGAGCACGACAGTTGTTGGCAGTCGGCACTGCCGACCGTAAGTTTTGAAATCTTGAATCAATGGATTTCAAAACGTGAATTCAAGATAAGTTAGAATCGGATAGAAACAAAGAATCCATGTCCCTCAAATCTATGGGGACATGGATTCGTCTTATTCAGCGCGGCAGCTACTGGCAGCGGGCACCGCCCGCAGCGCGGCAGCTACTGGCAGCGGGCACCGCCCGCAGCGCGGCAGCAGATGCAAGCGGGCTCAGCCCGCCACTGAACGCCGGAACTGGATGGTGAAAAGGGTTACGGTGAAGGCGATGGCGAGTACATCGGCGATGGGTTCGGCGGCATAAACGCCCATCACGGGATCGGGCAGGACGTGCGGCATGATGTAGATCAGGGGGATCAGCAGAACGAACTTGCGCACCACCGCCACGATGATCGAACATACGGCGCTGCCAATGGAAACGAACGTCATCTGACAGGCGATCTGTATGCCGAATAAACCGAGCGCGGCGCAGTATATCCGAAGCGCGCGCGCTGTGAACGCGATCAATTCAGCGTTATCGGCAAATATCCCCGCAAATACCGCGGGCAGCAGCATCACGAACGCCCATACGGCGATCGAATAACCGAAGCACGTGATCAATAGCAGCCGGAACGTCTTTTTCACGCGATCCATATTGCCCGCGCCGAAATTATAGCTGCTGATCGGCTGCGAGCCCTGCGCGATGCCCTGCATGGGCAGCAGCGCAAACTGCATCGTGCTGGATAGAATCGTCATTGCGCCCACGGCGATATCGCCGCCGTAGCGCACGAGCGATGAATTAAAGCATACGGATAGAACACTTTCGCTGCTCTGCATGATAAACGTCGCCGCGCCCAGCGCCATACAGGGCAGTACGATGCGCATATCCGGCTTGATGTACCGGCGGCGCAGGCGCAGATAGGTGGTTTTGCCGCGTAGAAACGCAACCACCCATACGCAGCTTACGCCCTGCGAAATAATGGTCGCCAGCGCCGCGCCGCGAACGCCCATATCGAACGTGAAAATCAGCAGCGGATCCAGCGCAATATTGATCAGCGCGCCGATCAATACGGTAATCATGCCCTGCCGCGCGAAGCCCTGCGCGGTGATGAACGCATTCATGCCCAGCGTAAGCTGCACAAACAGCGTGCCCAGCGCATAGATGCGCATGTAATCGGTGGCATAACCGATGGTGTTTTCGCTGCACCCGAACGCCATCAGCAGATCGCCGCCCCAGATCAACAGCGCGGCGGTCAGAATGATGGATAGAATGATCTGTATCGCAAAGCATCCGCCCAGCGTACGCTCGGCGGACTCCTTATCGCCCTTGCCCATGAAGATCGAAGCGCGCGGCGCGCCGCCGGAGCTGACCAGCGCCGCAAATGCGGATACGATTAAGATGATCGGCGTGCATACGCCCAGCCCCGTAAGCGCCAAAGCGCCGCTTTCGGGCATATGCCCGATGTAGATGCGGTCTACAATGTTGTATAGCATGTTCACGATCTGTGCAATTACCGTGGGAATCGCCAACTTCCAAAGCAGCCGCCCGATCGGCTGCGTGCCCAAAAAGGATCTGTCCTGATTCATATCGCGCCTCGCATTCGTTGAATTCATGGTACAGTATAGAAAAGCAATGTTACGCCTGCAAGCGGTGCGGCGGAAGAATTGCTCAGTCGATTGGGCGCGAGGCTGCCGGTTATAATCGCCGGCGAAAACTGAAATTGCATGGTATGGGAACCAATTCCTTCCAGAATGCGTCAAAGATTATAAATACGTTGAATGGAGGGAATTGTTTTGAAACGAATTTGCATTTTGGTACTCGTGCTGGCGATCTGTTCAAGCCTTGCCCTTGCAGAAACATGTGCGGCTGAAATACAGCCGATTCAATACCAGCCGGAGGAATACGCATACGCGGAATATCCATTCTGGCCGCTGAGCGTGGAAAAATGGAGCGATGAAGCGATCCTCATTGCGGGCAAGAATACGATGGAAACCGAAAAGTTCAGCGTTGCAGCCATGATGCGAATGGGTTTGGATGGCAATATTTTGTGGCAGCACGAGGAAACGGATTTGTCGGAAACGACGCAATACAATTCCGCGTACCGGCTGGACGATCAAACGATCATTGCGTTGCAGGATGAGAACGGTGTGGATTATCTCGGAAACTGCTACATCGAATGGATCAATACGGATGGGCTTCAACAAAGAAGCGCGCCGCGTCCCAAATCGGAGATGTGGCTGACTGGAATTATTCCCAATGATCGCGGAATGCTGCTGGTCAGCCATCCGCATAGCAATTCGGATAAAGGCATCGCCGCCCAAGCGCGGACTGTGCTTGAGCAGCTGGATCGCGATGGAAATATCATCTGGACGGCAGATTATGCGGAATATCTGATTCTGCACGGCGGCCTGCAGAACGGGGCAAACAGCATTCTCTACGGTGCGGAATCCAGCGGTGTTCCGGGCAATCACTACTACCAGGGACTCATTATGGAAATCGATCCGCAGGGCACGCTGATTCAAAAGCAATACAGCCTCGATTTTGAACGATATACCGGCGGCTGTCGATTGGCGGATGGATCGCTGCTGCTGATTGGAAATTATGTCAAAGAATCGAAGGGCTCCGGCGTATGCCGCGTCAACTGGAATGCACTTGCGTGGGATACGCAGCTGCCGAGATACGAAGTATCGGTTGGCGATGTAAACATGCGCAGCAATCTGGCAAACTGCATGCTTCAGTATCAGGGCGATTATCTGATCGCCAGTATGGGATTGAGTCAGCAGGGCGCGGGCGCATGGATATATCGGATCAATGATGCGGGCGAAATCCTGAACGTATACTATCTTTTCGGCGAGCAGGTCAACAATTTTGAAGGCTGCAAGCTGCTGGAGATGGATGGCAGCGCCTATCTATTGGCTTACGGCATTGTGAGTACGGCCGATCTGACCCTTTCATGGAATAGTGAAACAACGATGGCCGATTATGCCCGCGGATTTTATCTGGCAAAGCTGGATTTCTGACGCGCGGCGCGCAGTATAAAAATTGCATAAAAGCGGAGAGATCGCCTGTTCGCAGGGATCTCTCCTTTGTATTATCGTATCAAAAACGAATCATTCCACATCCTCCGCAATGCCGCAGGAGGGGATATTCAGCGGCACATGTTCGCCGCGGCGCTCGTGCGCGCGCTGCACGTGCCTTGCGTGCGCCATGGAAACATCGCTGTCCGCGCGGATGCGGCGAATCAGCATGGTTACGATCTGTTCCAGATCGCTGCCCGCGCGATAATCGGTTTCGGTGGAAAAATCACACCGCCCCTGCAGCAGCATATCATCCGCCATTTCGGTTTCGCCCGCGGGATGCACGGCGATGGCGAAGCCGCCCTTCTGGCGGGTCATCTTCATGCAGGGCACGTCGGTCAGCCCATCGGCGATGTAGATCATATTGGAAAACGGGATTCGGCGGCGGTATTCCGGCGTAAAGGCGTTCAGATCGCGATCATTCGTCATATCCAGAATGCCCTTGTTGATGCGGAACAGGTATTGCGTCTTGGTGGTGTAATTCACCGCCGAGCTGGGCCATACGGGCCGACCGGCTTCATCATAGCAGAAGGATGCGGCGAACACCGCCTTGAATTCATGGCCGATGCGCGATCCTTCGATGATTTCGGTAAGCCCCGATGAAATGATGTAATGCTCCACATCCACATCCAGCCGGTCGCCGATTTCGCGGATGCGCTGGAACCAGCCCTCCACGCCGGGAAAGAATTCCACGCCCTCGCCCAGCTTTTTGAGCGTATCGCGGCTGAAGGGCATGGTATCCTTTGCCATCTGCTGCATCAGATACATGTAGGTCAGGATGCCGTCCATGTTGTTTTGCAGCGCAAATTCGCGGCACGCGCCCCAGAAATGATCGGGTTCCACGTTGATGCCCGGCAGGAAAGTGTATTCCTCCATGTCCTTCGGACACAGGGTTTTATCGAAATCATAGATCAGCGCCACAATCGGTCTTGCCATGGGATCGCTCCTTTCCGCACGGTTCGAATGTATGAATATGCCGCCCGAAGGGTTTCCGGACGGCATACGGGGACTGCTTACTTAAATTGCGTTATCGCCCTCGACCCCGACTACGCCCGCTTCGGCGGGCTGAATCAAATCCGCTTCCGGCGTGGGTTCAGGCGTAGGCTCCGCTGTCGGCGCGGGCGTCGCCGCACCCGGCGCATAGGGCGCGTTATCGGAATAGAGCAGCGTCTGGGTATCGTTATCGGCTCTGCCGGTGGCTTCCAGACCCGCGTTTTCCTGGAACGCCTTCACGGCGGTCTGCGTCTTGGAACCGAACTGACCATCGCACGCATCGTTCAGATAGCCCAACTCCGTCAGGCGCTTCTGCAGCTCCAGCACTTCGTTGCTGGCGTCGCCCTTGGCGAGCATCGCGTACACCTTCGCGGTGGGCGTGGGTTCCGGCGTGGCCTGTACCAGCTCCAGACGGCTGCCGGAGATGATCGCGTTCAGCTCCGCGGGCGTGGTGCACGCTTCAAGCGAAGCGATGGCGTTGTTCACGCTCTGCCAGCGGGCGTTGGATTCTGAAACGGCGTCCTCGGTCACGTTTTCAGCCGCCAGCGCATCCATCGTCACGGCAGTGGTGATATCGGTCTGAATCGCCTGCAGGGCGCTGATGAACGTGGCGTCGTATACGCCCGCATCGGCCTCGGCGGGCGCGAGCGCGGCGATCGCCGCCGCATCGGCGTTGAGCTTATTGGACATTTCGATCAATCCGCCGCTGCCCACATAGATGTCGATCAGCGAACTTACATACGTGCTGTCCGCGTGCTGGCGGATCAGCGCGATGCCCTCGGTGCGCAGCGTTTCGGTCACGCCCTCGATGGTGGATTTGCCGCCCGACTTTTTGCGCACGTTGTTAAATACCAGTATGCCGCCCACGATCAGCGCGGCGACCAGAATCACGGCGACCACGATCTTGATGATCTGACCCGCGCCGATTACGCGGTAGGCGCGATCATCGTAATCATCCTCCTCGTAGCGCTGATCCGGATCATCATAATCATCGTAATCCGGCTCGCCCTGCGCGGCGGCGAAGTTGGAATCCAGATTCTGTTCCTCGGCGGATGCTTCATATTCCTCTTCCGCTTCGCGGCGGTGGCGCGGCTTGCGCGTCTGTTCATCCTCCAGCTGGCGGATGTACGCGGATACGTTTTCGGAAATGCCCTTGGGCTTTGCCGCCTGAATCGGCTGGCATTTGAACTGATCCAGATCCTCGTTTTCCTCCGGCTGGAGCTGATCAAACAGTTCGTTCAGGCTCTCCTGCGCGGCGTTGGACAAACGTTCGTGCATGGGATCGGATTCCTCGGCGTAAACGTCCTCCGGCTCCGCGGGCGCGTCCTTCGGTTCCGCGCCCTTCTGATCCGCGTTCTGCGCGTCCAGAAGATCATCCAGCTGCACCGAGCCAAGTACGTTTTCCTGAAGCCCCGCGCGCACATCCTCCGGCACGGCGTCCGGATTGTATACGGGACGATAGCTGGTGCGGCCGTCCGCATCGCCCCTGTCCCGATTCGCGGTGCGCATGGTGGTATAGGTTACTTTGGTATAATCGTTCAGATCACTCGACTGCCCGAACGTTTTCTGGCCGGGCGCGATGGTAAACTGAACGGATGTATACGGGAGCCCGCCAAAGCGGCTATCGCCGATCGCCGAACCGCAGCTCGGGCATCTTGTATCATCGGCATGGATGGTTTTCCCGCACTTCGAGCAAAACATGCTTATGTCCTCCTCACATTCGCTGCGCCGCGTGCGACGGCGCATAAAGGTATAAAAACACATAGAACCATTCTATTATAATGATAGAATAGTTCTATGTGAAGTTCAAGCCCCCAAATATGACTTTCCTAAAACATTATTCCGACAGCGCACACATTTTGCAGTTTTGCAAATGGGAACACCGAGAGATTTTGGAGAATGATTTTAGTATCCCGTAAACACCGGCGGATTGCAGTTCGGGCATGCGCCCAGACCTTCCAGCAGCGCTTCCTGCACCGTAAGCTGGCGGCGGTTGGACTGCGTGCCGCACACCTCGCGCGCGTGATACATCTTGGCATTGTTGTATACGGCGTATACGGTGGTGTTCAAAATCGCTTCCTGCTCCTGGCGCAGCTTCTCCTGCGTTTCGGGATCGTTTTCATCGATGGGAAGTGGATCACCATTGGCTTCGGCTTCGGCGCGCGCGCGCTCCGCCAGCACCTGTTCCAGGTTGGTCAGCGCGGTGGTCGTGCCGTCATCCGGCGCGGTGGTGACCGCCACGGGCACGGAAGCTACCGGTACCTCCGGCTGAATCACGGATGGGGGCAGCAGCAGCGCGAATACGCACGCCATTTCAATGGTGGAAATCGCGGTCAGCAGCACGCGCCCGCGCATCATGAATACGCCCTTGCGCCACAGCAGCGCAAGCCCCACCGGCGGTATGAGCACGCACAGCAATATCGTGGGCAGGCTGCGATTACGCTTTTTGCGCTCGGATGGCCTTCCCATGTTCGGCGTGTATGTGGATTTTTTCGAATTGCGATCTGTCATGGGGCGATGTTCCTCTTATTGCGCCTGTTTCCGCTCGGCAACCAGCTTTTCCAACGCGGTCGCCAGCTGATCCGGGCAGGAGGTGGGCTTTACGCCACAATGAATGCCCTTCAGCAGACCGATCACTTCATCGATCGGGCGACCTTCTACCAGGCGGGCGACGCCCTGCGTATTGCCGTTGCAGCCGCCGATAAATTCAACGTGACGGATGATATCGCCGTCGGTTTCAATCAGGATTTCCTGCGAACAGGTTCCGCGCGTTCTGTAAGAATACATATTCGTACCTCCGATTTTTCTACAGCTTATATTATAAGAAAGAATTTCAATAAAGTCAAGCCGCGTAAATTTGCGCTTCCCGCTTGAAAAATCGGGCGATTGGATGTATTATAGAACCAGCAATATATTGGAAAGGCGGATAGGGAATATGAGCATCACCAGAACCGATTTCGGCTGTCTTGCGGACGGGCGCAGAGCCGATCTGTATATAATGAAAAATGTGGCGGGCGCATCCGTTGAAATCACCAATTACGGCGGTATCATTCGCGCGATCAACGTGCCGGACAAAAACGGCGAAATCGGCAACGTGCTGCTGGGCTATAAGGATGTATCCGGCTATGAACCGCTGTGCGGCTATCTGGGCGCGCTGATCGGCCGCGTGGGCAACCGCATCGCCCGCGGCGAATGCGAAGTAGAGGGCAAAAAGCTGAGCCTTGCGAAGAACGAGGGCGGCAAGAACCACCTGCACGGCGGCAACGTGGGCTTCAATCGCAAATTCTGGGAAGCCACGCCCGTGGAAGGCATCTGCGAGGACAGCCTGATTCTGAAATACGTAAGTCCCGATAATGAAGAAGGCTACCCCGGAAACCTGAAGGTGATGGTCACCTATACCTTCACCGATGAAAATGAACTGATCATCCGCTATGAGGCGGTATGTGATCAGGATACGCTGTGCAATCTGACCAACCACGCCTATTTCAATCTGGAGGGCGAGGGCAGCGGCACGGTGCTGGATCATGAATTTGAAATCAACGCCGATACCTTTACCGTGGGCGATGCCGAATTGATCCCCACCGGCGAAATGCGCGATGTCACCGGTACGCCGTTCGATCTGCGCGAGCCGATAAAGCTGCGCGATGCGCTGGCAAAGCCGGATGTGGATGATCAGCTGAAGGCCGGAAACGGCATCGATCACAATTTCAATATCAATGATTTCGAAGCCGGTCTGCGTTTCGCGGCGTGCGTCACTGCGCCGGTCAGCGGCCGCATGATGAACGTATTTACCGATATGCCCGCCATGCAGCTGTATTGCGGCAACGGTCTGGAATCCATCCATGAAGGCTCCTGCGGGCGCAAGTATGGCCACAACGAAGGCTTCTGCATGGAAACGCAGTTCGCGCCGGATTCCGTAAACCATCCCAATTTCCCCGACAGCGTGCTGTACGCCGGTGAAAAATACGATTACACCACCGTGTTTTCGTTCGACGTAATCGAAGAAGATTGATTTTAGAGTATTAAGGAGTTAATCGCCATGGAAGTTCGTACCCGCTTTGCCCCCAGCCCGACCGGCTATATGCACCTTGGCAACCTGCGCACCGCGCTGTATACCTATCTGTGGGCGCGCCGCAACGGCGGAAAATTCATCCTGCGCATCGAGGATACCGATCAGGGGCGCGAGGTAAAAGGCGCGACGGATGTGATTTACGCATCCCTGAAAACCGCCGGACTTACGCACGATGAAGGCCCCGATGTGGGCGGCCCCTGCGGCCCCTATGTGCAGTCCGAGCGCAAATCGATGTATCTGCCCTACGCAAAGCAGCTGGTGGAATCCGGCCACGCGTATTATTGCTTCTGCAGCACCGAACGGCTGGAAAAGGCGCGTCAGGAGGCCGAAGCGAAGGGCGAAGCTTTCAAATACGATAAGCATTGCCTGCACCTGACCAAAGAAGAAATTCAGGCGAAGCTGGACGCGGGCGAGCCCTATGTAATTCGCCAGAACATCCCCACCACCGGCAAGGCGGGCTTTGATGATGTGATTTACGGCCATGTAGAGGTGGATTGCGATACGCTGGATGATAACGTGCTGATCAAGGCGGATGGACTGCCCACCTACAATTTCGCCAATGTTATCGATGATCACACCATGGGCATCACGCACGTGATGCGCGGCAACGAATATCTGTCCTCCGCGCCGAAATACAATCTGCTCTATGAAGCGTTCGGCTGGGAACCGCCGAAGTACGTGCATCTGACCCCCGTAATGGTGGAGGGCACCTACCGCAATAAAAAAACCGGCGTATATCAGATGGAGCTGGATGATAACGGCAACCCCGTGCTGGATGAAAACGGTCAGCCGAAGAAGGCGATCGTCAAGCGCAAGATGAGCAAGAGCCAGGGCGATCCTTCCTTTGAAGATCTGATGGCGCAGGGCTATCTGGTGGAGGCCGTGATTAATTATCTGGTGCTGCTGGGCTGGAGCCCGCGCGGCGAACGCGAATTCTTCACGCTGAAGGAGCTGGAAGAGGTATTCGATCTGGAAGGCCTTTCCAAGAGCCCGTCCTTCTTTGATATGGCGAAGCTGAAC
>CAKUKP010000088.1 GCA_934663625.1 uncultured Clostridia bacterium
AAGGCACAGGGCGAATAAGCGTTTGAAGTATTTCATTTTTATTTCCTTTCTGTTGATTAATCAGCGATTGCTCAAAAAAATTCCTACAGCGTTCAATGCTGTAGGAATACTTTGCATGGTGCCGGTGGCCGGACTTGAACCGGCACGGATAAACCGCCGCATTTTGAGTGCGGTGCGTCTGCCATTCCGCCACACCGGCGCGCTATATTATTATATATGATTCTTCTGGAAAAAGCAATACATAGTTGTTGCAAAATCATTTCTTTTGTGTATAATGGTATGTAAGAATTCAAAGGAGGTAGCTCGGTGGAATTCGATGAAAAGCAATTAATCGAACGGGCGAGCCGTGGAGAGGCAGATGCGTTCAATGCGCTGCTGGGCGCGCATGAAAAGCAGATGTACGCCGTGGCGCTGCGCATGTGCCAGAATCGCGATGATGCGCAGGATTGCCTTCAGGAAGCCATGATTCGCGTATTTCGCGCGATATCCGGTTTCAAGGGTCAATCCTCATTTTCCACGTGGCTGTACCGAATTACGATGAATACCTGTCTGGATGAATTGCGCAGGCGCAAAACCAGGCCGAATACATCGCTGGATAATATGGTGGATCAGGGCTGGTCGCCGGTGGACGAGGGCATATCGCCCGAAAGACACGCGATGAATTCCGAAACGCGCCGCCAGTTGAACGCCGCGATCGCGCGCCTGCCGGAGGATATGCGATCCGCCATCGTGCTGCGCGATATCCAGGGCATGACCTATGAAGAAATTGCGGCGGCGCTGGATATCAACGTGGGCACGATCAAATCCCGCATCAGCCGCGGCAGAATGAAATTACGCGAAGAATTAAGAACAATTCCGGAACTTTTTGGCGAAAGCCGCGTCTAAATGGTGTATGAAGGAAAGGGGGGCGCGCAAACATGAAATGTGATGAATTTACATCGGCGCTGGACGCCTATATCGATGGCGAATTATCGCCGGATGATGTGCGCGCAATGTGCGAACATGCGAAAGGATGCGCCGCGTGCGGCGATGAATTGAAGCGGGCGGAATTTCTGCGCGATGCGCTTCGAAATATCGATGCGGATACATTTGTACCGCTGGAAGCACAGGCGGCGTGGCGATCCGCGGTAAAGCGTGAACGCGGGCGGAAAAGGAAGAATACATGGATTCGTTCGCTCACCGCGGTGGCGGCTGCGGCGGTCGTGCTGGTGGGCAGCATAACGCTGATCGGCAATCAGAAAAACGATCTGAATACGGATTCGGGGATGGACGGCGTAATGCTTGGCTCCGCGATGGAATCGACGGATACGGATCAGGGGACGGACGATGAAATGCTGAAATCTGCACCGGTGCCGGTTGCCGCTGAAGATTCAGTGGAAACGACAACGCCGCTCTTCAAGGCGGATTCGGCGGAAAAGGCGGCGGCGCACATGATCGCGAGCGACGGCGAAAGCGCAATCCTGACGGAAAGTGCGCCGAATGAAACGGATTACGCGTGCTGGAAGAAAATTCGGGTGGAAAATCTGGATTCGGCGTGCAATGCGCTGGAACAGCTCGCGTCCGAATATGAAGGCAGCGTGACGCGCGAAAACGGCGTGGATCAGGAAATTACCTATCGCGTTGAACTGCCGGGCGCATATCTGGATGATTTTGCGGCGGCAGTCGGCGGCATCGGCGATGTTCGCGATTCCAAAACGCGCGAGGGCGATTTTGATCCGGCGATCGCGTATGTGCTGCTGTTTGAATAAAGGAGAATGCAACAAATGAAAAAGGTATTATCGATCGTACTTGCAATGCTGATGCTGATCGGCGCTTCTGCGCTGGCGGAAAAGACGCTGAACGTAACGGGCAGCGGAACGGTATATCTGGATGCGGATATCGCCTATGCGTCGCTGGGCGTAAGCTACACGGGCGCGGATTTATCCGTGATTCAGCAGCAGGCCAATGAAACCATCGAAGCGGTATGCAAGGCGATGGAGGAGGCCGGTCTGGATGCGAAGAACATCTCCACGGATAATATCAACATCTATCCCATGTACGATTATTCCGAAAACGATAGCAAGCTGACCGGATACCGCATCGATGAGCGGCTTTCGATCCACACGGAGGATATCGATGCGCTGGGCGCGTACATCGATGCGGCGTTCGCCGTAGGCGCGAACACCTTCGATTCGATCACCTTCTCCGTAAAGGATGATTCGCAGGCGAAGAAGGACGCGCTGAAGAAGGCGGTGCAGGACGCGCGCGAAAAGGCGGAGGTCATCGCCGAAGCATCCGGCGAGGAAATCGACAGCGTGGTTACGATTTCCGAAAATGAACAGTACAGCTATTACAATACGGATTCGCGGGCGTACATCATGAAGTCCGAAAGCGCGGATGCGGGAGCGGGCACCACGGTGCGCGCGGCGCAGATCAACGTATCGGCGGATGTGCAGATCACCTACCGGCTGAAATAACCAAAATCGCTATCTGGAGAAATCAATGGAAAAAGCAAATATCGAAAGAATCAATTATTTTACGCGGCTGGCGCGCGAACGCGATCTGACGCAGGAAGAACAGGCGGAACGGCAGAAGTGCCGTGCAGCCTATCTGAAGGCGTTTCGCACGCAGATGCGCGCCCAGCTCACGCAGACCATCGTGGAATATCCCGACGGCACCTGCGTACCGCTGACGGAAACAACTAAAAAGAAATCGTGAGTTGTGCAATTGCACAGAACGATTAATACACAAAGACACGGGAAAGTACCGCTTAAGGTATTAATTCCCGTGTCTTTGTGTATAGCTCCATATAGCGAATTGAAATAAGCATTGCATGTTGGAGTGAATAGAGTAAATTAAAGAACAAAAATTCAAAAAAACAGTAGATTTACAATGGAATATATGATAGAATAAAATGTGAAATAATAATGACCAATGTGTGTTGCATTGCTGATAATTGTGAAGTTCAGGCGAAAACGAATTTCGCCTGATAATACAAAAGAGGGTAAGGGGGTACATTATGCGTAGGGGATTAAAGAAAGCTTTGGCAGTTGTATTAATGGTGGTGCTTCTAATGGGCGCTTTTTCAACAGCTGTAATGGAAACGGTGCAGAATGATACCGAAAGCGAAGTGACTCTTCGTGAACGGCTCGCAGACGCTGCACCGGATGCAGAAATTGTTTTCTTTTTTAATGATGATTATGATGGAGATGGTCAGCAGGAAGCTTTCGCGCTGTTGGATGATACAGTCGCGGAAAAACTGTGGTTTGTAAGTCCATCGTACTGCACGAGCATCCAATCCGGAAAAAGCTATCGCAGCCTCGGAAAGTTCGATCGGGGCGCGTCGATTCTTTTGGCAACTGAAATAGATGAGGGCGAGAATGGCGTAGCAAACGATTTTTGGATCGTAATGGGTGGAGTACCTTTCAACGTTGATTTGAATAACTATGAAGGCTATTCTTACAATGGAAACGGAGAATTCGAAAAGGAATCAATTGCGCCCGATGGCAATGTACAGAAGCCGTATTACTTTACGCTGGATAAACTCGAAATGGTGGAACTGGGCGGTATATACATTACTCGTTCTCAATTGGAAGAATTGGAGGGCGCGTCAGAGATTCTGAAAAACGAAGAGAATAATGGAAATGAGATCAAGGATATTATCTATCGCCGAAATGGCGTGATTAATATTAATCTTTACAACGGCGATTCTTATGAGAATATGACGTTACGTTTTGATGCGCAAGGAACCGGCGTACAGGATACGGGAACTAGATATGGTGGGCTGTATGATCTGTTAAGTGGTGAAACGGAAAATGTAATCTATCCGGATTCCTTCCCGATGGATAAGGCAGCCATCGGAAAAGAAGTAGAATCCGAATCGGATACCAACAATCAAATTAGAGTAGCCGCCGTGGACGACAGTCAATCGGACAAAGCGGAAAGGTTTAAACAATTCAGAGAACAAAACAGCGAGCTTAAAACGCCGGCAACCGCCGAGCCGGTCAGCCAAGCGCAAGTTTCGGAGCAGGAGAATTCTCAACAGACAGGTACATATGTGCGTGCAACGGGAGATGTGAAGGTACGTTCCGCGCCCAGCAAAAATGCAGAGGAATTGGGCGTTTTACATGAAGGTCAAAGAGCACTTTATGCAGGTGAAACCAGAAAAGACGATCGTCAGGTAGAATGGTACAAAATCTCAATGAACGGACGGACGGGCTGGGTTTCATCGAAGTATGCGATAGTGGAAAACCGCGCATCAACTTCTTCCGGATCATCATTGTCTGGCAGTGGATCTAATAAATCCGCAACGTCCGGTCAGAGCGTTGCGATATCCGGCGGTAAGTGCAATATCCGTACTGGCCCCGGGCTGAATTACGATACGATTGGATCGTTAAAGGCGGGTCGTGTAGTTCGTTATTTGGGAAAAAGCCAGAAAGATAATAGAGGCGTAACATGGTATTACATTGAATTTGAGGGTGAAAAAGGCTGGGTTTCTTCCAAGTATGGGTATTTGCGCTGAAATAGCGTATCCATTTCAT
This sequence comes from uncultured Clostridia bacterium, assembly GCA_934663625.1. Lineage (GTDB taxonomy): Bacteria > Bacillota > Clostridia > Christensenellales > Aristaeellaceae > SFTH01. The sequence goes on from CAKUKP010000088.1 coordinate 4,521, forward strand.
GCGCTGAAGAATGCAGTGCGGAACAAATAGCAGGTTGACCGATGTTAGAAGGAGGAAATAGAATGAAAAGAACAGGAATCATATGCATTTTGATATGTGTGATCGTAATACTGATTTGCGCAGGAAGCGCATTTGCGATTGGTGCGCCGGACATATATGCAGAACAGATGGATTTGGGTCGATATAACGCGGATGAAGAAAAGGTATCGATTTGGGATAATGGTGAAAATCGAAATCAGAAAATCAAGTTGCTGCCTGTAGATGAAATTGGCAACATTGTATGGCCGCCCGTGGATGGCGCTGCATGGTATAAGGTAACGGTGCGCGATGTTGATAATGACGTCGTTGTATATAATGAAGATCATCAGGATGCATCCTGCTATTGGTTCAATCCCGGACAGCTCTCCGTGGGTACGAACTATAAACTTGCCGTGGGTGCATATGCGTCTGAGGACAATTATGCGTGGGGCGATTATTTCTATTTTAGAATGGTTGAATCCACTTATGAAGAGTCCAACTGGGAAGAATACGATTGGTCGGAAGAGGAAGACTATCTGAGTGAAGAATGGCCGGTTGAAGAAGATTATTTGAGCGATGATTGGTCGGAAGAGGAAGACTATCTGAGCGAAGAATTTCCGGTTGAGGAAGACTATTTGAGCGATGATGGACAGGGTGATTATGAAGTAACCCAATTGGATGGCTATTTCGAATGGGACAACGTTCAATTGCAAATTGGCAATGTGTATCGGCTTTCCGGCGCAGTGTTATCATCCGGAAGTCCATTGAGCCGCATAACCTATCAGATTGACGGCTGGTACGGCGATGATCAGAACAATCGTTATTGCAGTCAAGAAGTGTGGGATACGAATTATGTGAATCTGGAAGACCTGACGGATATGTATCTGGATACGAACAATGCGCCGCTGAATGCGCCTGGCAAATATAAACTGAGCCTTGTAGCGAAATGCGCAGATGAAACGTGGGCAAAATTGGCTGAAATCACGTTGTATGTTGCAGCGGATGGACAGGATAATGCCTACGAGGGAAATGAACAATATAGCGAGGATAGAGGGGCTTCGAACGAAAGCAGCGAACAGCATGTAACTGACCGGAGTTTGTCCGAAGAAGGAGAACAGCATGGCGATGATCAGGAAAGAACGCCTGAAGACATCCTGAATTCGACTGAAATTGACGGCTATTTCAAACCTGATTCGTTTGAAATGAAAGTCGGCTCCAAGTGGAGCATTTCGGGAGAAGTAGCTTCGATCGGAAGTCCGCTGGTTCGTATAACCTATCAGATTGACGGTTGGGATGGCGATGATGGAAACAACCGTTATTGCAGTCAGGAAGTGGCCAATGCGGATTATGTGAATTTGGAAGACTTAACCGAGCTGTATCTGGATGGTACGCGCGCGCCGTTGAACGTTCCGGGGAAATATAACCTGCATCTGGTTGCGAAGTGCGCTGATGATACGTGGGCAAAGCTGGATGAAATTACCGTAACCGTAACGGGTGAAACGGCTGCAAATACATCCGACGATGGAGCAGATAGCGGCGAATCGGAAAAAACGGATGAAAACGTATCCACGCCTGCAACATCTACGAAGATCGAAGGATACTTTGGACTGGAAAATTTGGAAATGGAAGTCGGCTCTAAGTGGATTATTCCCGGAGAGGTGGCTTCGATCGGAAGTCCTTTGAACCGCATAACCTATCAGATTGATGGTTGGGATGGCGATGATAGGAATAACCGATATTGCAGTCAGGGGGTAGCCAATACGAACTACGTGAATCTGGAAGATTTGCACGATTTGTATCTGGATGGTACTCGTGCGCCTTTGAACGAGCCGGGCAAATATACGCTTCATCTGGTTGCGTCCTGCGAAGATACAAGCTGGAAGAAACTGGCTAAAATAACGGTGGTTGTGAAGGGCAACAAGAAGCTAGATATTCCGGCAGATGAATATGACAAGGAAGAAGAACAGAAAACAACAATTAAGTCGGAAACTGATTCTCCGTCTGTCGTGGTTCATTCTGTAACACCGGCATCTGTAAATAATAGTGGAAATAACGTATTTAATATCTCTGTTTCTGCGAAGAACATGAAATATGTAACATTCGAATTCGGCGATCTTTTGGTAGATGAAAAATGGGATCACGACAGTGAGAATAGTCCGCATAGAGGATATCAAAACAATTGGTATTTTGACGGAAAAGGCGATATTGAGGGATATAGATACGAAGAAACCAACTGGGTTGCTAAGTTCTATCCTAAAGCTGATTCGACGGAAGGAACATATAATATCCTTATAACGGCATATGGTGAAAATGAGTCATCGTCAACGACTACGACTGTAACGCTCAAACAACGTGGCAAGGGCGAGCCACAAATTAATAGTGATGTTAAAACAACTACAGATAGTCAAGGCAATATTGTAATCGATTTTTCTACGAAAACAAAGAAGGTTGTAAATGGAACACCAACAAGACCGTATTATTATCTTGATAATGATTGTGCATATCCTGATGTGGATAATCTACGAGATATAATTAACCAATTTGATGTTGATGGGCAAGGATATAAGTTTCAACTGGAATACAGAAATAGTAATGATCAGAATCGTGGCTTCTACGAAAGAACACCAGACGGTTCGACTTATTGTACTTGGTATGTCAGAGATGTCTGTAGAGCCGTTGGTGCACCGTGGATAGATGCTGGTGGTGCGTCTGTAGTTTATAATTGGGCTAAGATAAATGCAGAGAATAATGGCTGGATAAAACTTGGTAATGGTTCTAAAACTGTTTTGCAACAAGCGGTTTCTAAAACTAATGAAGGGTATTTAGTAGTTGGTGTATATGATGGACATGTATTTATGCTATATCCGCAAGGATCAGAAACGCCATACATTTCGCAGGCGGGGGCTCAGAATAATCGATGCAATACACTGTCGGAGGTAAATAATAAAGCGAAACAGCTTGGTAAAAAAGTGAAAAACAAGGATGGAGGTGAATACTATTGGGGTTCAATTCGCAATTTAGATAAGAATAGTATTATTTACTACTACTGGCCGGGCAATTGATTCTTATATTAAGCATGGGAAACATTAGTTTTGTGAATACTAACATAGCTGGACTATGACTGATAAAGATTGCAATCCTGCATGGAATAAGATAACTGCTTGGAATATGCCATTTGTAGTGAACTGACCGTGTTGTAATTATTTTCTTTGAACTAAAAAGAAACTGTAAAAACAATTATATCGCATTGCGTTTTTCGGCGTGATGCGATATAATGCTTCTATCGGCTGGGCTGAAATACACTCAAAGGAGTGCGAAAAATGGAGAACAACGAACAGGATCTGGTCGTATTCGAGGACGATAACGGCAACGAAATCACCATGGAGGTTCTGGATTACCTCTTTTACGAAGGCAAGGAATACGCGCTGCTGGCGGAGATGACCGAAAATGAATGCGGCGACTGCGAATCCGGCGAATGCGAAAGCTGCGAAAAACGCCGCGAAGCGTTTGTGATGGAAGTGGTTCCCGTGGGCGACGATATGGAAGAATTTGTGCCCGTGGAAGAATCGCTGGCGGAAAAGCTGATCGATATCATTGAAAATTCCGATTTCAATGAAGAAGAATTTGACGACGGGGAATTTGAGGACGACGGAGAATAACCCTCGATAGAGTCAGTTACGATACAAAAGCAACGGTCATGCGCCGGGGATGGAACTCGCATCCCCGGCATTTGTATAATATATATCCATAGGCTGGCTGTACCGATAGAAAGTACCAGTCGGTATTGCTTGAATCTTAATAGCTTACATGTATAATAGAAACCAGAAACAATTTGGAGGACGGATATTTGAATCAGAAACCGAAACGCGAAATCACCACGCTCCCGATGTTGCCGCTGCGCGGGCTCGTGGTATTTCCGAATTGCGTAGTTACGCTGGATGCGGGGCGCGAACGCAGCGTTGCCGCTGTGAACGAAGCGCTTCAGCGCTATGATGGAGAAATGTTCGTCGTGGCGCAGCGCAATTCCATGACGGAGCATCCGCAGCTGGCGGATCTGTATACGGTGGGTACGATCGTTCGCATCAAGCAGACGCTGCCGATGCCGGATCAGACCGTGCGCCTGCTGGTGGAAGGAACGGCGCGCGGCATGCTGCTGGACGTATTGGAATCCGGTGATACACAGCACGCGCAGATCGCCGTGCAGCGGGATGCGGAGAACGACATTTCGTATGAACAGGCGGCGCGGATGAACATGATCGTGAAGCTTGCGCGCATGGTGCTCAAGCAGCGCGGCAACAAAATGCCGGATCTGATCGCGACGCTGGAAGGGGAGAAGAACCCTGCCGTCCTCTGCGATATGGCTGCCTCGGCGGTAATTCTGGAAATCGATGCAAAGCAGAAGCTGCTGGAAACGTTCGATGTGAATATGCGTCTGGAGGATACGATGGACGCGCTGGCGGAGGAAATCAGCATCGCCGAACTGGAGGAAAAGCTTCAGCAGCGCGTGCGTGAAGCGATGGATCGCGCCAATCATGAATATTATCTGCGCGAACAGATTCGCGCCATTCAGGATGAACTGGGCGACGACGGCGATGAAGAAATTGCCGAATACCGCGCAAAGCTGGCGGAGAGCAAAATGCCCGATGAAGCGCGCGATAAGGTTTCGCGCGAACTGAAGCGGCTGGCACGCACGGCGGCGCAGTCGCCGGAATCCTCCGTGAGCCAGAATTATATCGAATATATGCTGGAACTGCCGTGGGGCGTGCGCCAGGAATCGGAAATCAACGTTATTCGCGCGCGCAGGGTGCTGGATGAGGATCATTACGGGCTGAAGGAAGTTAAGGATCGCCTGATCGAATATCTGGCGGTGCGCAAGTATACCGATAATCTGAAAAGCCCGATCATCTGTCTGGTCGGCCCGCCCGGCGTGGGCAAAACGTCGATCGCAAAATCCATCGCCCGCGCGCTGAACCGCAAGTTCACCCAGATGTCGCTGGGCGGCGTGCACGATGAAGCGGAAATCCGCGGCCATCGCAAAACCTATATCGGCGCGATGCCCGGCAGAATCATCACATCGATTCATCAATGCGGAACCACCAATCCGGTATTTTTGCTGGATGAGATCGATAAGATCGCGCACGATATGCGCGGCGATCCCGCGGCGGCGCTGCTGGAAGCGCTCGATCCCGAACAGAATCAGAATTTCAAGGATCACTACATCGAAGCGCCGTTTGATCTGTCGGATGTGCTGTTCATCACCACGGCGAATTCCACCGATCCGATCGACCGCGCGCTGCTCGATCGCATGGAAGTGATCGAGGTGCCCAGCTACACGCAGCAGGAAAAGTGCAAGATTGCGAAGAATTACCTGCTGCCGAAGCAGATGGCGGCGCACGGCATGAAGAAGGGTCAGCTGAAGATTACCGAAAGGACGATCATGG
>CAKUKP010000089.1 GCA_934663625.1 uncultured Clostridia bacterium
GCTATATTCTGCTGCGCGAAACCGCGAAGGAGCCGTTCGGCGCGATTTACACCGATCCCGTGGCGGCTTCCAGGAAGTTCAGCAACCGCGTGCCCGCGATCATCTATCAGAACGATTGCATCGTAACCACCGGCGAATCGCTGCTGAAGGCGTTCGACCGGCTGGAGGTCGCCGAAGCCACGGCGCATTCGATCATATCCGCCAGTGAAATCGGCGGCATTGTACCGATTACCGATGATGAAATCACCGATCTGAAGGCGGCGTTCAATCTGGTAGACTGACAGTTGCATAAATACGCAAGCATCCCCGATACCGTTTATTCGATATCGGGGATGTTCTCTTTTTCAGAATTATTATTGTCCGATCAGCACGCCGACAACGATTGCCGCTACGATCAAAACGCAGGTGACGACGATGATGATATCCATCGTTCGCAGACTGAGATGAATATTATCGTACAGCCTGCCGCGCGTCTTGTAGGTTTTGGCGAACTTTTCATCGCCGGTGCGCTCGTACAGCTCCTTTTGAAAGTCCTTCTTTTCCGTTCCGGACTTTGCCGCCGTTTCCATCTCGGTTCGGGCGCTGCGCTCGGATTTTGAAAACTTCTCGAAATCCGCCATATTACTTCTTCGCGATGTACTTGCGAACGTCGATGGATACCGCCAGAATGATGATCAGACCGCGAACGACGTACTGCAGATAGGGGTTCACGCCCAAGAACTGCAGCGAATAGTTGATCGCCTGCAGAATGACCGCGCCGATCACGACGCCCTGAATGGTGCCCACGCCGCCGGAGAAGGATACGCCGCCGACGACGCACGCGGAAATCGCATCGGTTTCATAGTTCAAACCGGTATTCGCGCCGACCGAGGTAATGCGCGCCGCTTCGAGGAAAGCGCTCGTGCCGTACAGGATACCTGCGATCAGGTATACCAGCATGATCGTCTTGGCGACGTTTACGCCGGAAACCGCCGCCGCTTCGGTATTGCCGCCGACCGCAAACATGTTCTTACCGAGGCGGGTTTTGTTCCAGACGACCCACATGATCGCCGCGATGCCGATGAAGTACAGCACCACCAGCGGAATGCGCATCGTGCCGATGGTCAGGTTGCCCGCCGCGACATCGATGAATTTCTGATCGAAGGTGGACAGCGCCTGCGCCGTGCCGGAAGGCTGCGATTCGATGTAGATGCAGCAAAGACCCTGCGCGATCAACTGCGTGCCCAGCGTGATGATGAAGGCGTGCAGGTGCAGCTTCGCCACGCCGAAGCCGTTAATCAGCGTGAAGATCACTGCCACCGCGATGGAAGCCAGCAGCGGGATGAACAGGGGCAGCTGCGTGGTCATCTGCGGGAACATGCGGGAGGAATAATTCACCGCCTGTACCAGCGAAGCCGTAACCGCCGCAGAAAGACCCAATATGCGACCGATCGAAAGGTCGGTACCGGCAAGCACGATCAGACCCGCGCAGCCCAGCGCCAGGATGCCCTTCGTGGATGCCTGCTTCAGAATGTTCAGGATGTTGTTGACGTCCAGGAACTTCGGGCGTGCGATGCAAACCGCAACCAGAATCGCAATCAGAATGATGTACAGCGCGTAGTTCAGCAAAAATTCGCCGACCTTCACCGCCTTCGGGTTGACCTTCACGGTTTTTCCGACCTTGGTCTTCTTGGAATCATCCATCAGCTTGATGAAGAAATAGGCGCCGCCGACGATGAACAGGATGATACCGATAAACAGATACAGTATCGCGTTGTTGAACAGCGTGGTCTTGAAGCCGTTATCGGTCTTGAGCTTGGTAAGGCCGCTGCGAACCGCTTCTGCCATGCCTTCGTCGGTTTCCAGCGCGGCGACCTCTTCATCGGTGCAGCCCAGCGCTTCCTTCACGGTGACGGAAACATATTCCTGCGCCGCTTCCGCCTTCGTGGTTTCATCCTTCAAAACCTCGCGCGCCTCTTCCACGGTGATGCCGCGATTCGTCTGCAGGAACTCAAGCAGCGCGTTGATGTTGCCCGAATCTGCAACCGCCTTGGCGTATACCGTGTTCCGGTTGACCACTTCTTCGATATCTTCGCGGTTCATACCGCAGGTATCGGTCAGATAGGCGATGATGCGCTCGGCACTCGCATCCTTGGAAACGCCGGTGACGAGCGAAGGATCCTGGAAGTAGTTGATCGTTTCCGCCTTTTTGCAGCCGAGTACAGCGGTCGCTCCATCGTAGTAACCCTGTCCGATGAAGCCGAGTGCGCCGAAGAATACGCCTACTACCACAAACAGAGCCGCCACAATCGTAGCGATGGTGCGCTTCGTATTTTTCATATCAATTCCCTCTTTCTACAGCTTGTCCTCAAACATACTTTGCAGCCAGCGCCAGAATGGTTTCCTGTTCGCCCGGAATATCGCCGAAATCCTTGCCGCGCTCTACGATGCCCGCCTGCTGTCCATTGGACATGACCAGTATGCGATCGCAGATGCCCAGCAGTTCCGGCATTTCGGAAGAAACCATGATAACGCCCTTGCCTTCGCTGGCAAGCTGCAGGATCAACTGATAGATTTCGTATTTTGCGCCGACGTCGATGCCGCGCGTAGGTTCATCCAGCAGCAGCACATCGGGATTGGTCAGCAGCCAGCGCCCGATGATAACCTTCTGCTGATTGCCGCCGGACAGCGATTTGATCAGCGTTCTGCCGCTCGGCGTTTTTACGTGCATCGCATCGATGACCCACTTGGTATCCTTCGCCATCTTGCGGTTGGAGAGCAGCGGGCTGCCGTAAGCGCGAATGTTTGCAATGGTGGAATTGAAGCCCACGCTGGACAGCGGAATGATGCCCGTCGCGCGGCGTTCCTCCGTCAGCAGCGCAAAGCCGCTGCGCTGGGATTCGAAGGCGGAATTATTGGATACTTCCTTGCCGTTTAATGTGATCTTGCCGCTCTCGCGCGCGTAATAGCCAAACAGCGTGTTCAGCAGTTCCGTTCTGCGCGATCCCACCAGACCGGCGATGCCCAGCACTTCGCCCTTGCGCAGTTCGAAGTTTACGTTGTGGCAGGTCGGTTCATATTTACCGGTGAGGTTTTCCACCTTCAAGAGCACATCGCCCGGATGATTGATCTTCGGCGGGAAGCGGTTTTCGAAGGAACGGTTTACCATCAGGCGGATGATTTCATCGGTGCTGAGCTCCTTCGCGCTGCGCGTGGCGATCCATTGACCGTCGCGCATGATGGTCACTTCATCCGAAATGCGCAGGATTTCATCCATCTTATGGGAAATGTAGATGATGCCCACGCCGTTCGCTGTCAGCTTCTTCATGATGCGGAACAGATGTTCAACCTCGTTTTCGGTAAGCGACGAGGTCGGTTCGTCCAGCACCAGTATCTTTGCGTTGTAGGATACCGCCTTGGCGATTTCCACCATCTGGCGCTGCGATACGGAAAGATCGCCGATGATTTTTTTCGGATCAACTTCGATTTCCAGATCCTTGAACACCTTCATGGTATCGTTGTACATCTTCCGCGTATCGACGAAGCCATGCTTCATCGGCAGACGGCCGAGCCATACGTTTTCCATAACGTTGCGGCGCAGCACCTGATTCAATTCCTGATGCACCATAGCGACGCCGTTATCCAGCGCGTGGCGGGGATTGGAAAAGGCGACCTCCTGCCCCTCCACTTTGATCGTTCCTTCGTCCTTTTTGTATATGCCGAACAGGCATTTCATCAGCGTGGATTTTCCCGCGCCGTTTTCGCCCATCAGGGCGTGCACGGTTCCGGGGCGCAGCTTCAGCTGTGCGTGATCCAGCGCCTTCACGCCGGGAAATTGCTTTACGATGCCGTCCATCTCAAGCAGGTATTGTGATTGCTGCATTCAATTCACCGCACTTTATTAATCTATACCAGTCTCAATCGGAACGCTCACACTTCCGGATGAGGGTTCAGATTGAGATTTGTATGAAATAGAAAATCGGGAGGCGGTGGAAAGCGCCGCCTCCCATGGGAGTTTTATTCCGATTTTACCGGCAGCTGAATCATGATTACTCGGTGATCTTCGCGTAGGGGATACGTACGGAATAGCCGTCGTCCGCCATCGTGTAATCGGTGCCTTCCAGCCAGGTGCCGGTCATCAGGTAGTTGGCTGCGATGCGGATGTTGGCATAGCCCATCGCGTCGCCGTCCTGCTTAACGGTAGCGGTCATCTTGCCAGCCTTGATCAGCTCGAACGCCGCGTCGATGGCGTCAACGCCGATAACGGCAACCTTGGGATCGCCTTCCTTGCCGGTGTTGTAGTTGACTGCGTTCAGCGCCGCGATAACGCCCTGCGCCATGTTATCGTTGTTGCAGAATACAACTTCGATTTCCGGATGGGCTGCGAAGGTCGCGGTCATCTTTTCCTGCGCCTGTGCGGTATCCCAGTTCGCTACGATTACGTATTCATCGAGCGCGGGCTCTAGCGGCACGCCGTTCAGGATCGCGGTTTCTTCAGAATACTGGGTGCGCGCGATCGCTTCGGGGTTGTTGGGTTCGCCTTCGAATTCAACGAACTGCAGCTTGCCATCGCCATTCAGGTCGATGGACTGATCTGCGGCCCAGATGTCCGCCAGGATTTCGCCCTGCATATCGCCCGCTTCGCGCGGATTGGTGCCGATGAAGATGGAGCCGGAGTCTACGACTACGGACTGCACGGTTTCAGCGGAGGGTTCCTTGTTGTAGAACAGGAAGGGGATGTCTGCCGCGGTGAACATATCCACCAGCTGCTGGCCGGAAGCGACCTCAGCCAGGTTGATGATGATGAAGTCCGGCTTTTCGCCGACCAGCATGGTCGCCTGCTCAACCTGCTTCGCCATATCGTCTGCAGCATCGTACAGGGTCAGATTGATCTTGCAGCCCAGTTCTTCGCCGACCTTTTCGGCGGAATCCATCATTGCCTGACGAACGGAAGATCCGTAGGTATCATCGAACTTCCATACCAGAACGCGGACGTCAAATTCCTTTTCCTCTGCCATCGCTGCGAACGCAGACAGTGCCAGAACCAGTGCCAAGAGAACTACCAGGATTTTCTTCATTGTTGGTTCCTCCTTATATTTTGTTCAAACGGGCGAGCCCGTTAAAACGCATTCGATCGCTTTTGCGCCTACGCAACAGATTATGCGCAATTATACGCAAAAACCTATGCTTCATTTTACATCGTTAACTTTGTTTTGTCAAGCAAAGTCAAGAATACCGGAATATTTTGTTGTTTCCGCGGAAAATATCGCCTATTTTTGATATACCGCCTTCGCCGCATCGTACATTTTCTTGTATTGTTCATACTTTTCATCGTACTGATCGCGGTATTTTGCGCTCGGCTCGATGCAGCCCGTTTTGCGCACCAGCGCTTCCGCGGCCTGTTCAAAGCTTGCAAACTGTCCAGCCGCGCGGCCGCAGAGCATCACCATGCCCACCGTACCGCCCTGCGTGGTATTGAGCATGTAGATCGGCTTTTGCAGGATATCCGCCTTGATGCGCAGCGCTTCGGGGCTTGCGCCTCCGCCGACCGCGGTAAGCGCATCGAACTTCATGCCGTAGCGGTGCAGAAGCTCCAGATTGTAGCGCATCTCATAATTGTTGCCCTCGATGATCGCGCGGTACAGATCGGCCTTGCCGGAGGCCAGCGTCAGCCCCATCACCACGCCCTTCGCCGCCGAATCCATGTACGGCGTGCCGGTGCCCGCCAGATGCGGCAGGAACAGAAGCGGCGACGGCGCATCGGTCAGGCTTTTATTCAGCTCGGCATAGGTGTTCTTCCCCGCCGCATCGCACTTTTCGCGCAGCTCGCGTTCAAAGGTGTCGCGATACCATTTGAGCGCCGCGCCCGCGGTATTGGAAAACACCAGCGAAAGATACCTGCTGGGCACCGCGTGCGGCTCCGCGCAGATATTATACTGAAACATACCCTTGAAATCCATATCCGTATCCGGCAGCACGGCGCTGATGCATTCGGCGCTTCCGATGCCGTCCGCCACATCGCCGGAATGCAGCGCGCCCGCGCCCAGCGCAGCCGCGATCTGATCATGCACGCCCGATACGATGATCGGATTGCCCTGTATGCCAAGTTCCTTCGCCACGGAGGGCAGAATTCTGCCGACGGTCGCGCCGGCGGGCACAAATTTCGGCATCCATTCGCGGGATATGCCGAAGGTATCCAGCGTTTCATAATCCCAATCCATCGTAAGGCGGTTGAACAGCAGCATACGGGAGGACAGGGATCCGTCGCTGGCGGCTTCGCCGGAGAGCATATAAGCGATGTAGGAGCTGTAGGGCAAAAGCTTGCGGGTCTTTTCCAGAATCCAGGGTTCATTCTTCTGCACCCACATCAGCTTCGGCAGCGTATACATGAAATTGATCTGCATGCCGGTTCTGTGCTGGAAATGATCCACATCCACCCGACTGCGCAGTTCATCCAGGCTTTCCGTGCCGCGCACGTCGGTATAGAAGATGCTGTCGCACACGGGCTGATCGTTTTCGCCCATGAATACGACCGCTTCGCCGAAGGAAGCCGCCGCGATGGCGTCGATGGGCTTCGCGTACTGCGCCGCCGCCTGTTGAAGCGCAAGCTTTACGGCGTTCCAGACGCGGTTTGGGTTCATGGTCACTCTGCCCGCTCCGGGAAATTCCAGATCGTATTCGTGGTAGATGCTCAATACGATTTCGCCGGAATTTTCAATTACGGTGGCTTTGCTGCCGGTCGTACCGACGTCGATTCCGATATATGCCATAATTTCCTCCTGCCAAAAATCGATCAGAGCTTGATGCGCGTATAGCCCAGATACTTGGACAGCGCTTCTTCCACTTCGCGCACATGATCGCCGGGCGTGATGATCGCATGATGGCGGAAGCCTTCGTTCTGCATGGAGAACAGCTTATCCTGAAGGTTTTCCATATGGATTACGCCGGGCGTTCCGAAGAAGCCTTCTTCGATGGGATCATCGGTAATTTCCGCGCGCTCAACGAAGTAATGCACTTCGCCGTTTTCAGTGCGCGCGCCCGCGATCGTGATCACGCCGGGCTTGATGTGACCCACGTTTACGCCCCAGGAGCAGTTCACGCCCTGCGTTTTGGTAAACATCAGATGTTCTTCGATGTGGCCGGGCTTGACCATCAGTTCGATCGGCAGCGGTCCGCAGTGGAACAGCACGGCCTTGTTTTCGTCCTCGCCATAATTGTTATTGATGTCCAGACAGCCCACGGGCAGACCGGACGCGCAGTGCAGCGCCATCATCGCGATGGAATTCGAAGCGTCCGTTTCGCACGCCGCCGGTACGCCGAGTGAATTGAAGATGCCCAGCAGCGCGCAGGGCGCGATGTGCAGAAGGTGCTGCAATTCGCTCCAGCAGCGAATCGCGATCGCGTCCAGCTTCTGTTCGGTGATGAAGGCTTCCATCGTCGCGCCGAAGCGGGAAAGATTGTCCAGCGCGTAGGCGGGCGCATCGCTGTAATCGCCGGTGGCGATCAGTTTTTCGCGGAAGCGCTTCGCCGCTTCATCATCTACGGAAATCGTTTCATAGCGCTCCATCACCATGGTCATATCGAAGGATTCCACATCGCAGCCGCGCGCTTCCATCGCGCCTTCATCATAGCGGACGGATTTGAACGCGGTCGTGCGCGCGCCGAATACGCCGAGGCGCATATACCGCATCCGGCGAACCACGTTGCAGATCGACGCAAATTCGCGCAGCTCGCGCTCAAACGCGGCGCTCAGCGGATGCATCACGAAGGGCTTTCCGGAGGTGAACTTGAAGTTCATCTGCTTAAATACCGCGCACAGACCCAGCTTTCCGCAGAACGCGTCGCGGCGATTTGCGAAATCCATCTTACCGATTTCATCCGGATACGCCTGCAGCAGCACGGGCACATTTACATCGCGCAGCGCGGCCTTGATGCCGTTTTCATCGCCGAAGTTCGGCAGGCAGATGATCACGCCGTCGTATTCGCCGTGATGCTCTTCGAGGAAATCATGATAGATCATGCCCTCCTGCGTGGTTTCCACCGCGCCGTATTTTACGCGATCCTTTTCAATTTCGAGCAGCGCAACGCCCACCTTTGCGGCGGCGGCGCGCATATCCGCGTAAGCGGATTCGATTACGGAACTCGGAAAAAAGCCGCGATTTGCAACCAACAATGCAAGCTTCATGATACATACCTCCATATATACGCACAGAATCCGAAGTACAAAGCTGTATTTACAGTACTTTCTACTACAATATTATCACAAAGCTTCTATTTTGGCAATCGTTTTCTTTGATTGTTTTGCACATTGTGAGAATTTTTATAATTCCATGCATTTCCATGCATGTTTTTTGCGCAGAGCGACAGAATAGAAATCGATTGACCGACAGGGAGTGAATGAAATGCAAAATCAGAATTCGATGATCCAGTCCAAGTCCCTTACGATTCTTGGCGACCAGATGCAGCACGAATACGTGGCGTGCAAGAAGGCGGAATTCTACGCGACCGAATTTATGGACGCGCAGCTGAAGGCCGTTGCCAATCAGATCGCGGGCGACCATCGCCAGCGCTTTGACCGCCTGTACAATTATCTGAACAGCCATATCTGAGAAGCGGAGGGAAAACCATGGCAAATAATGCGAATGCAACCTGTACGATGAACGATCAGGATCGTATGCAGGACCTGCTCGCGCAGGAAAAGTATCTGATCGACGGCTATGCCACCTTTATACCGGAAGCATCCTGCCCCGATCTTCGTCAGGTTCTGAACGAAAATCTGAACGGATGCTTCAACAATCAGTATACCGTATTCGATAAAATGAACCAGCTTGGCTGGTATCCCACGAAGAATGCGCCGCAGGCCGATATCGACGAGCTTTGTCAGACGTCGAACAACCTGAAGCAGCAGCTGGGATAATGCGTCTTCCGGGCAACCGGTTAATATAGACTATGGTCGGTCAATCCCGTCCGCAGGTAAACTGCGGACGGTTTTTTATTGCATATCGCCCTCAGACGCGCACCTGACCATCGCCGCGCACGATGAATTTATAGGAAACCAGCTGATTCAGACCCAGCGGCCCGCGCGCGTGCAGCTTCTGCGTGGAAATGCCGATTTCTGCGCCGAGGCCGAATTCGCCGCCGTCGGTAAAGCGCGTGGAAGCGTTTACATACACCGCCGCCGCATCGACCCGCGCGGTAAAGCGTTCCGCCGCCGCATAATCGCGGGTTACGATGGCTTCGCTGTGGTGCGTGGAATACCGATCGATGTGCGCGATGGCCGCATCGATTCCGCCCACCACCTTCACGGCGAGAATGTAATCCAGAAATTCCTTCGCGTAATCCTCCTCCACGGCGGGCCTGGCTTCGGGCAGAATACGAAGCGTTTCTTCGCA